>NZ_CM001368.1:2555000-2855000 GCF_000177215.2 Solidesulfovibrio carbinoliphilus subsp. oakridgensis | reverse complement strand
CAGGCGCCGCCTTTGTCAACGCCAGCAAGGGGCACCGCCATCGCAGTCAAGGTTGAAGGCAACACGCTTGGACTCAAGCCCAGCCAGCTAAAGGCCCTGGAACGTCTCGGCACCCGCCGCTACCCGTCCGTCGGCGGCTACACCCTGGACCAGGCCAGGGAATTGTGCGCCATCGCTTTCGGCATCGGCCGGCAGGTCGGCCTCTTGATCGACCGCAAGGGCCGGCCGACCATGATCCTGGTCGGCAGCCAGAAGGGCATCCTCATTCCGGAACTCGACCGGGCCAGGCTCGGCTCGGCCCGCCTGCGCGGGGTCAGGCTCCTCCACGTCCACCTCGCCGGCGAGGGGTTAAGCGAGGAAGACCTGACGGACATGCTCTTTTTGCGCCTGGACAGCGTGGCCGCCCTGACCATGGACAATCTCGCCCAGCCCGTCACCCTCCAGGCCGCCCACCTCCTGCCGCCCGGGGCCGGGGACGCGCCCTACGACGTCCTGCCGCCGCGCCCCTACGACCGGGTGGAGGAGGACATGAACGCCCTGGCCACCGCCCTCGAAGACGAGCTGGCCCGGGAGGGCGAAAAGCTGGCCGCCCCGGGGACCTCCCCGTCCGGCCGGGAAAAGGCGGTGCTGGTCAGCGTGTCGAGCGCCCCCCGGACCGCCCAGGAGGCCTCGCTGGACGAGCTGGCCGCCCTGGCCGACACGGCCGGCCTGGACGTGGCCGAGTCGGTGGTCCAGCGGGTGGCCTCGATCAATCCCAAGTTCATCCTCGGCAAGGGCAAGCTGGCGGACATCGAGGTGGCGGCCCTGCGGGCCGGTGCGTCGCTTCTGGTCTTCGACGGCGAGCTGTCCCCGTCGCAGATCCGCAACCTGACCGAGGTGACCCAGTTGCGGGTCATCGACCGGACCCAGCTCATCCTCGACATCTTCGCCCAGCACGCGGCCACGCGCTCCGGCAAGCTGCAGGTGGAGATGGCCCAGCTCAAGTACCTGCAGCCGCGCCTGGTCCGGCAGGACCGGGCCATGTCGCGCCTTATGGGCGGCATCGGCGGCCGGGGACCGGGCGAAACCAAGCTCGAGGTGGACCGGCGGCGCATCCGGGAACGGATCGGCCGCATCAAGGACGAACTCAAGGAACTGCGCAAGCGCCGGGCCGCGGCCCGGGCCGGCCGGGCCCGGGCCGGCCTGCCCGTGGTGTCGCTCGTCGGCTACACCAACGCCGGCAAGTCCACGCTTCTAAACACCCTGACCGGCAGCGCGGTCCTGGCCGAGAACCGGCTTTTCGCCACCCTCGACCCGACCAGCCGGCGGCTGCGCTTCCCGAGCGACCGGGAGATCATCCTGACCGACACGGTCGGGTTCATCCGCGAACTGCCCAAGGAGCTCAAGGAAGCCTTCCGGGCCACCCTGGAAGAGCTCGAGGCCGCCGACCTCCTCGTGGCCGTGGCCGACGCCTCCCACCCCGAGGTGGACGGGCAGGTGGCGGCCGTGGCCGATATTCTCCAGGAGATGGAGCTCGGCGACATCCCGCGGCTCCTTGTCCTCAACAAGTGGGACGCCGTGCCGGAGGATCTCCGCGGTCCGCTCAAAAACGCCTTCCCCGACGCCCTCACCCTGTCGGCCAGGACCCGCGACGGCCTGTCCACCCTGACCGACGCCATCCTCGACCGGGTCCGCCCCGGTTTCGGGGTCCGGGACTTCGGCCCCCGGCCGGTGGTGCCGGACGAAACCGACCTGCCGGCCGGGACACCATAGCCGGCCCGGCCGGCCCGCATCCGGCCCGGCCGGGTCCTTGAAAGGCGCGTGCCGAAAACGAACGCCCGGCCCGGCGTCTCCCGCCCGCAACCGGGCGTCCGAAGCGGCAGCCCTCCGGACACCCGAACATTTCCCCTGCCCTGGCGCCTAGTTGAGGCGCTCCCCGACGAATTCCCGCACCAGCCGCCAGTACTCGGGCGTGTCCACGATGTTGCCGTGGGTCGCGCCGTCGATGGTGCGCACGTCCTTGGGGCCCGGCCAGACGGCTGCCAGCCTGGCCGCGTGGACCGGCGGCACCAGCCGGTCGTCGCCGGCCACGAGCATGAGCGTCGGGGCCGTGATCTTGGCCGCGTCCGGGGCCACGGCAAAGGGGTGCTTCATGAGGAGCCTGACCGGCACGAAGGGATGGGAGGCCTGGCCCACGGCGGCCAGGGAGTCATACGGCGTGACCAGGATGACCCCGGCCACCGGCCGTCGGGCCGCGACGTGGGCGGCGAGCCCCGTGCCGAGGCTGCGGCCCATGACCACGATGGGGGTGTCCGGCCCGATTTTCGCGGCCAGGGCGTCGTAGACGGCCAGGGCGTCGGCCTTGAGCGCCGTCTCGGAAGGCGTGCCCCCGGTGTGGCCGTAGCCCCGGTAGTCCACTCCGGCCACGGTGTAGGGCCGCAGCTCGTTTGGCGACCACAGGAAAAAGCCGGTCTGCTCCTCGGCGTTGCCGCCGTAGTAGAGGACGGCCGGGGCCGGCCTGCCGCCCCGGGTGCGCGGCAGGCAGTAGCCGCGAAGGACCGTGCCGTCCCCGGCCGCCACGTCGAAGGCCTCGAGCCTCGGGTAATAGCGCCGGATCTCCTGCTCCCGGGCCGGGTCGGCCGCGCGTCCCGGAAAGACCATGGCGTCCTGGCCGACATAGAGCAGGCCCAGATAGCCGCAGTAGGCCAGGGCCAGGGCCGTGGCCACGATGACGAGGATTTTCATGGTGCGCGTGCTTTTCCTGTGGCTTTGGCCGGGCGGCGAAAAAACTTGCGCCACAGCCCGGCCGGGTGCAAAAAACCGGGCCCCCGGGGAGGTACCCATGCAAGAGATCCCATGCGCGGCGTCCGGCCGCCAGCCTGTGTGGCCAACGGCCCTGGCCCGGACCTGGCCCATCGCCCTCGGCTACGTCCCCGTCGGTATGGCCTATGGCGTCCTGGCCGGCAAGGCCGGGCTCGGCGCCCTCAATGTCCTGGCCATGTCGCTGCTCGTCTACGCCGGCTCGTCCCAGCTCGTGGCGGTGGGGCTTTTCTCGGCCGGCGCGTCGGGGCTTTCCATCGTGGCCACGACCCTGGCCGTCAACCTGCGCCACCTGCTTTTTTCGGCGGCCATGGCCCCGCTTTTGCGCGGCTGGCGCAAACGGGAACTGGCCGCCTTCGCCTTCGGGCTGACGGATGAGAGCTTCGCCTTGCACGCCGCCCGGTTCGGCCGGGGCGACCGCGACAAGGGCCTGACCCTGGCCATCAACGTGGCGGCCCAGGCGGCCTGGGTGGCCGGCACGGCCCTTGGCGTGGCCCTTGGCGACATCCTTGGCGACGGCCGGGCCTTTGCCCTGGATTTCGCCCTGCCGGGGATGTTTCTGGCCCTGCTCGCCGGCCAGCTGACCGGCCGGTCCCACGTGGCCGCGGCCGTGGCCGGGGCGGCGCTGTCGCTTGGAGCGGCATCGTGCGGATTTTCGGGATTCGGAACGCTCGGGGCCGGGCTTTGCGGCGCGGCCCTGGGCCTGGGGGTGGAACGATGGACGAACGCCAGACAGCCTTCCTGACCATCTGCGCCATGACGGCGGTGACCTACGCCACGCGGTCGGGGCCGCTCCTTTTCCTGGCCGGCCGGACCCTGCCGCCGCCGGTCATCCGCTTTCTGGCCCACGTGCCGGCGGCGGTGCTGGCCGCCCTGGCCGCGCCGGCCCTCTTGCGGCCGCAGGGGGCCTTCGACGCCGGGCCCGGCAACCTGATCCTCTGGGCCGGGCTGGCCGCCTTTGCCCTGGCCGTGCGGACCCGGGGCTTTTTCGGGCCGGTGGCTCTCGGCATGGCGCTGGTGGCCGGGGCCCGTTTCTTCTTTTTCCGGTAGCGGTTCCCCTATTCGCCGACCGGCGGGCGCCAGTCGGCAAAGGCCCGGCCCACCCGCCGCCACAGCCCGACCAGGGCCGCGTGGGCCTGTCGGGCCGCGTCCACATCCTTGCGCCGCAGGGCCTTTTCGAGCGTCCCGGCCAGATCCCGGCTGGAATAGGCGCCAAGGGTGGCCGCCGCGCCCTTGACGGTGTGGGCGGCGATGGCCGCTTCTTCCATGTTTCCCGAGGCCAGGGCCGCGCCCGCCTGGTCCAGGCGGCGCAGGGCTTCGTCAAAACTGACCCGGCTGAGGGCCTGGTACTGGTTCCAGGAGATCCCCATGGCCTCTCGGGCCGCCCCGGGATCGAACAGGGCCGCCCCCCCGTCGCCCGCGGCCCCGGCGGCCGCAGCCGCCCCCCCTTGGGGGCCCTGGTCCGCCAGGAGCGCCGGGAGCGCGGACGCCGGGTCCCGGCCGGCGGATTTCAGGACCCGCTGGAGGGTGCGGAAATTGACCGGTTTGGTGACAAAGCCCGTCATGCCCGCTTCCAGGCACTGCTGGCGCACGTCCTCCACGGCATGGGCCGTGACCGCCACGATGGGCAGCCCCGGATCGAGGGACGGCTCCCCGGGCGGTCCGCCGGCCCGGATGGTCCGGGTGGCGGCGATGCCGTCGATGTCCGGCATCTCGATGTCCATGAGCACCACGTCGAAACGCTCCCGGGACAGGAGGCCGTAAGCCTCGCGGGCCGAGACGGCCACCGTCAGGTCGTGGCCCAGGCGGGCCATGTGCAGGCGGGTCACGGCGGCGTTGAGGGCATTGTCCTCGACCAGCAGGATGCGAAGGCCGGCCCGACCGCCCGAGCCGCCAGGAACGCCGTCCAAGCCCTCCGTCGCCTCTTCTCCCGCCTCGGGCGCGGCGTTTCGGGGCGGCAGCAACCGGACCGTGAAACGGAAGACGCTTCCCTCGCCGGGCCGGCTTTCCACCGTGATCCGGCCGCCCATGCGCTCGACGATCCCCTTGGAGATGGCCAACCCCAGGCCCGTGCCGCCGAACCGCCGGCCGATGGACCCGCCGCCCTGCTGGAAATGGTCGAAAATTTCGGGCAGCCGGTCCGGCTCGATGCCGATGCCCGTGTCGGCCACGCACACCTCGATCCCGATCCGGCCGTCCGGCACCGCCCCCGGGGCCGCCTGGGCCGGGCCGACCGAGAGGGAAACCGATCCGGCCTCCGTGAACTTAACCGCGTTGCCGACCAGATTGAGAAACACTTGGCGCAGCCGGCCCGGATCGCCGCACAGCGTCCCGGGTAGGCCATCGGCCACACGGGCCTCGAAACGAAGGCCCTTGCGCCGCGCCTCGCGGTCGAAGGCCTCGGCCACGCCGGCAACCAGCCGGCGGACATCGAAGTCCAGGCGTTCGAGGACCAGCTTGCCGGCCTCGATCTTGGAGAAATCCAGGATGTCGTTGACCACGCCGAGGAGGTGGGCGGCCGATTCCCGGACCGTGCGCAGGTGGCCGAGCTGCTCCTCGGAGGCCGGCCGGGCGAGCATCTCCTCGGTCAGGCCGATGACGACATTGAGCGGCGTGCGGATCTCGTGGCTCATGACCGCAAGAAAGTCCCCCTTGGCCTTGCTCGCGTCCTCGGCCCTGTTTTTGGCCCGTTCGGTGCTGGCCTCGCGCTCCTTGTCCGCCGTCACGTCGATGTAGGACAGCACCCGGCCGATATAGGCCTCGCCCTGGATGATGGGCCCGCTGCGGCGTTCCAGGAACCGGCCGTCGCCAAGCTCCAGGCAGGACGTGTCGAGGCGCGTGTCGTCCCGCATCAGGTCCCGGAAGGCCTGCTCGGCTGCCTCCGGTTCCCGCAACCGGTCGCGGATGGCCTGGCCCCGGGCGATGTGGTCGAGGGACGGCCAGTCGTCGGGCAGGCCCCACAGTTCGAGGAACCGGCGGTTGACGGCCAACACGTCCCGCTGCGGGCCCACACCCACGCACATCACGGCTTCGGCCGTGGATTCCAGGATGGCCTTGTAGAGGGCCAGGGCCCGTTCCTGGCGGGCCTCGGCCTCCCGGCGGGCCTCGACCTCGGCCGTCAGCCGGCCGTTGGCCCGGGCCAGGGCGGCGGTCCGCTCCTCGACGCGCCCGGCCAGAAGCCGCCGGTTCTCCTCGATCTCGGCCCGGCTGGCGGCCAGGGACTGGCTTGTCTCCTGGAGCCGGGCCGACATGGCGTTGAAGGCCTGGGCCATCCGGCCCAGGGCGTCCGGCGAGGAGACCGGCACCGCGTGGCCGAGCCGGCCGGCCTCCACGGCTTCGAGGCCCTGGCGCAGGACGTCCACGGGCTTGAGCACGAAGCGGTGGAGCAGGATGTTTAAAAGCGTGGCCAAAAAGAGGTAGGCCCCGGCCACGGCCACGGCGAAAACAAGCCAGACGTGCCGGTTGAGCGCGGAAAGATCCCGCATCGCGTAGCGCAGGCGCAAAAACCCGAGGGTCTCCCCCTGCCCCCGGATCGGTTCGACCAGGATGGCCGAGAGCTTGCCTGCCTCGCCCTGGACCGCATAGACGCGGCCGGCCGGGAGGGCCTCTCCGGGGTCCGCCCGAAGCGGCGGCGGCGGGAAGAGCCCGGCCGAGGACACAAGCGTCCCCCGTCCGTCGAAAAGCGACGCCTCGACCACGCCCTCGACCCGGACCAGCCGGCCGAGGATGTCCCGGGCCGCTTCCAGTTCGGCGCTCTGGTGGAGCAGCGGGGCCAGGGCTTCCAGGCGGTGGGCGGCCAGGGCGGCCAGGAGCACCCGGGTCCGGTTTTGGGCCGCCGCCTCCCGGTCGGCCATGTAATAGGTCAGGATGGCCGCGAAGGCCGCGGCCGCCCCCAAAAACGCCACGAAAATGGCCGCATTGATCTTGATCCGCAGGGAGGCGCCGCGCATGGGAATTCCTGGTGACCCGTCCCGGCGGCGGCGCGGGGCCTGGCGCCTGGGGAAGCGGGACTGGGGTTGTCAACGACAGGCTTGTTTGAGTTTCTAGCTTTTTAAAAAGAAACGCGACGGCCTGTCAAAGGCTTTGCCCCGGGCGGGGCCTGGGCCTGGGTCAGGGCAGGACGCGGTTGGCGGCGTAGTAGGTGGTGCGCCAGTACGGGGCGAGGATGCTCTCCTCCCGGACCCGGCCGCCGGGCGAGGGGCTGTGGATGAACCCGCCGTGGCCGTCGAAGATGCCGACGTGCAGGCTGGCGGACCGGGACGAGGGCATGAAAAAGACCAGGTCCCCGGTCTTCAGTTCGCTTTTGGAGACCGGGCGGCCGGTGCGGAGCTGGTCGTCGGTGCGCCGGGGAAGCCGGACGCCGTGGCGGGCGTAGACCCACTGGACGAAGCCCGAACAGTCGAATCCCCGGTCCGGGGACTGGCCGGCCGCCCGGTAGGGCACGCCGATCTGGGACCGGGCCGTGTCCAGCACCGAGCCCGTGCCCGGGGCGATGGAATAGGGTTCGCGTCCGCCGCCGGAAAAGGCGCATCCGCCGAGAAACAACCCGAGGGCCAGCATCAGGGTCAAGCGAAAAAAGGTCTGCATGCTCCCGGACCTCCGCCCCGGACCATGCAACCGACGTGCCGGCTTCCGGCCCCGTCCGGCCGTCCGCCGGCCCCAACGGCCTGCCAGCCGTTCGTATTGACATTTTCGGGCTTTGCCGCGTCCCGGGGAAGGCTTCCGGCCGCTCCAAAATTTCCTTTGTTTTTCTTCTGATTTTTTCGTAGTAACCCGGTTCCATGGCTCACTTGTGTCTTACCGACGTCAGCGTCCACTTCGGCGGGCTGCAGGCCCTGACGGAAGTGTCTTTCGATCTGCGCCCCGGCGAGATCTTAAGCCTCATTGGGCCAAACGGCGCGGGCAAGACCACCATTTTCAACGTCATCACCGGCGTCTACCGGATCTCCGGCGGCCAGGTGACCTACGACGGCCGCACCATTTCCGGCCTTCGCCCCCACCACATCCTGGCCACGGGCATTGCCCGGACCTTCCAGAACATCCGGCTTTTCACGGCCATGACGGCCCTCGAAAACGTCATGGTGGCCCGGCACTGCCGCACCAAAAGCTCGGTTTTGGGCGCGGTGCTGCGCACCCCGGCCCAGAAGCGCGAGGAACGGGCCGTGCGCGAGCGGGCCCTCGCCGCCCTGGCCTTCGCCGGCCTCTCCGACCAGGCCGACGTGGTGGCCAAAAACCTGCCCTACGGCCTGCAGCGCCGCCTGGAGATCGCCCGGGCCCTCGGCTCCGATCCCCAGACCCTCCTGCTCGACGAGCCGGCCGCCGGACTCAACCCGTCGGAGAGCCGCGAGCTCATGGCCACCATCCAGCGCATCGCGGACACGGGCATAAACGTGCTCCTGGTCGAGCACGACATGAGCGTGGTCATGAACGTCAGCCACCGGCTGGTGGTCCTCGACCACGGCGTGTGCATCTGCCAGGGCACGCCGGCCGAAGTCCGGTCCGATCCGGCCGTCATCGAGGCCTACCTCGGTTCCGAGACGGACGACTGATGTGGCGTCCTTAGCAATACGCCAGTATTTTTAAGAGAGAAATTAGTTAGTAGGGTGCCATCTTAGAACGTATACACCTCTTCTGAGAAAGCGACACCGGCAACCAAGCCGCGAAAACGCCCGCAAGGCCGCACACCGCGGCGAGGAGGGCGAGACCAAGGACCACAGGAGGTTTGCGGAATGAAGACCAGAAGCATCATCCTCTCGATCCTGGCCACCTGCCTGCTGACGGCCACGGCGGCCACGGCGGCGACGCTCAAGATCGGCAGCCTGAGTCCGCTGACCGGCTCGTACGCCGCCGACGGCAACGACATCGCCAACGGCACCCGGGCCGCCATCGCGGCCATCCAGAAGGAAGGCGGCATCCCGGGCTACGACAAGATCGAGCTTTTCGCCGAGGACACCGCCTGCGATCCGCGCCAGGCCGTGGCCGCGGCCAACAAGCTGGTCAACGAGAAGGTCGTCGGCGTGGTCGGCGCCTACTGCTCCTCGGCCACCATCCCGGCCTCCGAGGCCCTGGCCGAAGCCGACATCCCCATGCTGACCCCGGCCTCCACCTCCGAAAAGGTGACCGAGCGCGGCCTGCCCTACATGTTCCGTGTCTGCGGCCGTGACGACGACCAGTCCATCGCCGCCATGAAGTTCATGAAGGATGTGCTCAAAGCCAAGACCGTCTTCATCGTGGACGACAAGACCACCTATTCCCAGGGCCTGGCCGACAACGTCGAGAAGCTGGCCGCCAAGGAAGGCATGAAGGTCATCGAGCACGACCACGTCAACCAGGGCGACAAGGACTTCTCGGCCGTTTTGACCAAGATCAAGGAAGCCAAGCCCGACGTTTTCTACATGAGCCTGCAGAACTCCGCCTCCGGCGCGCTTATGCTCATCCAGGCCAAGCGGGCCGGCGTCTCCACCGCCATCATCGGCCAGGACGCGGTCTACCACCCGCAGCTCATGGAGATCGCCAAGGACGCCGCCGAAGGCATGTACCTGACCTTTGGCTACATCGACGACACCACCCCGGCCTACAAGAAGTTCCAGGCCGCCTACGAACAGTTCGGCAAGCCCGGCGCCTACTCGGCCTACGCCTACGACGCCGCCTATTCGCTGCTTGCCGCCATCAAGGCCGCCAAGTCCACGGACCCGGCCAAGATCAAGGCCGAACTCCTCAAGACGAACATGGACGGCGCGTCCAAGAAGATCAAGTTCCAGGCCAACGGCGAGTCCGGCTCCAACTACGTCATCCGCGTGGTCAAGGACGGCAAGTTCGTCAACTACTGGGACCCCCAGACCGGCAAAAAGTACGAGTAACGGCAGACCACCCCGGGGGGAGGGCCGCCCTCCTCCCGGAAAGCGCGGAAGGCATGGAATATCTCATCCAGCAGCTCATCAACGGACTGACGCTTGGCGGCGTCTACGCCCTGGTGGCCCTCGGCTACACCATGGTCTACGGCATCATCTCGCTTATAAACTTCGCCCACGGCGAGATCTTCGCCGCCGGCGGCTACATGGGCGTGATCCTTCTAAGCTACCTGGCCTCCCACGGGCTCATGGAATCCCACCCCTGGTTCGGGCTGGCCTTTGCCCTGGTCCTGGCCATGGGCTACTGCGCCATGCTGGCCATGGCCGTGGAGAAGGTGGCCTACAAGCCCCTTCGCGGCTCCTCGCGCCTGTCGGTCCTGCTCTCCGCCCTTGGCATGTCGATCTTTCTGCAAAACGGCCTGATGCTGACCCAGGGCGTCTACGACAAGGCCTATCCCACGGAATTCACCCAGGGCGGGTTCGAATTCTGGGGCCTTCGCCTGAACTACATGCAGATCGGCATCATCGGCGTCACCGCCCTGCTTCTTTTTCTCCTCAATGCCCTGGTCTACAAGACCCGCATCGGCAAGGCCATGCGGGCCACGGCCCAGGACAAGGTCATGAGCGCCCTGGTCGGCATCAATTCCGACCGGGTCATCAGCACCACCTTCGCCATCGGCGCCATGCTGGCCGCCGCCGCCGGCATCATGGTCGGCCTCTACTACGGCTCGGTGCGCTACGACATGGGCTTCGTCCCGGGCATCAAGGCCTTTGCCGCGGCCGTTCTGGGCGGCATCGGCAACATCACCGGGGCCATGATCGGCGGACTCGTCATCGGCATGGTGGAGATCCTGGCCGCCGCCTACATTCCCCACGGCGGCGAGTACAAGGACGTCTTCGCCTTTGTCATCCTCATCCTGGTGCTCTATTTCATGCCGACCGGCATCATGGGAGAAAACGTCGATGACACGCGGGTCTAGGAAATCCTGGCTGTATTTCGGGCTGGGCCTGGCCTGGTTTTACCTCCTCCTGTGGCCGCTCATGGGCATCCGCGACGGCGGATTCCATTTCGAGGACTCCTTTCTGGTCTGGCTGCGGGTGGCCGTGGCCGCGACCATCTGCTTCGTCCTTTACCGGCTCGGCAAGCGCGGCTCCCTCGATCCGGTGCTGCGGCCCCTGGGCCAGGCCCGCGACGCCGTTTGCGGCACCCTCTCCCGGGCCCCCCGATGGATGCTCCTGGCGCCGCTCCTGGCCCTGGCCCTGGCCTATCCCATGCTGACCAACCGGTACGCCCAGGACGTGGCCATAAACGTCCTGGTCTACATCTGCCTCGGCCTTGGCCTCAATGTCGTGGTCGGTCTCTGCGGCCTGCTCGACCTCGGCTACATCGCCTTTTACGGCGTCGGGGCCTACACCTACGCCCTGCTCTCCATCCACTTCGGCCTGCCCTTCTGGGTTTGCCTGCCGGTCTGCGCCCTGTTCGCGGCCGTGGCCGGCTGCATCATCGGCTACCCGACGCTTCGCATGCGCGGCGACTATCTGGCCATCGTGACGCTCGGGTTCGGCGAGATCGTGCGCATCGTGCTCAACAACTGGATGGCGCTGACCGGCGGCCCAAACGGCCTGCTCGGCATCAAGGCCCCGGGCGTCTACGTGCCCTCCTTCACGGACGGCTCCTTTTCCTTCGAGTACCTGCTCCTTCGAAAGCTCGAATACCTCTACTACGTCATCCTGGCCCTGGCCGTTTTCACCATCGTAGCCGTCTACCGCATCAACTATTCGCGCATCGGCCGGGCCTTCGAGGCCATCCGCGAGGACGAGACCGCGGCCGAGCTGATGGGGGTGGACACCTTCCGGTTCAAGCTCCTGGCCTACGCCCTGGGCGCGGTCTTCGGCGGCCTGGCCGGAGCCTTTTTCTCGGCCCGGATGCGGTTTGTGAGCCCGGAAAGCTTCACCTTCATCGAGTCGGCCATGGTGCTGGCCATGGTCGTTCTCGGCGGCATGGGCTCGATTCCGGGCGTCATCCTCGGGGCCCTGGCCCTGGTCGCCCTGCCGGAAGTCTTCCGGGGATTCGAGCTCTACCGCATGTTGGCCTTTGGCGGGGCCATGGCCTTCATGATGCTCGTGCGCCCGGCCGGCCTGTGGCCGGCGGCGCGTCTTGGCAAACGTTCGGACGATTCGGAGTAGCCGTGGCCGCAATTCTGGAAATGCAGGGCGTCTGCGCCCACTACGGCCGCATCCAGGCCCTTCGCGACGTGTCCCTGACCGTCGGCGAGGGCGAGATCGTCACCATCATCGGGGCCAACGGCGCGGGCAAGTCCACCACGCTCATGACCATCTGCGGCATCGTCAAGGCGACCAGCGGCCACGTCCGCTACCAGGGCCGGCCCATCACCGACGTGCGGGCCGACCTGCTCCCGGCCATGGGCCTTTGCCAGGTTCCGGAAGGCCGGCGCATCTTCCCCCGGCTGACCGTGCGCGAAAACCTCGACATGGGGGCCTTTTTCCGCCGCGACGCCGACGGCATCGAAGCCGACCTCGGCCTCGTCTACCGCCTCTTCCCGGTCCTTTTCGAGCGGCGCCGGCAGCACGGCGGCACGCTGTCCGGCGGCGAACAGCAGATGCTGGCCATCGCCCGGGCCCTCATGAGCCGGCCGAAAATGCTCCTCCTCGACGAGCCGTCGCTTGGCCTCTCGCCCATGATCTCCCAGCACATTTTCCGCATCATCCGAAACGTCAACGAGGAGCGGGGCATGACCATCCTGCTCGTCGAACAAAACGCCAACATCGCGCTCAAACTCGCCGACCGGGCCTACGTCCTCGAAACAGGCGCCGTGGTCATGGAAGACAAGGCCGACCGGCTGCGCGAAAACACGGACATCAAGAAGGCCTACCTTGGACAATAGCGCCGCCTCGCCCGCCCCGACCCTCACCCCCGCCTCCGCCCAAACCCTGGACGCCATCCTCTCGCGCCTGCGTCCCGACACCGTCCCGGCCGTGCGCGCCGCCATTAAGGACGCCATCGGCCGCCAGTTCGGCCCCGAGCCCGACCCCGCCACCCTCGCCCGATTCCTGGACGACATCCGGGTGGCCCAGTCCATGTCCGGCATCGACATCGACTACGCCGAGCACTACACCCACATGCACGACGCCGGCGTCGAATTCATGCGCCTCATCCAGGCCGTCAAAGCGGCCGACAAAGATTACAAGTAGGAAGAGAAAGAGAAGAAAAGATGCCTCCGGCGGCCGGGAGGGGCTAAGCCCCTCCCGGACCCTCCCTAACGGGAGACCGGGGGCTGCCGTCGCCCTCTCGCGCCCTGTTTCCTGCTGTCCCTTCCAGGGGGTCCGGGGGGGATGATCCCCCCCGGCCGCCGGAGGCATCTTAATTCCTTCGGAGACGCACATGACGAAAATCGACGACATCATCGTGCGGTTGGAGGCCTTGGAGAAGGAGCTGTCCGAGGCGTTCGACGAGGCCGGCGCCGATGTCCGCTCCACCATCGGGCGCGAGAAGGTCCGCTTCACCAAGGAAGTGCGGCGCCAGCACCGGCTTCTGGCCAAGAAGTGGGCGTCCTACGTCTACGAGTCCGGGTTTTTGATGCTCCTGACCATTCCGGTCATCTGGGGCGCGCTCCTGCCGGCCCTGCTCATGGACCTGACGGTCAGCATCTACCAGACGGTGTGCTTCCCCATCTACGGCATCCCCAAGGTCCGGCGCGGCGAGTACATCGCCATCGACCGCTACGCCCTGTCCTATTTGAACTGGATCGAAAAGCTCAACTGCGCCTACTGCGGCTACTTCAACGGCCTGCTCGGCTACGTGCGCGAAGTGGCCGGCCGCACCGAGCAGTACTGGTGCCCCATCCGCCACGCCCGCACGCCCAAGGCCACCCACTCCCGCTACCGCTTCTTCCTGGAATACGGCGACGCCCAGGGCTACCACGACCGCATGGAGGCCGTGCGCCACGGCTTCGACGACCTGCGCGCCCGGGGCGAGGGACGAGAAGAGGCCTCCGGCGGCCGGGGCGAGAAAAGGAAAGAGGCCTCCGGCGGCCGGGGGGAATGATCCCCCCCGGACCCCCTCGATGGGGGGGCCAGATCCCCGCGCCCCCTTTGAAAGTTTTTGGGAAGGGGTCCGGGGGAACCCTTTTTTTCAAAAAAGGTTCCCCCGGCCGCCGGAGGCATGCTTTTTTCTTCAGGCGGACTTGTCGATGATGGCCTGGCTGGCGAATTCGCGCAGGATGGCCGATTCCTTGAGCCATTCGTCGTCCGGGAGCTTTCGGAGCACCCGGCCGGTGGCCGCGTCGCGGACTTGCGCCTGGACGATGCCGGTGGCCTCGTCGATGACCAGCCGGATGTGGCGGGAGGGGAAGATGGCCGCGATGTCGACGGTATCGGCGTCGCGCTGGTGCTCGTTGGCGGCCGCTGGCGTGGGCGGCTGGGGCCGGGCCGGGCCCGAGGCCTGGGTCGTTTGGCCGGCCTGGGACGCCTGGGCTGCCTGGACGGCGGCCGGGGCGGGGAAAAGGGTGTCGATCTTGTCCATGGTTCCGTGGGGTTCCGTGGGGTTCCGTGGGGTTCCGTGGGGTTTCGTGGATTTCCCGTCCGACCGGGGCCGTGCTTCTCTTTCTCCTATCGGACCCGGGCCGGGCCTTCTTTAGCCTGCCGCGCCGGTCTGGCCCGCCGTGGGCAACGGCGCGCGCAGCCGCTCCCGGGCCCCGTCCCACACGGTCAGGAGCACCGAGCCGATGATGAGTCCGGCCCCGAGATAGCCGAGCGTGCCGAACCGTTCGCCGAACATGGCGTAGGCGAGGACCGCCGCGATGACCGGCTCGAGCGTGGCCACCACCGCCGCCCGGGTGGCCTCCAGGCGCTTTAAGCCCGCGTAATAGAGCGAATAGGCCCCGTAGGTCGACAGGACGGCCAGGGCCAGGCACGGCACCGCCCCGGCCAGGGTCGGCCGGGTGAAGTGGACAAAGGGCAGCATGGCGAACGCTCCGACCGGCAGGGCATAAAGAAAGAGCGTGGGCGTGCGGTAGCGGCCGAGGTAGTATTTCCCGAAGATGTAGTAGAGGGCGTAGGTCACGCCCGAGAGCAGGCCGAAACCGATGGCCCGGGCACTGAAGGCCGCCTGCCCGGAGAAGCCGGGTCCCAGGCTGACCCCGGCCACGCCGGCGATGGTGGCCATGACGGCCGCCACCTTGTAGCCGCCCATGGACTCCTTCAGAAACAGCCAGGACATGAGGGCCACCCAGGCCGGGGCGGTGTAGAGGAGCACCGAGGCCAGGGCCGCGCCGCCGGCCTCCACGGCCACGACATAGGCCCCGAACAGGCCGGCGATGCCGGCCACGCCGAAGCCGATCACGGCCGGCAGGTCGCGCGGGGCGATGCGGGTCTCGCGGTTTTTGACGGCCTGGCCGGCGAAAAACACCCAGGCCACGGCCGCGCGCCAAAAAGCCACTTCCACCGTGTCCATGCCGGCGGCAAAGGACAGTTTGGAAAGGGGGCCGATCAGCCCCCACAGGGCGGCGGCGCAAAGGACGTAGGCGTATCCGGCCATGCTCGCTCCAGGCCGGAAGGCATATCCCGGCGTGGGTTGCTGCTACCAGAAAGCCGTGCGGGATGAAAGGGAAAAGCCCCGGCCGAAGGGGGCGAATCCGGCCTCTTTGTTGATTGTTTCGGCCAGCCGTACTATGGCTGGAAAGGATGCGCCCCATCGGGCGCAAAAGGAGCGGGCATGCTGTCGCGCAAGCTTTTCTGTGTCAATGACCCCACCCACGCCGACTTCGGCTGGGCCGCGGAGAGCCGTTTTCTGCACCTGCGCAAATACGACGCCTGCGGCAACACCACGTCCCAATGGACCTTTCCCCTGGCCGAGACCGAGACCGGGGCCCTCACCTGCTCGGTCTGCGGCGGCGAGGTCTTCGTGGCCGGTCTGCCGGCGGCCGGCGGCGACGTGGTGTCCTGCGATCTTCTCGGCAAGTGCCAGTCTGAGCCCGGCGACGCCAACCTGGCCCGCCTTGACGCCCTGGCCGCCCGGCTGGCCGAGATTCCCTTCCCGGTGGAGCGGGCCCGCATCGCTTCGAGCGTGGCCGCCCTCCTGCGGGCCGTGGCCGACAACCCGGCCGCCAGGGCCATCCTGGAGCGCCACGGGGTCCAGGATATTTTCCCGGCGCAGTAGCGCCGACGCCCGGTTTCTGGAAGAAAGGACAAGTACCACCGGCGGGCCGCGTCCCGGTCCGCCGCCATCACGCATGCCAAGGGCCGCGCGGCCGGCCACGAAGCAAGGAGGAATGCATGACCACGTCGGATACCGCGTTCGAACAAGCCCTTTCCGTCGGCCGTCCGCCGAACGTCAAAAAGCTTTTCCCGCATTCGAGGGCCCTTCTCGTCAGCGGCAAGGCCGTGGACCGGGCCATGCTTAAAAAGGGCCACGCCATGACCATCGCGGCCAACTCCCGCAGCAACTTCGTGCTGCGCGGGGCCCTGCTCGCGGCCCAGCGGGCCAACGCCGCCGTGATCCTCGAAATCGCCCGCTCGGAATCCAACTACTGCAACGTGACCATGTGGAACATCGCCCGGCAGGCCGACCAGGCCATGAACGAGCTCGGCATCACCGTGCCGGTGGCCATCCACGCCGACCACTACGGCATCAAGAAGCCGGGCGACGTGGCCGAGGCCAAGCTCGAGATCCCGACGCTGTTCGAGGCCGGGATCACCTCCATCGCCATCGACGCCTCCCACCTGCCGGACGAGGAAAACCTGCTGGCCAACATCGAGCTGGCCCCCTTTGTCCCGTCCTGGGCCGGCTACGAGACCGAGGTCGGCGAGATCAAGGGCAAGTCCGGCCTGTCCACCCCCGAGGAGGCCCTGTTCCTCATCCAGGGGCTCAATGCCAACGGCATCCACCCGGACTGGATCGCCCTCAACAACGGCACCACCCACGGCATCGAGGCCTCGGCCACGGGCATCCAGGTGGACCTGACCGCCCGCATCCACGAGGCGCTCGCCCCCTACGGCATCTCCGGGGCCCAGCACGGCACGTCGGGCAACTCCTCGGAGAAGCTCAAGGAAATCGCGGCCAAGACCGCCACCACCAAGGCCAACGTGGCCACGGCCCTGCAGATGATCTCCTGGGGTGTGGCCGTCAACGACTACGGCAACGCCATCATGGACGCGGCCGGCAACTTCATCAAGGAGCCGGGCAAGGGCCTCGACGAGGCCCTGTGGGCCGAAATGGCGGCCTATGCCGGCGGCAAGGCCATCAAGGCCGGGGACTACAAGAAGCTCAACTGCGTTTTCGAAAACAAGCTGCTGGCCCAGCCCCGGGCCGTGCGGGAGCGCATGTCCGAAGCCGTGGCCGAGTTCGTGGCCTGGCTCCTGACCGACGTCTTCAATGCCAGGGACACCGCCCCCCTGGCCATCGAAGCCCTGCTCGCCGCCGGCTCCTATGACCTCGGCCCCAAGGCCGGCGTCATCGAGGCCCCGGCCGCCTGGACCCGGGAGCAGATCCTGGAGCGGGCCAAGAGCCTGTCCAAGGACAAGGGGCCGGAAGGTGATTTCGACGACTAACCGGGCCGGCCGGGGCTTTTTTGCCCCGCCTCGCCTCCCAGCCGGGGGATGCCTTCCCCCGGCTCCCCGCAGGGGAGGAAGCCGGCCACCGCAACAGGGTGCCTTACGCGGCACGGACCGGCCGCATCGCGGTCCGAGGAGGCTCGCATGGCCATGACCCTGACGTCGCCGGCCTTTGCCCACGAAGGCGACATCCCCAAGCGCCACACCTGCGACGGGGCCGACCTGTCGCCGCCGCTCGTTTTTTCCGGCATCCCGGCCGGCACGGCCAGCCTGGCCGTGGTCTGCGACGACCCCGACGCCCCGGCCGGGGTCTGGGACCACTTCGTGCTCTATAACCTCTCTCCCGGCACCCCGGGCCTGCCCGAAGGCCTGCACGGGGCCGAGCGGTATCCGGACGGGAGCCTGGCCGGCCGCAACAGCTGGGGGCGCCTCGGCTACGGCGGCCCCTGCCCGCCGCGCGGCACCCACCGCTACTACTTCACGCTCTACGCCCTGGACGCCCTGCTCAACCTCGCCCCCGGCGCCACCAAGGCCGACCTGCTGCGGGCGGCCAAGGACCACATCCTGGCCGCGGCCACCCTCATGGGGCGCTACCGGCGGGGTTGAACCCGGCGCCTCCCGGCCCAAAAGCGTTCCCGCCCTGGCGGTGCGGTTCGCGGACGGGATCGTCTCGCAGGCTTCCCCGGCTGCCACGTCTCGACGCCGGCCGTACATGATGCTAGGGGTTTTGAATGCTTCTTGGCATCGACGTCGGCGGCACCCATACGGACGCGGTCCTGATCGGCCGGGACGGCGTTGTGGCCTGCGCCAAGCTGCGCACCAACCACGACGACCTGCTCGCCTCCATCCGCGAGGTCCTCTCGAGCATCGTGGCCGTGGCCGGGCCCGGCGGCGTGGCCCGCTTAAACCTGTCCACCACCCTTTCCACCAACGCCATCATCGAGGGCACGGCCGACCCGGTCGGCGTCCTCGTCTCCGGGGGCCCTGGCATCGACCCCGAGGCCTACCGGATCGGGGACCACTATTTCGTCCTGCCCGGGGCCATCGACCACCGGGGCCGGGAAACCGCCCCCCTGGACGCCGACGCGGCCCGGGCCGCCGTGGCCGCCTGCCACGAGGCCGGAGTCCGGGTCCATGCGGCGGTCACCAAATTCTCCACCCGCCACCCGGACCAGGAGATGGCCCTGGCCGCCCTGCTCGCCGGCCGCTCGGACTGCGTGTCGCTCGGCCACGCCTTTTCCGGCCGCCTGGGCTTTGGCCGGCGCATCGCCACGGCCTACTGCAACAGTGCGGTGTGGCGCATCTACAACCGGTTTTGCGATGCCGTGGAACAGTCGGTCACGGAACTCGGCCTCGCGCCCGGCATCATCAACGTGCTCAAGGCCGACGGCGGCACCATGCCGCTTACCGTGTCCCGGTCGCTGCCGGTCCAGTCCATCCTGTCGGGCCCTGCCGCCTCGGTCATGGGTATCATTGCCGTGTGCGACATCGTCGAGGATTCGGTCATCCTCGACATCGGCGGCACCACCACCGACATCGCGGTCTTTGCCGCCGGGGCCCCGCTGATCGAAAACGAGGGCATCGCCATCGCCGGCCGCCCGACCCTGGTCCGGGCCCTGCGCACCCGGTCCATCGGCGTCGGCGGCGACTCGGCCCTGACCGTCAGCCGCGAATCGGTCCGGGTCGGCCCGCGCCGCCTGGGGCCGCCCATGGCCCTTGGCGGCCCGGTCCCGACCCTGGTCGATGCCCTCAATATCCAAAACGTCATCGCCCTTGGCGACCCGCGCGCCTCCTACCAAGGCATCGCCGCCGCCGGCGCGCCCTTCGGCTTCGATCCCGAAGAGGTGGCCGACGCCGCCATTTTAAACGCCGTCAACCAGATCCGCTCGGAAGTGGCGGCCTTTGTCCGGGAAATAAACGACCGGCCGGTCTACACCATCTTCGACCTGCTCGAAGGCAGGACCGTCAAGCCGACCCGGGTCTACGTCATGGGCGGCCCGGCCCTGGCCCTCTCGGCCCTGTTGCAGGACGCCTTTTCCGAAGAGGTGGTGGTGCCCGAGAGCTTTGCCGTGGCCAACGCCATCGGCGCGGCCCTGGCCCGGCCGACCTTCTCGGTGGAGCTTTTCGCGGACACGGCCACCGGCCGGCTGACCATCCCGTCTCTGGGCGTGGCCCGGTCCGTGGCCGGCAACTTCAGCCCGGCCGCGGCCGAAGGCGAAGCCGCCACCCGCCTGCGCGACTACCTCTCCGCCACCGGCGCGGACCCAGGCGAGGCCCCGGTCGAGACCGTGGAGCTCTCCTCGTTTCCCATGGTCGAGGGCCAGGTCCAGGTCGGCCACAACATCCGGGTGGCCTGCCAGGTCCGGCCGGGCATCCTTTCGGCCTACAAAAAGGCGGTGTCCCAGTCATGCTGAAAGCCGGCCGGAGCCTTGGCATCGTCTTTTTCCCGGCCTTTGACTGGGCCATCTCCCCGACCCACCCGGAACGCCAGGAGCGCCTCCTCTACACCCAGGACCAGTTGCGGGAAGAGGGCGTCTTCGACATCGCGGGCATACGCGAACTCAAACCCGACCTGGCCACGGCCGCCGACGTCTCCCGCGTCCACTTCTGCTTCCCCGAAGTCGCCGCCGTCACCACGCCCTCCCACCTCGTTTCGGCCGGCGGGGCCATCCGGGCCGCCCGGGCGGTCCTTGAAAAAGACTCCCAAAAGGCCTTCGCCCTGGTCCGGCCGCCCGGCCACCATGCCATGAAGGTGGTCCACGGGGCGCGCGGCTTTTGCAACATCAACATCGAAGCCGTGATGATCGAATGGCTGCGCGAACGGTTCGGACCCCTTCGCGTCGCCGTCGTGGACACCGACTGCCACCACGGCGACGGCACCCAGGACGTCTACTGGCACGACCCGGACACCCTTTTCATTTCGCTCCACCAGGACGGCCGCACCCTCTATCCCGGCACCGGCTACCCGACCGAACAGGGCGGCCCCCAGGCCCTCGGCGCGACCGTCAACGTGCCGCTCCCCCCCGGCACCTCGGACGAAGGGTTCCTCTTCGCCATGCGCGAGGTCGTCATGCCGCTGATCGAGGACTTCAAGCCCGATCTCATCGTCAATTCCGCCGGCCAGGACAACCACTTCTCCGACCCCATCACGGACATGGCCTTCTCGGCCCAGGGCTATGCCCAACTGACCGAGCTGCTGCAGGCCGACATCGCCGTCCTCGAAGGCGGCTACGCCATCCAGGGCGCCCTGCCCTACGTCAACCTCGGCCTGGTCCTGTCCATGGCCGGCCTCGACTACTCCCACGTGCGCGAACCCGGCTTCGATCCCGAGGCCATCCGCCAGCCGGCCAAGGTCACGGCCTACATCGAGGACGTCTGCCGCGACATCCTGAAGCTGGCCCGCCATCCCAAGGGCCCGGGCAAGGGCGACCTCGTGAATGGCTGGTTCACCCGCCGCAAGACCCTTTACTACGACACCGACGCCATCACCGAGTACCAGACCGAGTCCGTCCGCCTGTGCGACCACTGCCGGGGCGTTATGACCTACGAAACCGAATCCACCCGAAATCCCCTCTGCCTCGGCGTGGAAGCGCCCCTCGGCGCCTGCGAAAAATGCGTCGAGGAAGCCTACCGCATCTACGAAGCCGGGCAGATCAAAGGCGAATTCCGCCATCTGCAGCTCATCGACCGCGTCGGGAAGAACTACGCCAGCTACACGGGGTGAAGTGGAGAAGAGAGAAGAGAAGATGCCTCCGGCGGCCGGGAGGGGGTCACCCCCTCCCGGACCCACCCGACCTGGAAACGACAAAGGGCGGTCCCATGGCAGAACCGCCCTTTGTCGTTTCGTGCCCCCATTCGGGGGGTCCGGGGGGCGTGACGCCCCCCGGCGGAGAGGTCCAGGAGAGGCAGAGCCTCTCCTGGCCGCCGGAGGCATCTTCCTCTTTTTACTACCCGCACTTGGTGTAGCCGCAGGCCTTGCAGGCGTGGCAGCCTTCCTCGAAGACCAGTTCGCCGCCGCAGTCCGGGCACTGGGGATGGCCGAGGTTGCCGGTGTCGTCCTGGATCTTGCGGCCTTGCAGGTAGCGGTTTTCGAGCACCCAGGACACGGCGTCCGGGATGGACAGGAGCAGGCCCTTTTTCTGGAAAACCGGGTTCTCGCCGCCGATGCCCTTGAGCTGGCCGACGATGGAGGACACTTCCACCCCGGCCCGGAGGGCCAGGGACACCAGCCGGCCGATGGCCTCGGCCTTGGCGGTCACGGACCGGCCGGACTTGCCGATGGTGGCAAAGACCTCGAAGGGCTTGCCGTCGATTTCGTTGACGGTCAGGTAGAGATCGCCGAGGCCCGTTTTGACCTTCTGGGTGAAGCCGAGGACGATATCCGGCCGCATGCGGACCTTGCTTTGGGTCTTGGCCGGGGCGGGCGTCGCACCGTCGCCGGTGCACAGGACCTGGCCGGCCTTGCAGCCGTCGCGGTAGACGGTGACGCCCTTGCAGCCCAGTTCGTAGGCCAGCCGATAGATCTCGCGGATGTCGTCCTGGGTGGCGTCGTTTGGCAGGTTGACGGTCTTGGACACGGCGTTGTCGGTGTACTTCTGGAAGGCGGCCTGCATCTTGAGGTGCCAGACCGGTTCGATGTCCATGGCCGTGACAAAGACCTCGCGCAGTGCGTCCGGCAGCATGCCGATGTGGGCAATGGAGCCCTTGCGCGTGACCTCCTCCATGAGGCTGTCGGAGTAGGCGCCGGCTTCCTTCATGGCGTTGACGAAATGGACGTTGGCCTCGACCAGCTTTTCGCCGTCCATGACATGGCGGGAGAAGGCCAGGGCGAAGAGCGGCTCGATGCCCGACGAGCAGCCGGCGATGATGGACAGCGTGCCGGTGGGGGCGATGGTGGTGGTGGTGGCGTTCCTGTAGGGGCCGAGGTTGCGCTTGCCGAAGATGGAGTCCGGGTAGGCCGGGAAGGGGCCGCGTTCGGCGGCCAGGGCCTTGGAGGCGGACTTGGACTCGCCTTGGATGGTATCCATGATCCTTTCGGCCAGTTTCAGGGCCTCGGTGCTGTCGTAGGGGATGTGCAGGAGGTAGAGCAGGTCGGCAAATCCCATGAGCCCCAGGCCGATCTTGCGGTTGGCTTGCACCATGTCCGTGATCTGGTCCAGGGGATAGCGCGAGGCGTCGATGACGTTGTCGAGAAAG
This sequence comes from Solidesulfovibrio carbinoliphilus subsp. oakridgensis, assembly GCF_000177215.2. Lineage (NCBI taxonomy): Bacteria > Pseudomonadati > Thermodesulfobacteriota > Desulfovibrionia > Desulfovibrionales > Desulfovibrionaceae > Solidesulfovibrio > Solidesulfovibrio carbinoliphilus. The sequence goes on along the minus strand of NZ_CM001368.1, from coordinate 2,832,582 downwards.
CGCACGGCCAGGTGCACGGTCTCGGTGAGCCCCGCCCAATCGATGCCGTCCGGCGCGGCCGGGTCGTGGAACACGGCCAGATTGACGGAACCGAGGTTGCAGGCCTCGTAGGGGAGGAGCGGCTGCTCGCCGCAAGGATTGGTGGACTCGATTTCGCCAAGGGCCGGGGTGGGGTTGTCGCGGTTGATGCGGTCGATGAAGACGATGCCCGGATCGCCGGATTCCCAGGCCTTGCGGACGAGGAGGCTGAAGACGTCGGCCGCGCTTTGCCGGCCGACGACCGCCTTGTCGCGCGGGTCGATCAGGTCGTAGTCCTCGCCTTTTTCCACGGCCTGCATGAACCGTTCGGTGAGCGCCACCGAGATGTTGAAATTTTGCAGCTCGTTTTCGCGTTCCTTGCAGGTGATAAATTCCAGGATGTCCGGGTGATCCACGCGCAGGATGCCCATGTTGGCCCCGCGCCTGGTGCCGCCCTGCTTGACCTGTTCGGTGGCGGTGTTGAAAATCCGCATGAACGAGACCGGTCCCGAGGCCACGCCGCCCGTGGACCCGACCCGGGCCTTTTTCGGCCGCAGGCGCGAGAAGGAGAAGCCGGTGCCGCCGCCGGACTTGTGGATCAGGGCCGCGAACTTCACGGCGTCGAAGATCTCCTCCATGGAATCGCCGACCGGCAGCACGAAGCAGGCGGCCAACTGGCCAAGGGGCGTGCCGGCGTTCATGAGGGTGGGGGAGTTGGGCAGAAACCGCATGCCGACCATCAGGTCGTAGAACCTGCGGGCCAGGTCCTCGGGGGCGAAGGGGGAGTTGCCGTACTTGGCCTCCTCGGCAGCGATGGCCGCGGCCACGCGCCAGAAAAGCCCGCGCACGTCCTCGAGCGGGCTTCCGTCCGGCCCCTTCATGAGATAGCGCTTGGCCAGGACCACCTGGGCGTTGGCGTTGACGGCGGCCTCGGGCAGATCGACGGGCAGGGGAAGGGTGGTCATGGGCGGCGGTTCCTCGCTTGCGGTGTCTGAAAAAGATGCGGCCGCCCGGGGCGGCTGCGAAAATTAGTTTTGGTATACAGGGCTGTTACGGCTCAGACAGACAGGAGGGGAGAGAACCCCTCCTGCCGTCCAGGCTTACAATAGTCCCGCTTGAAAAGCCATTGCCTCTTTGCGGAGAGCCGGGACGAAAAAAAGGCCGGAACCAGCGTCCCGGCCTTTTGCATCTGTCATGGTGGAGCCGTTTTAGGCGTTCCCGGTCTCCCCGGATTCGCCGTTTTCGCCGGGTTCGACGGGCGGAATCTTTTTTTCGACCGCCGCCGCCTTTTCCGGGGTCACGGCGCTGGCCAGCGGCCAGACCTCGTCGATGCGCTCGACCGGGAAGACCTTGACCCGGCCGCGCAGGTCGCGGGGGATGTCGCGCAGGTCCTTCATGTTCTGGGCCGGGATGATGATCCGCTTCATGCCGGCGGCCACGGCGGCCAGCACCTTTTCCTTGATGCCGCCGACCGGCAGGACCCGGCCGCGCAGGGTGATCTCGCCGGTCATGGCCACGTCGCTGCCGACCCGCTGGTTGGTCAGGGCGGAAATGAGCGCCGTGACCAGGGTGACGCCGGCCGACGGACCGTCCTTGGGCGTGGCTCCGGCCGGGACGTGGATGTGGATGTCGTTTTTCTCGAAGATCTCGGGGTTGATGCCGAGTTCCTTGGCCCGGGACTTGGCGTAGGTGAGGGCCGCCTGGGCCGATTCCTTCATGACGTCGCCAAGCTTGCCCGTGAGCTGCAGGCCGCCCTTGCCCGGAAGCGTGGCCACCTCGATGTGGAGAATGGCCCCGCCGACCGGCGTCCAGGCCAGCCCCACGGCCACGCCCGGCGGCAGCTCGGCCTCGCGCTCGTCGTCCATGAAATAGGCCGGTCCGAGAAGCTTTTCCAGGGACGCGGCCGTGACCCGGAACGGCGGCTTCTCGCCCTCGGCCTTCTTGCGGGCCACCTTGCGGGCGACCGACCCGACCTCGCGTTCGAGGTTTCGAAGCCCGGCCTCGCGGGTGTAGTCGCGGATGATCCGGGCCAGGACCTGGTCGGAGAGGACCATGTCGTCTTTGGCCAGGCCGTTTTCCTCGATCTGGCGCGGCAGGATGTAACGCCTCGCGATCTTGATCTTTTCCTGCTCGGTGTAGCCCGGGAGCCGGATCAGTTCCATGCGGTCCAGGAGCGGGGCCGGGATGGTGTCCAGGATGTTGGCCGTGCAGATGAACATGACCTTGGACAGGTCGAAGGGCACGTTCAGGTAGTGGTCGGAGAAGGAGAAGTTCTGCTCCGGATCGAGGACCTCAAGGAGGGCCGAGGACGGGTCGCCCCGGAAGTCCGAGCCGACCTTGTCGATCTCGTCGAGCATGATGACCGGGTTTCTGGTGCCGGCCTGCTTGATGCTCTGGATGACCCGGCCGGGCATGGACCCGATGTACGTCCGCCGGTGGCCGCGGATCTCGGCCTCGTCCCGCATGCCGCCGAGGGACATGCGCACGAACTTGCGGCCCAGGGCCCGGGCGATGGACCGGCCAAGGGAGGTCTTGCCGACGCCGGGCGGGCCGACGAAGCAGAGGATGGGGCCCTTCATGCCGGGATTGAGCTTTCTGACGGACAGGTATTCGAGGATGCGCTCCTTGACCTTTTCCAGGTCGAAGTGGTCCTCGTCCAGGATCCGCTTGGCTTCCTTGATGTCGAGGCGGTCCTTGGACAGCTTTTTCCAGGGCAGGTCCACCAGCCAGTCGAGGTAGGTGCGGATGACGCCGGCCTCGGACGAGTCGGGGTGCATGGACACAAGCCGTTTGAGCTGCTTGTCCGATTCCTTTTTCACTTCCTTGGGCATGCCGGCCTTGTCCAGGGCCTCCTTGAGCTCTTCGAGCTCGTCGGATTCCTCGCCGCCCTCGCCGAGTTCCCGGCGGATGGCCTTCATCTGCTCGCGCAGGAAGAAGTCCTTTTGGGCCTTGTCCATGCCTTCCTTGGCCATGTTCTGGATCTTGGCCTGCATGGTCGCGACTTCCGCTTCCTTGACCAGCTGTTCGTTGACCAGGCGCAGCCGCTCGATGGGGTCCTCGCATTCGAGCAGACGCTGGGCCTCTTCGACCCGCATCCGCAGGTTGGAGGCCACCAGATCGGCCAGGCGGCCGGGCTCGTTGACGCTGTTTAAAACAGCCATGATGTCGGCCGAAGCCATGCCGCGAAGGGACAGGATCTTTTCGCTCTGTTCCCTGGCGGCCCGCATCATGGCCTCCTGTTCCAGGGTCACTTCCTTGGACTCGCGCTCGCCGATGATCTCCACCTTGGCCAGGTGGAAGGGGTCCGACGAGATGAAATGCTCGACCCGGGCCCGGGTCAGGCCCTGGACCAGGACCTTCAGGCGGCCGTCGGGCATTTTCAGCATGCGCATGATCATGCCGACCGTGCCGACCCGGTGCAGGTCGTCCTCGCCCGGCTCGTCCACCTTCTCGTCCTTCTGGGTCAGGATGAGGATGTAGCGGGAGCCGTTTATGGCCGCGTCCACGGCCTGGACGGATTTGTCCCGGCCGACGAAGAGCGGCAGAATCATGTAATTGAAGACCACGATGTCGCGCACGGCCAGGACCGGCAGCTCGAGGGGAATGTCAGGCTGGTTTTTGTCCTCGCTTTCGCTGGCCATGGGGGCCTCGCTGCCGCCGGGCGCGTCATCGGGGGCCGGGGCGGCGTCTTCGGGGGTCTTTTTGGGATCGAACTCGTTGTCCATGCTTGCCATACTCCTCTCTCGCATCCGCTCCCCGGAGGCCGGGGGAGGGGCGGTTGGGTGCGCTACCAGGGAAAGGACGCGCGGCCGGGATCGCCGAGCCGTGCGGCAAAGGCCCGGGACGCGCGAAAAAAAACCGGAGGCCGGGGGCGGGCCCTAGCCCCGGATTTCAAACTCCGTATAGGTCTTGTCGTGGTCGGTCAGGCGGGCATCGACCGACTCCACCCGGGACAGGGGCGAGCCCTGGGGCAGGCGTTCCTTCAGGGCGGCAAGGGCCTCGTCCGGACCCTGGGCCAGGATTTCCACCGCGCCTTCCCGGAGGTTTCTGACCCAGCCCGTGAGGCCGAGGCTTTTGGCCTGGTCGAAGACCCAGGCCCGAAAGTACACGCCCTGGACCTTGCCGTACACCGTCGCATGCAGACTTGGCGTCATGGGGACCTCCTTGCCGTTACAACATGCCTTCGGACTGGAAGCTGAAAAACCGGTCATCCGTGACCACCAGGTGGTCAAGGACCCGCAGGTCGATTTCCCGGGCCGCGGTTCGGATGCGCCGGGTGAAGTCGATGTCCTGGACCGAGGGCCGGGGATCGCCGCTTGGGTGGTTGTGCACGAGGATCATGCCGCTGGCGTTGTGCCGCAGGGCCACGCCGAGGACCTCGCGGGGATAGACCGCAGCCTGGTCGATGGTGCCCTTGCTGACCTGCTCCCAGCCGATGAGCCTGTTTTTGGTGTCGACCAAGGCCATCCAGAACTCCTCGTGCTCCCTGGCCCCGATCCGGGCCCGGGCCATGTCGGCCACGATCTCCGGGGAGTTGCACACCATCCGGTCCCTGGCCGGCTGCTCATGGAACCGGGCCCAGGCCTCGCGCCACAAGGCCAGGAATTCCTCGGCCCCGGGGCCGAACCCCGGCACGTCGCGCAACTCCTCGGTCCGGGCCAGGAGCGTGCCGCGCAGGCTGCCGAACCGGGCCAGAAGCTCCTTGGCCAGGGGCTTGGTGTCGCGGCGCACGATCACATAGCCCAAGAGAAGCTCCAACACTTCATAGTCCGCCAAGGCCCGGGGGTTTTCCAAAAGCCGGTCCTTCAGGCGCCGGCGATGGCCCAGGTAGTGCGGAGGTTCTTTCTTAGTAAGCATAATTGCAGATCCGGGCAAGGCTTTCCCGCGAATTGGAGGGGTTTTTCCAGGAAAAGGCGGGGAAAACGGCGGGAAAACGCCGGGCCGGCCTGGTCATCCCCGGCCCCTTTGCCCCTGGTTCCCCCCGAAAAGGCGGAAAAGTTCGGCTGTCAGATACTCCATGGCCTGATCCGGCCGCCGGGTGCCGGATTTGATGCCGGCCTCGGCCGCGAAGGCGGCCTCAAAGAGGCGCGTGAGGCCCGAAGCGCCGAGCCGCCGGGCCAGGGCCTGCTTTTTTTGCAGCACGTACGGCGGCAAACGCACGTCCCCGGCCTCGCCGGCGGCGATCCGCCACATGATCCGGGCCTCGTAGAGGAGAAGCCCGAGAAAAGGAAAGATCATCTCCTCGCCGGCCAGCTGCTTGCCGCCGATCTCCCGCCAGACCGAGGCCGGATCCCGGCCGCCGGCCAGGGCGTCCAGGAACTCGAACCCGTCCATGCCCTCGTGGTAGCTGACCTCGGCCAGGTCGCCGCGTTCGATGGTGGTCCGTTCGCCAAGGGCCAGCTCGAGCTTGGCCAGCTCGTTGTCGGCCCGGGCCAGGTCCGGGGGCAGGGCGGCGGCCAGCCCCTCGGCCACGCCCGGCTCGAAGGCCAGGCGACGCCGGGCGGCCCAGTCGGCCAGCAGCGGCCCCATGTCCCGGCGGGTGAGCCCCGGCACGGTCAGGAACCATTTGCGCTTCCCGGCCACCTTGAAATAGGGCTGGTCGGCCAGGGCCTTGGGAATCTTCGGCCCTTTGCGGTCAAAGGGGCCTTCCAGGCAGAAAAAAGGCCACACCGAGGCGTTGAACCCCGAAAGGGCGGACGTGAGCTTCGGCCACAACTCCGCCGGGCAGGCCTCGGCCCGGCGGACCACCACGGCCCGCTGCCCGGCGAAAAGGCTGCCCACGGTCAGCGCGCTCCAGAAGGGGGCAGAAAGCTCCTCGTCCCCCCAGAACACTTCCTTGACGAATTGCTGGCCGGACTCGGCCAGGAGCCGGTCCACGCGCTCCCGGGTGATCTCGGGGTCCGGGCAGGCCAGAAAGGTGAAACCAGGTCGCTTCATGGCGCCAGAGTAGCCGAGGCCCGGCCGGGGAGCAACGTCGGCAGGGGCGGCGGGCCGGGGAGGGCGGCGATTTTCCGGAAAGGCCGCCCGGCCGGCCCGGACCGGCCAGGGCGGGGAGGGCGGCCTCTGGCCTGATTGTTGCTTTCCTTCCTGGCGCGGCAATTTCTGCACCGCCGCGAGCCGCACCTCTGGGAGGCGAGACCGCCATGACCAGCCCACCCGTCCCCGACTCCAGGCTTTCCGTGTCGGAATTCCTGCGCTGCCACCTGATCAGCCGCGATCCGCTCATCATCATCTCCTACGGCCTGCCCCTGGGCGCGCCCATCCAGCTTTCCCCCTACCTGGCCGACCGCAAGGCCTATTTCCTCATGGGCAACTGGTGGTCGCTGCTGGACCGCAAGCTCCTGGTCCATGCCAAACACTTCTATACCCTCATGCGCGACCGGTATCCCCGCCACGAGTTCCTCTTCCTGACCAACGCCCGGGAAGAGGACGCCATGCTCGAGCAGATCGGCCTGCCGCACTATTTCTGCCACCACAATGCCTTTCTGGACGAGAACATCTTCCGGCCCCTGCCCGGGGTGGCCAAGACCCTGGACGCCGTCTACACCGCCCGACTCCTTCCCTTCAAACGCCATGCCCTGGCCCGGCGCATTCCGTCCTGGGGGCTGGCCTACTACTTCGAGCCGGGCGAGCGGCAAAAGCAGCAGGCCTACCTCCGCCATCTGCGCAAGACCATGCCCGGCATGGTCTGCTGCAACCATGACCCCGCCACCGACGCCTACGCCCGCCTCGACCCCGAGGCCATGTGCCGGACCTACAACTCGGCCCGGGTGGGCCTTTGCCTATCCCAGGTCGAGGGGGGCAACTACGCCACCACGGAATACATGCTGGCCGGACTGCCGGTCGTGTCCACGATCAGCCAGGGCGGGCGGGACCACTTCCTGGACCCCGACATCAGCCGCATCGTCGAGCCGAACGCCGTGGCCGTGGCCGAGGCGGTGGCCGAGCTTGTCGCCCGCCACATCCCGCCGCGCACGGTCCGGCTGCGGGCCCTGGTCAAGATCCGGGAGCAGCGGCAGGATTTCATCCGCCTGATCGAGGCCATCCTCGACCGGGAGGGCTGCCACGGCGGGTTCGCGGACCGCTTCGAATCCGTGTTCACCAACAAGATGCTGACCTATCCCGGCACGCCGGAAGCGTTCCTGGCCGCCCACGGGCTCCTGCCCGAGGGGGCGGGCCCCCGGGGCACGGGGCCCGTTTCGCCGGCGATCCAGGCGGGCGGTGCGTCACGGTCCGGCGGACATCCTTCTCGACCAGCCCCGTGACCCGGTCCCGGCCCAGACGGCCTGGCCGGGGAGGCGAAAAAAGATCGCCCGGCCCGGCGCGGCCTTGCCGGGATTCCCCGGGGCAGGGAGAGCCGGCCCCTTGCAATCGGGCGGGGCCGGGGTATGACGGCTTCAGGTTTCGGGGGTGTCCGACGGGTTCCCTTGCCGGTCCGCCGGGGCGGGGCTGGGCCTGACGTACTTTTTAACATGCTGGTATTGTAAGAAAAAAATGAGTTGTTCTCCTGCCTGGGAACTCGTTCGCGGCATCGAGCCCCTGTCCCTTTGCGACTGGCCGGGGCGGATTTGCGCCGTGCTTTTTTTCGGCGGCTGCGACTTGCGCTGCCCCCACTGCCACAACGCCGCCCTGGCCTGGCGACCCGAGGGCCAGCCGGCCCTCGCCGCCGCGTCCGTACGCCGGTTCGCGGCCTCCCACGCCAAATGGCTCGACGGCATCGTCCTCACCGGCGGCGAACCCACGCTCGCCCCCGGACTGGCCGATTTCGCGGCCGAACTGGCCGCTTTCGGGCCGCGCGTCCGGATTGATTCCAACGGCATGCGGCCGGACGTCCTGGCCGCAGTCCTGGTCCGCCATCCGGACGCGCATTTCGCCGTGGACGTCAAGGCGCCGTTTGCCAAATACGGACCGGCCACGGGCGGGGCCGTGACCCCGGAGGCGGCGAGAGAGCGCCTTTTGGCGGTCTTCGCCCTGGCCGCGCGCCATCCGGGGCGCTTCGCCTTTCGCACCACCCTCGTTCCCGAACTGGCCGAGGCCGACGTCAGGGAGATCAGGGAGGCCCTGCCGCCGGGTTGCTCGCATACGGTCCAACCCTGCAACACGGTCACGCGCATCGGGGAGGAGAGGCGGCATGCCCAAGCAGATTCGAAAACGCGACGGGTGTCTGGAAACGTGGTCCACCCAGCGCATCGCCCAGGCGATCCTCAAAGCCCTCAAGGCCAGCGGCATCCAGGACCCGCTCCTGGCCACGCGACTGGCCCACAAGGTCGAATGCAAGCTTGAGGACGAAGACGTCCCCGAACAGGAGCGCGTCCAGGACGCGGTGGAGCTCGTGCTCATGGAATCGCGCCTTTTCGGCGTGGCCCGGCGCTACATCGTGTACCGCGAAAAGCGCCGGGAGCTTCGCGAACAAAAGGCCGCCTTCCTCGACATCGCCGACGTCATCGACACCTACATCGCCAAGACCGACTGGCGGGTGGCGGAAAACGCCAACATGAGCCATTCCTTCCAGGGGCTCATGCTCCACCTGTCGGGCACGGTCCAGGCCCGGTACGCCCTCGGCAAGTATCCCCAGGAGGTCCGCGAGGCCCACGACCACGGCTACTTCCACCTCCACGACCTGTCGTTCGGCCTGGCCGGCTACTGCGCCGGCTGGAGCCTGCGCGACTTGCTTCTCGAGGGCTTCAACCTGCCCGGCCGGTCCTGCGCCGGCCCGCCCCGCCACTTCGACACGGCCCTTGGCCAGATGGTCAATTTTCTCGGCACGCTGCAAAACGAGTGGGCCGGGGCCCAGGCCTTTAACAACGTGGACACCTACCTCGCCCCCTTCGTGCGCGAGGACGGGCTCACCTCCCGCGAAGTCCGGCAGGCCATGCAGAAATTCATCTTTAATCTCAACACCACCTCGCGCTGGGGCGGCCAGAGCCCCTTTACCAACCTGACCTTCGACCTGGCCCCGCCCAAGCACCTGGCCAAAGAGGCCGTGATCCTCGGCGGGGAGATGCGGGACGCGACCTACGGCGAGTTCGGCCCCGAGATGGCCATGATCAACAAGGCCTTTCTCGAAGTCATGGCCGCCGGCGACCACCAGGGCCGCATTTTTTCCTTTCCCATTCCGACCTACAACGTCACGCCCGATTTTCCGTGGGATACCGAGATCGGCACGCTCCTTCTGGAACTGACAGCCAAGTACGGGGCCCCCTACTTCCAGAACTTCATCAATTCCGACCTGTCGCCCGAGGACGTCCGTTCCATGTGCTGCCGGCTCCAGATGGACCTGCGCCAGTTGCGCAACAAGGTCGGCGGGCTCTTCGGGGCCGGGGATCTCACCGGCTCGATCGGGGTGGTGACGCTCAATCTGCCGAAGCTGGCCTTCCTGGCCCAGGGCGAGGAGGATTTCCTCGATCTTTTGGCCGAGTACGCGGAACTGGCCAAGGACGCCCTGGAATTCAAGCGCAAGATGATCGGCGACAACCTGGAGCGGGGGCTTTTCCCGTGGACCAAGCGGTACCTGACCAACGGCTTCAGGGGGCATTTTTCGACCATCGGCCTGGTCGGCGGGCATGAGGCCTGCCTGAACCTCCTTGGCAAGGGCATCGAGACCGAGGCGGGCCTGCGGCTCATGACCCGGGCCTTGAACCATTTGCGCGCCGTCACCGCCCGCTTCCAGGAGGAGACCGGCAACCTCTACAACCTGGAGGCCACCCCGGCCGAGGGCACGAGCTACCGGCTGGCCAAGATCGACAAGGCGCTCTACGCCGACATCAAGGCCTCGGGCAACGGCACGCCGTACTACACCAATTCGACCACGCTGCCGGTCGGGCACTCGCGCGACGTGTTCTACGCCCTGGAACACCAGAACAAGCTCCAGCCGCTCTATACCGGCGGCACGGTCTTCCACACCTACCTGGGCGAAGCCGTGGCCGACACCGAGGCGCTCAAGGCCTTTATCGTCAAGGCCCTGACCCTGACCAAAATTCCGTATCTGTCGATCACGCCGACCTTTTCGGTCTGCAAGACCCACGGCTACATCAAGGGCGAACACCACCAGTGCCCGGACTGCGGCGCGCCCTCGGAAGTCTTCACCCGCATCGTCGGCTATTACCGGCCGGTGTCGCTGTGGAACAAGGGGAAACAGGCGGAATACGCTGAACGCCTGACGTACGACGAGCTCTGCTGAGCGTGCAGGGGAGGGCGGCCGATTGCAAGGCGGGTGTTTTGGCCTCTGCCTTTTTTGTTTTGTTATCAACACAACGACGGCCTCTCGGAAACAGCATGCCTCTCGGCGCAGTTGCGCCAATCCGCCGGGACAACGCCTCTCCGTTGTGCCAGCCACCTGTGGACAGCCTCCCCGTTCCATGAGAAAATCAGTATCCGCCGTTGCGTTCCCGCGGCTCCACAGGCAACCCGTCAGGAGGGAACGGTATGCGTCTGTCGCTTCGCGCCAAATTTTTCACCCCCATCCTCGGCATCGTCCTCCTCGGCATGGCCGCCCTGGTGTTCTTCAACGACCGCGCGGCCAAGTCCGCGTTGCGGCACGTCGAAAGCCAGTCCATGTCCCTCTTGTCCCAGGCCCTGGCCAAGGACATCACCGGCACGGTCAAGGCCAACCTCAAATGCCTGGCCAGTTTCGCCAAGACGCCGCTGCTCGTCGGCGCGGCCACGGGGGAGGACACCGCCGCCGCCAACGCGCTCCTCGCCACCCTGTCCAAAGGCATGGCCGGAGCGGATTACGCCAACGTCTTCAATGCCCAGGGCGTCTCGACGGCCTCGTCCAACGCGGGCTCGGTCGGCAAAATCCAGGTCGCCGACCGCGACTATTTCGCCCTCGCGACCAGGGAGAACAAGACCGACATCGTGTCCAAGGCCATCGTCAGCCGCACCACCGGCCGGGCGGCCGTCGTCCTGGCCCAGCCCCTGCGCGACGCCTCGGGCCGGCTCGTCGGCGTCCTCAACGCCGGCATGGACCTCGATTCCCTGACGGCCGACCTGTCGGCCACCAGGATCGGCCAGACCGGCTACGCCTATATTCTGGACGCCGGCGGCATGGTCCTGGCCCACCCGGACAAATCCCTGCTCATGAAAACGGACTTCGCCGCCACGGACACCGGCCGGCGCATCCTGGCCGCCACCGGCTCCACCGTCCTTTCCTATACCGATGCCGCCGGGGACCATCTGGCCTCCGTCACCCGCGATCCCGGCACCGGCTGGCTGTTCGTGGTCGAAGCTCCCCTGGCGGAATTTGACGCCTTTGCCGCAGCCGCCACCTGGCAAAGCCTCGCCATCGCCCTGGGCGTGACCCTGGCCATTTTGGCGGCCGTGGCCCTCCTTTTGCGGGTGGCCGTGCTGACAGGGCTGCGCCGCTGCGTGGACTTCGCCGCCGCCGTGGCCCGGGGCGACCTGGACCACAGCCTGGCCATCCGCACCGGGGACGAGTTGCAGACCCTCGGCGACGCCCTTTCCACCATGAGCCACCATCTCAAGGCCAATCTGGCCGAGGCCCGGGCCAAGGGCGAAGAGGCCGTGGCCCAGGCCGACCGCGTGGCCACGGCCCTGGAGGAGGCCAAACACGCCCAGGCCGCGGCCGATACGGCCAAGACACAGGGCCTGCTGTTGGCCGCGGATCGCCTGCAGGGCATCCTGGACGCTCTGGCCGGGGCGGCCTCCCGGCTGGACAGCGAGATCGGCGAGGTCGGCCGGTCCGTGGAGGAGCAGGAGCGGCGGACCGCTGAAACCGCCACGGCCATGGAGGAGATGAACGCCACCGTGCTCGAGGTGGCCAAAAACGCGGCCACCGCCTCGTCCAAGGCCGACGCGGCCCGTAGCCAGGCCGTGGAGGGCCGGGGAGTGGTGGAGAAGTCGCTTGTGGCCATAAGCCGGGTCGACGCCGTCTCCCGCGAGGCCAAGGCCGGCATGGATGCCCTGGGGGAAAAGGCGCAGGCCATCGGCGCCATCATGAACGTCATTTCCGACATCGCCGACCAGACCAACCTGCTGGCCTTAAATGCCGCCATCGAGGCGGCCCGGGCCGGGGAGGCCGGGCGGGGCTTCGCGGTCGTTGCCGACGAGGTCCGGAAACTGGCCGAAAAAACCATGGTCGCCACCAAGGAAGTGGGGGACTCCATCCGGGCCATCCAGGCCGGTGCCCGCGCCAGCCTGGCCAAGGTCGACGAATCGACCCAGGCCGTCGGCCACGCCACCGAACTGGCCGGCGCTTCCGAGGCGGCCCTGCGGGAGATCGTGGCCCTGGTGGACGAGACCTCCTCCCAGGTCCAGGGCATCGCCACGGCGGCCGAAGAGCAGTCGGCGGCCAGCGAACAGATCACCCGGTCCGAGGAGGACGTCCGCCGGCTTTCGGACGCCATCGCCCGGGGCATGCGGGATTCGTCCGGCGTGGTGGAGGACATGGGCCGGCAGGTCGGGGCCCTGGAAGAAATGGTGGCCGCCTTCCGCCAGGAGGGCGGCCAGCCCACGGCCTCTTCGGGCCGGGCCCTGGGACCGGGTACGGCAGCGGCCCTGCCGGCGGCTCCCGGACGTCGCGGCCGGGACTAAGCCCGGCCGCACAAAAAAGCCCCCGCCGTGACGGGGGCTTTTTTTGAGCCAGCGCACGCCGCCTGGGCCGAATCTTATTCCTTTCAGGAATAAACCGTGCCAGACGCTTTCCAGGAAATCAGTCCAGTTCCCGGGCCGACCAGATGCAGCGGCCGATGATCTCGAAGTCGTCGGCGTCGGAGACGAGGAGCAGGTTGGGGTCGTTGTCCGAGGCGATGGCCAGGCGGCCGTCGCGCTCCACCAGCCGCTTGATGTACATCTGGCCGTTGTAGCGAAGGTAGTAGACCTTGTTTTTCACGAACTGCCGGCGGCCTTCGTCGATAAGGACGACGCTGCCGTCCGGGATGGTCGGCTCCATGCTGTCGCCAAAGGCCCGGATGACGGTCATGTATTCCGGATTGCCCTTGGACCGGATCCAGTCGGTGCGAAAGCTCAGGTAGGTGAGTGCCCGGTCCCCGGTCTCGGTGGAGCCGCCGCCCATGGAGCCCGTGGCTTCACGCAACGGCACCTCGGTGTAGGAGGCCTGGTGCACTTCCCGGGCCCGCAGGTCGCGCAGTAGGGATTTGAGGGCCGCGAAATCCGTGGCCGAGGCCTGGGGCCGGCCGGCCGCGTCGCCGCCGTAGAGGGGATCGCGCACGTGGTAGCGTTTGGCCCCGGCCCCTTCGGACACGTAGGCCTGGCTTTCCAGCCGCTCCCGGCCAAGGGCCACCATGTCCTCGTAGGAAAGCTTGAAAAAGGCCGCGAACCGGCGGCGCAGGGCCGGCTTCGGCGCCTGCTTGCCGGCCAGGATCTTGCTCACGTACCCCTGGCTCACGCCGACAAAGGCGGCCATCTCGGCCTGGTTGGCGTTTTCCATGGCCGCCAGGTCCACCAGCGCCTTCCAGAAGCACTGGTCCTCCTCGGTGCGCAGCGGGCCATTTTCGGCCAGACACGGGGGGGGAACGGAGCGTATCATGGGATCCCTTGTGCCCCACAACAGTAGGGAATGTCCATTCCTTTCTTGGAATATTATTCTTGACAAATATTCCAATAAGGAATACTCGTGGGCCCCAGGCAGACCACCTGGAGAGCACCCTCACCCCGTGGAGACGGTCGCGATGCGCGAATACGAATTGGAGGCCAAACTGGCGGAAAGCCTGGGACAGGAGGCGGCGCGGGCCGCGCTCGAGGCCCTCATTGCCGAGTGGGGCGGTTGCCGGCTGGATATTCCAAACGGCACGACCTCGCGCAAAAAACGCCGGGACAACGAAATCCGGCGCAAACACCGGGCCGGGGTGGACATGTTCGCCCTGCGCGACCAGTTCGGTCTTTCCGACCGCCACCTGCGCCGCATCCTCGCGGCCGTCCATTAGGGCCGCGTCTTTCGGACCGCGACCCTACGATCAGTAAAAATACAAACATTCCAGAGTTTTGTTTTCAAAAATCGCAGGCACGATCTTCGAGGCGCGCCGCGAGGGACCCCGCTATTTGGCCAGGGCCCGCTCCATGGCCTCGACCAGTTCCCAGGGCTCGAAAGGCTTGGTCACGTATTCGTCCATGCCGGCATCCAGGCCCCGCTCCCGGTCCGAATCCATGGCATAGGCCGTAAGCGCCACGACCGGGATGGTGGTGGCAATGCCCGGCACCTGGCCGGAACGGATCATGCGCGTGGCCTCCAGGCCGTTTAGACGGGGCATCTGGATGTCCATGAGGACCAGGTCGAAGGGGGACTGGCCGAGCAGGAGCAGGGCTTCCCGGCCGTCGGCCGCGGTTTCCACCGAATGCCCGAGCTTTTGCAGGGCCCGGACCGTGAAGATGCGGTTGACCGGCTCGTCCTCGGCCAAAAGGATGCGCAGGCCGCCGGGTTGCGCCGACTCGGCCACGGTGGCTGGCCGGACCGGGGCGGCGGTCCGGACGGCCTCGGGCAGGCCGCAGTCGAGGGTCAGAGAGAAGGTGCTGCCCCGGCCGGGCTCGGACTCGAGGACGATGTCCCCGCCGAGCATGTTGGCCAGCCGCCGGGCAATGGTCAGGCCCAGCCCCGCGCCGCTGTACTTCTTGGTCAGGTAGTTCTCGCCGATGCCGAACGGCTCGAAAACCGCGGCCTGGGACTGGCGGTCGATGCCGATGCCCGTGTCCGCCACCGAAAAAAGGAGCCGGATCCGGTCCGGCCGGGCCGCCGCGGCCGGACCGCCGCCCGAGGCGTCGCCAAGGCCGATGCGCACGGCAACCGAGCCCTTCTTGGTGTATTTGAAGGCGTTGCTGACGAGGTTGATGAGGATCTGCTTGGTCCGGTTGGGGTCCCCGATCAGGTGGGCCGGCAGCAGGGGATCGAAATGGTAGGAAAAGGTGAAGGACCGTAAAAGGCTCTGGGTGGCGAAATTGCGCAACAGCGGGGACAGCTCGGCCACCAGGTCGAATTCCCGTTCCACTACCAGAAGCCGGCCGGCCTCCACGCTCGACAGGTCGAGCAGGTCGCCGACGATGTGCATGAGCAGCGAAGCCGAGTGTCGGATGACGCCGAGCGATTCCCTGGTCTCGGCGTCCTCGGCCGTGTCGAGCAGAAGCTCGGTCATGCCCAGGATGCCGTTTAAGGGCGTGCGCAGTTCGTGGCTCATGTTGGCCAGAAACTGGGTCTTGGCCACGCTCGCCGCTTCGGCCGCCTGCTTGGAGGCCCGGAGCTCCTCTTCCAGGCGCTTTTGCTCGGTCACGTCGTCAAAGGTCCAGATGACGCCTTCGTCCCGGTTGCTCGGACACACGGTCCTGGCCGACGACCGCACGATGGCCACGCGGCCGTCCTTGCGGCGCAGGCGGTATTCCCCGACATGCATGCCCGTGCAGATCAGATCCCGGCGCGAGGCTTCGGCAAACGCCTGGTAGGCCGCGGCGGCAGGGAAAAGGACGGCGGCATCCCGGCCGATGAGCTCCTCGGCCGGAAAGCCCAGGACTTCGGCCCCGCGCGCGTTGATTTTCTCGATCCTGTGGCCCCGGGCCAGGACCATGCCGACCAGGGCGTTGTCGAAAATGGTCTCCATTTCGCGCAGGGCCCGGGCCAGGGTCAGACGGGCCCCTGTCTCCTCGGACAGGGCCAGGGAATGGGCTTCCGTGCCGGCCGGGGCCCCGGCCGCGTCGCGGCGGACGACGCCGCGCGTGCGCACGGTCACGGGCGTGCCGTCGGCCCGGCGCAGGACCTCCTCCAGGCAGACGGTGCCCGTGGCGGTTTCCAGGGCCGCGAGAAGGGGCCTGCGGTCTTCGGGTTGCCGGTAGAGCGCTTCGCCGGCCGGCCGGCCGAGCACCGCCTCCGGGCCCTCGTACCCCAGAAAACGCGCTCCTTCCCGGGCCATCCATTCCACGCGGTCGGCGGCGTCGGTCCGATAGGCCAGATCGGCCTGGCCGTGGGCCAGGTTCTGGAAGGAGCAGAACGTGGTCGGCAACGCCTCGAGGGCGGGCCCGACGGCAGGCGCTTGGCTGGCGGGTCCGCTTCGCGGAGGGGATGGGTGCATGGCGCTCCTCGCCCGGCCGCCGCGAAGGCTGATTGCCGGTTCCCCGATGCATACCGTCAGGGGAAAGCGCCCGCAAGAAAACTTTCTCGGGGAAAGGAAGGCGAAGATGCCCCGGCGGGCCATGCCCCCCTTGCGCCAGGCCGCACGGCGCCCCGCGACGGGGTCAGGACCTGTCGCGGCGGCGGCAGAACTGGTCGCACAGGTCTTCGGCCCGGTCCAGAATCTCGGCGCAGCCGTTGACCAGATTGTCCACGTAGAGCGCGTTCTCCGTTTGCCGGCATACGGCCAGACAGCCGGCCAGGTCGTTTGGCGGGGAGGAGAGCTCCCGGCGGTACCGGTTGCAGATGGGATCGGACAGGCAGGCATCCGGCGTCGGCAGGGCCGAACAGAAGCCGTAGAAATCCGAGACCGTCATGACCGGGGCGCGGTCCCCGCCGGGTCCCGCCGACGTGCCGGCACAGCCGGCGACAAGGACAACAAGGCCTGCCAGGAAGACCAGTCGCAACCGCATGGCGTTCTCCAGAAAGAAATCGTTTCCCGGACCTTGCCCAAGCCCCGGCCCCTTGTAAAGGCGTTCCCGGCCCGCCTGTCCGGCCGGGCGGACGGAATAATTGTGACACGGACTGTCTGGTCCGTGTCCGCCTTCCATGGTCCTTTCGGAAGAAAGAAGGAGGGCGCGACATGCCAGCCAATGCGACGCTTCCGGTTTTCTCCGCGGATCTCCGCGGCGCGGTCCTTTCCAGTTACGCCAATGTGGCCGAGGACGGGACCATTTGTTTCGTCTCCGACAAAGTCCACCGGGCCTGCCCGGCCTGCGGCACGGTGTTCGTCGGCTCGGCCTGCCGGGCCGCCTTTGCCGGGCCGCCCGCCTGCCCGTACTGCGGCGAGGGCCGGTCCGTGCCGGTCGCGCCCCGGTGGGTGTCCTGACATGGCCCCCCGGCTCGCCTCCCGCAAGTTGCTCGTGGCCGTCATTTCCATCATCGCCGTGGCCCTGAACCGCAAATGGGGCATGGGGCTCGCCCCGGACGAGATCCAGGCCGTGACCGACATCGCCCTGGCCGCCATCGGCTCCCAGGCCGGCATCGACCTGGCCGAGCGGGCCCTGCCGCTCTTGTCCCGGCCCCGGACCTCCCCAGGCCCTGGCAAGGCCGATGTCCCTGGAGACTCCACCGATGTCCCAAGAGGCAACGCCGATGTCTGCTGACGCCCTTTTCCTGCCGGCCTGGATCTCGTTTCTGGTGGGCCTAGTCCTTTTTTTCACCCGCAAGTGGGTGGCCGACGTGGCCCGGTCCATCGACGGCCTGGAAGCCCGCCTGCGCGCCTTTGAAAAGGAGCAGGCAGACGGCCGGGTGGAGCTGGCCCGGGGCTACCCGACCCGGGCCGAGCTCGCGCGGGTGGTCGAGCGCCTGGAAAACCACGCCACGCGCCTGACCATCCTGGAAGAGCGGGACATGGCCGCTTAAGGCCGTCCTTTCCCCGCACGCGCCGCCCGTTGCGGCCAAACCATCGGAGCCCGCCATGCCGCGTACCCCGCTTCGGACCGTCAGCCTCGACGGCCTGCTGGCCTTAAACCCCCATCTCTCCCTGGCCGACATCCTGGCCTTGTGGCACTGGTCCGGCCCGTCCGCCCGGCTCCATTAGTGCCGCCTCCCGGGGGAAAAGGGCGTCATTTCAATAAAAAACCACTACGCATTCAAAAAGATTTCCCTCGAAATGCGCAGGCCCGGATTTCGGGAACGCGACACGGGCCGCCCGAAGGATCGGCCGGCCCAATACCTGACAAGGGAAGGACCATGGCCGAAAACGCGCCACCCACCCGGCTGACCGACAGGCAGCAGCGGTTCGTGGAGGAATACCTGGTGGACCTGAACCCGGGCGCGGCCGCCGTCCGGGCCGGCTACGGCGTGAAAAGCGCGCCCTCCGTGGGCCGGAAGCTGCGCCGCCAGCCACTGGTCGGCGCGGCCGTCGAGGCGGCCATGGCCCGGCGCGGCGAGCGGCTTCGCATCACCCAGGACCGGGTGGTGGCGGAGCTGGCCCGCATCGCCTTTGCCGACATCCGGGACTTCGTGGCCTGGGACGAGGCGGGGGTGACGCTTCGGGCCTCCCGGGAGCTTGGGCCCGAGCAGACGGCCTGCGTGGCCGAGATCGTGGAGAGCCCCGGCAAGACGGGCAAGGGGCTTCGCATCAAGCTCCACGGCAAGACCCAGGCCCTGGCCGCCCTGTCCCGGCATCTGGGTTCGGCCGGCCCTGGAGGGCGCCCGGGGCCGGTCGGACCTGATGGGAAGGACGCGCCGGCTCACGGCCCCCGTCCCCTCATCGTCGTGACCTGCGTGCCCGAACCCGATCCACCCCCGGACGAGGATTCTTCCGGAGACGGTCCGGTCCCATGTTCTGGCCGGAAGGAACCATGGCAACCGGCGCAAACGGCCGGGTCGGGCCGGCCTTACAAAGGCGCTTTGGTGGCGGGCCCGGCCGGGGCGCCGGGTCGGGGGGACGGGGCGGAGGCGGGGAGCCGGCCGGCGTGGGCCACGCGGCAATAGGCGCGAAGGGCCTTGAACTGCTCCTCCGGGATGGCCCCCGTCCCGCCGGACCGGTCGCGCAAGAGGACCATGGCCATCAGGCAATCCGAACTCCGGTCCGCCGGGCCCGGGTTTTTGGCGGCCAAAAGCCGTGCATAGCCGCGCGCGCCTCCCTGGGCCCGGCCGGCCGCCGAACCGGCCCAGACCGCCCCGATGGCCACGGCCGCCGCCAGGACCAGGGCCGCTGTCACCAGACATTTGGGCAGACACTTGGGCAGACATCGTTGCATGGCCATATCCTCCGGGGCGCAAACCGGTTTTGCCCCGGCCTTGGCCATGCCCAAACCGTGCCACAATAAAAGCAATATAAATCGATAAGTTGCCGTTTTTCATTCCAAAAGGGGAACCGCGTTTTGCACCACTCTGGCGATATATCGGCAAATGGGGCCTGGGGCGGGGAGCGCGTGGTGGTCAACTACCGGCCCCAGCCCCGGCAGGCGGCCCTCCATGCCTGCCCGGCCAACGAGATCCTCTACGGCGGCGCGGCCGGGCCCGGGAAAAGCCACGCCCTGCGCTTCGAGGCCCTGCTCATGTGCCTGCGCGTGCCGGGGCTGCAGGCCTATCTCTTCCGGCGCACCCAGCCGGAACTGGAGCGCAACCACATTCTGCCGGCCCTGGCCCAGTTTCCCCGGTCCGTCGGCCGCTACCGGGCTTCCAAGAAGCGGTTCGAGTTCCGAAACGGCGCCAGCCTGGCCTTTTGCGGCTGTCCGCGCGAGGCCGACGTCTTTGCCTACCAGGGCGTGGAGATCCACCTGCTTGTCATCGACGAGCTGACGCACTTCACCGAATTCCAGTACGACTACCTGCGCGGCCGGCTCCGCTGCGCCCTCGCCGTCCCGCCGGCCCTGCGCCACAAAATCCCGGGCGTGGTCTGTGCCTCCAATCCCGGCGGCGTGGGGCATGGCTTCGTCAAGGCCCGGTTCGTGGACTTTGCCCCGCCCCTGACGCCGCGCCGGGCCCCGGCCGAGGAGGGGGGGATGCTGCGGTGCTTCATTCCGGGAAAACTGGCCGACAACCAAATCCTGCTCTCCCGCGACCCGGGCTATGCCCTGCGCCTCGACGCCCTGCCCGAACCCTACCGTTCGGCCTACCGGGACGGGGACTGGGACATTTTCCTCGGCCAGGCCTTTGCCTTTTCCCGGCGGCTGCACGTGGTCAAACCGCGGCCCGTGCCCGAGCACGGGCCCCTGTTCATGACCTTCGACTGGGGCTACGGGGCCCCCTTTTCCGTGGGCTGGTGGTGGGTGGACGCGGACGGCCGGCTCTTCCGGTTTTCGGAATGGTACGGCGCGGCCGGGGGCCCGGGCCGGACGCCGCAAGGTCTGCGCCTGGCCGATTCGGGCATCGCGGCCGGCATCCTGGAGCGGGAGGCCCGGCTCGGCCTCGCCGGCCGGGCCCTCACCCGGCTGGCCGGGCCCGACTGTTTCGCCAAAAAGCCGGACTACCGGGGCGGCGGCCAGGGGCCGAGCACGGCCGAGGTCTTTGCCGGAGCGGGTCTCTTCCTGGTCCCCGGCGACCCGTCCCGGGTGGCCAAGATCCGGCAGTTCCACGAGCGGCTGCGCCCCCGGGAGGACGGGCCGCCCCTGCTCCAGGTCTTCGACACCTGCGAGCACTTCATCCGCACCATTCCCCAGCTCGTGACCGACCGGCGCAACGTCGAGGACATCGACACCACCGGCGAGGACCACGTCTACGACGAGGCCTGCCACGTCTGCATGGCCCGGCCGCTGGCGGCCGGGCAGGCGAAAACGGCCGCCAAGGCGGCGGCCCGCATCATCGACGCGGTCACCGAAAACGGCGAAATCGAGGAGGAGGCCCCATGAATCCGGACCTGTGCGACCTGCTGCGCGTCCTGGCCTGTCCGGCCGTGGCCCTGGTCTTTCTGCTGGTCGGCTGGCGGCTTGGCCGGGAAAGCGCCGGCCGACCCATGTTCGACTATCCGCTGTCTCCTGCCCCGCCGGAAGATGCGGTCCTGGAAGCCGACCCCTGGGACGAGGCCGCCTTCGGGCGCCCGGCCGGGCCGGTGGCGGTGGATATTTTCGAGACGCTTTCCCCGCCAGCCCAGGCCACTCGGGAGGACCTCACTCCGTAAGACCATGGAAAATATAGGAAAGCCTCGGATCGAGAGCGCGTGCGGCAGGTGTATGAAAAAAAGGCACCTTCCCGGCCGCAGCCGGGTCGTGGTGCGCAGCTTCTATGCAGGGAGAGGAGGGCCGGCAGCGGCCAAATTTGGCAACACCTTGTCATGAAAGAATAAAAGAGGATGGCACGAACTCTGCTCTTAGAAGGCAAACGCCGCGACGAGCGCCGGAACCCCCTCCGGCCGGCGGCGGAAAAAGACCTGTTTCGGCTCCGGCCGAAGAACCTCACGGAGGTAGACGACATGAAAGGCAAGACTCTCGGCATCGCCATCACGGCTCTGGCCACCCTGGCCCTGACCACGTCCCTGGCCATGGCCCGTCCCGGCGGCGGGCAGGGCCCCGGCGCCGGCGGCTGCCCCGGCGCCGGCGGCTGCCCCGGCTACGGCGGCGGCATGGCCCAGCTGACCCCGGAAAAGCAGGCCGAATTCCAGAAGCTCCACGACGTCTACGCCGCCAAGACGGCCCAGTTGCGCGCGGACCTCGGCGTCAAGCGGGCCGAACTGAACGCCCTGGCCGTGGCCCCGAATCCCGATCAAGCCAAGATCAACGCCCTGACCCAGGAAATCGGCACCATGATCGGCAAGCTCATGGCCGAAAAGACCGCCTTCCACATCCAGGTGACCAAGGAAATCGGTCCCGGCGTCATGGGTATGGGCGGCATGGGCGGCATGGGCTACCACCGCGGCGGCGGCGCCGGTCCCTGCGGCGGCGGTGGCTGCCAGTAACCTCCGGTCGGGGCCGGCCTGTCGCCGGCCCCGGTCAAACCGTTGTCACGAGGCCTGACCATGTGGGGTTGCCAGACGCTTCTTCCCTTCCCCGGCGGCGGATTCTTTTTTCCCGGGGCGTTCCTGTGGCTCCTGGTTCTCGTCGCGGTCTTCCTGATCGTGCGGGCCATGCTCCCGGCCGGAAACCACCGCCGGGGAGCCCGGGCCGACCGCGAGGACGCCATGCGCATCCTGCGGACCCGGCTGGCCGAGGGAGCCATCTCGGAAGAAGAATTCGACCGCCTGCGCCGGGCCGTGGAATCCTGATCCGCCTCCTTTTTGCAACCAACGGACCGGGCCTGCCCGCCGTTGTTTCCATACCGAACCGGACCTGATCGTGTATCCCTCCCCTCTCCACGCCCGCGGCGGCTTCGGCCGCCGCGGGTTTTTGCGCGTCCGGTGACTTTTGACCGCGAGATTGCTAGGCTCCCGCCCGGACAACACCCATTCCCGATCCAACAAGGAGATTTCATGAACAATACAAGGAAAGAAACCGGCGCCACCGTCAGCCGCAGCGCAGCCCTGCTCGGAGCCGGACTGGCCCTGCTCGTCGGCCTCTACCTCGGATTCACCCTCCACGGCCTGGTCGGCGGCAAGGCCGGCGCCCCCGAAACCCCGCCCGCCGCCCAGGCTCCGGCCATGCCGGGCGCCCCGGCCGTCAACCCGGCCCTGGCCGACCGCGTCAAGGCCCTCGAAAAACAAACCCAGCTCGAACCGGCCAACGCCGCGGCCTGGACCGAACTCGGCAACCTCTATTTCGACACCGAGCAGCCCGAGAAAGCCATCACCGCCTACGAAAAGGCGCTGACCCTCGATCCCAAGCAGCCAGACGTCCTCACCGACCAGGGCGTCATGTACCGCCAAGTCGGAAAATTCGACAAGGCCCTCGAATGCTTCAATAAGGCCATCGCCATCAACCCGGGCCACATCATCGCCCAGTTCAACAAGAGCGTGGTGCTCGAACACGACAAGCACGACAAGGCCGGGGCCATCGCCACCCTGAAGGAGCTGGCCGCCAAGAACCCCAAAGCCGTCCTGCCCGGCGGCCACACCGTCGATCAGGCCATCCAGGAAATGCAGTCGGGAAGCTAAGGACACGCGGAACGTGGGAGAAACCTCCGGCGGCCGGGGCTCTGCCCCGGACCCCGCTGGGGCGCTGCCCCAGGCCCCGCCAGGGCGCTGCCCTGGACCTGCCGGGGGGGATCACCCCCCCGGACCCCCCGAACGGGGTGGGCGGAAGTTGGGAAGGCTACGGTCGGGCGACGGGGCATCGACGGTTATGGCCGGCTTTGCCGCGACCCGCAGGCCGCAAAGCCGGCCAGCCCGTCGCGGCAAAGCCGGCCATACGGTGCGCCGGCGGCGAAGCGCCGCAGAAAAGAAGGGGCCGAAAAGCCGCTCCACCCCTTGAAGCGTTTTTTGGGAAGGAGGGGGTCCGGGGGAGGGAACCTTTTTTTGCAAAAAAAGGTTCCATCCCCCGGTTCTCTTTTCTTTATTTACTTACACAACCACAAGGCCGCGCCTTCGATGCCGCGCAGGATCTTGAGGCTGGTGGTGGCGAAGATGTGGTTGAGGGTCGAGGGCCTGTGGCTGGTGCGGCCGATGGCCACGGCCGCGTACTTGCGGCTGTCGGCTTCGTGGAGGATGGTCTTGGCCGGGTTGGACGAGGTCATGACCTTGATGCTGATCCGGTCGTCGGCGATGTCGTTGCTCTTGATCTCGGCCATGGCCCGGCCGAAGATCTGTTCCGCGTCGATGCACCGGTCGTCGGCGCAGACGTGGAGCAGGGTGATGTCGTGGCTCGGCTCGTGGCGCAGCATGTAGCCCACGTGGTCGGCCACGCGCAGGCACTCCTCGGACCCGTCCACGCACACGAGCACGTTTTTGCGCTCGCGGTCCGTGTTGCGGCAGATCCAGATGGGGAAGGTCAGCGACTCCCAGAGGATGCGGTGGGACACGCTGTCGGTCACCATCTCCTCGAACCAGGACAGGCCGCGCCGGCCGAGCACCGCCGCGTCGTAGAGCCCTTCCTCGGACTCCTTGACGATTTCCTTGACCGTGCCGAGCTTGCCCTGGGAAAATTTCACCCGCACCTGGTCCTTGGCAAAACCCATGGTGTGGAGCCATTCCCGGGCTTTTTCCATGGCCGGCACGCCGTGGGCCGCCTTGTCCTGCTCAATGTGGACCACGGCTTCGGGAGTGGCTTCCAGGTTGATGGGGTCGAGCCTCCAGTCCGGACGCCGGGGCACCACGTAGAACAGCGTCAGCTTGAGGTCGGCGATCTCGGTGAAGAAATGGTGCACGAAACGCAGGCTCTGGGAGGTTTGGAACTCGTCGCTGACGGCCACGAGCAGATGCTTTTCCATGAGGCGCGTCCTTGGGTGGCGGATCCCGAAGGAAGGGGCCGCCGGGTTCGAGGGGGCTGTTTTTTAAGACGATAAAACATCTTGCGCGATCTTGGAAAGGGCTTATTCTCCATTTCGATGCTGATTTTCATTTTCAAGGAGAGGCGACCATGGACACGCTCATTGTCTTTTTGATCATCGCGGTGGCGGCCGGTTTCCTGATCAGGCGGTTTTTCTTCAAGAAGGGCAACTCCTGTGGCTGCGGTTGCTCCGGCGGAGGCTGCTCCGGGGGGAGCAAGTCCGGCGCGGGCTGCTCCGACGCGGGCAGGCGCCTCTAGCGTCTTGCCCCTTGAAAAGCGGACCCTATTTTTAAAAAAATAATTATTCAGGCTTGTTGCCAGCCAAGTCCGCCGCCCAGGATTTTGGAGGCGCGCCTCCCGCCCCGGAGCGGCCGCCCGCCGCCGCTCCGGGGCGGGAGGGGCCTGACGGCCGCCTCGTCCCCGAAGGCGCGGCGAAAGGGGGCCGGCGTCTACAGGCTTTGGCGCACCCAGGCCACGATTTCGGCCGCGCCCCTGGCCCCGGAGATGCGGGTCTTTTCCCGGCCGCCGCTGAAAAGGACCATGGTCGGCACGCCCTGGATGCGCATCCGGTCGGCGATGTCCTGTTCCTCCTGGGTGTCGCACTTGGCCAGGATCACCCGGGGATGGAGCATGGCCGAGGCCTGGTCAAAGGCCGGGGCCATGGCCCGGCAGGGGCCGCACCAGGGGGCCCAGAAATCGACCAGGATGGGCAGGTCGCTTTTGGCGACAAAGGTGTCGAAGTTGGCCTGGGTCAGGGTGACGGGGTGGGGGTCAAGGATGGGGGCGCGGCATTTGCCGCAGACCGGCCCGCTGTCGAGCCGGCCGGTCAGGACGCGGTTTATGGCCTGGCACTTGGGGCAGACGGCGAAAATGGCATCGGGCATGACAACCTCCGCATCGTTTGGCAGCCGGACCGGGCCTGCCTCGGCCCTGTCCCCATCCCTGCCAGGTTCAGGCCGCGCGGTGGGGACGTTCTGGTCCAATACCCGGAAGATAACCTGTTTCTGACAAAAAAACAGGGCCGTTCCATGAATAGGCCTAGACGCGCGCCGCCGGCTCGGCCGCGTCGCTCATGGCGAAGTCCACGCGGATCTTGAACAGGCGGTCGGCCGGCAGGTTCAAGATGGCCACGCCCGTGGCCGCGGTGATGCCGGCCAGGGCCTCGGCAATGGCCTCGCGCGACGGTCCGATCATGGTGAACCAGACGTTGATCGGGTGGTCGCGCAGGTAGTTGTGGGTCACGCCCGGGTGGGCGTTGACGGCCGCGACAAAGGCGTCGATCTTGTCTGGCGGGGCCGTGGCGGCGCACAGCGTCGATTTGAAGCCGATCTTGCCCGACTGGAAGTTGGCCCCGATGCGCCGGATGATGCCCTTGCCCTTCAAGGCCCGCACCCGGGCCAGGGTTTCGGCCTCGGTCAGCCCGACCTCCCGGCCGATGGCCTCGTAGGGCCGGGGAGCGATGGGGAAACCCGTCTGAATGATGTCCAGAATTCGTTTGTCCGTGGCGTCCATACTCACCGTGCGTCGTGTTGCGGCGAAGCTTCCCGCTCCACCTTGTTTCTTCCACCGTTCTTGGCCCGGTAGAGGGCCTCGTCGGCCCGCCGGAGCATGGCCTCGGGCTCCTGGCCCGGCACATGCCCGGCCACGCCGAAACTGGCCGTCACCCGGCCGACCCCGGCAAATTCCTTGTCCCCCACGGCCAGCCGCAGCCGCTCGGCCAGATCGTACGCTCCCTGCCCGTTGATGCCCGGGGCCACCACCACGAACTCCTCGCCTCCGTACCGGGCCAGCCGGTCGACCTGGCGCAGGCCGGCCCGCAGGCGCGCGGCCAGCTCCACCAGCACGGCATCCCCCACGGCGTGGCCATGGGTGTCGTTTATGGCCTTGAACCGGTCGATGTCCAGCAGGACCACGGACAGGGGCGACCGGTAGCGGGCGGCCCGGGCCGCCTCGTCGCCAAGGACCTCGGTGAGCTTCCTGCGGTTCATGGCCCGGGTCAGGGGATCGAGGTTGGCCAGATCCAAGAGCTCGCGGCGCTCGAGCTCCAGGTCGGTCACGTCGGCCAGGGTCAAAAGGCACCGGTCCCGGCCCGGCAGGCGGGTGGCCGCCACCTGGAACACGTGGGCCGGCTGGTCCGGCCGGCCGGGGTGGTGGAGCCGCAGCCGGTGCTCCCGGTCGAGGCGGTCGTCCGGCAGGCGGCAGGCCCAGGCGGCCAGCCCCTCCCGGGGCGGCGGATCGGCCAGGAAGTGCTCCAGGGAAAGCCCCTTGGCCGTGAACTCCTGCACCGAGGCCAGGCCCATGAAGCGCAGAAAGGCCCGGTTGATGGAAACGACCCGCCCGCCGTGCAGGATGGCCGCCGGCTGCGGGGCCTCGTCCAGGAAGTGGCGGACCAGCTCCCAGGCGTCCTCGGCCGATTGCCTGGAGCCGATCTCCAGCACGGCGTCGTCCAGGGCCTCGGCCAGGGCGGTGGGATCAAAGGGCCGGACCACGGCGCGCACGCCCGGCAGGGACAGGGTGGCGAGGACGGAAAGGACATCCTCGGCCGTGCCGGTCAAAAAAAGCGGCATGCTCCGGCAGGCCTGGCGCAGGGCGGCGGCCAGGGCGGCCCCGCCGCCGGGCAGGCGGGCCGCGACCACGGCCATGTCCGGCGCGCCCTGGGCCACGGCCTTGCGGGCCTCGGCCAGGCTCGCGGCCATGACCACGGCGTCGAACCGGGGGCCAAGCAGGCTTGCGAGCACGTCGCAGGCCACGCCTTCGGCCTCGGCCAGAAGGACGGTGGTGCGCTTGCCATGGCCCGTTCCCCGTTTCTCCTCCATCCCCCAGGCCTCCGGCTGCCTACATAAGACGGATCGCGCCCCTTGTCATCGCCGGGGAAATGGGTAATTGCTGCTAGTGCGTGGAAGTTCCATCCGTGGCCCTGACAAGGAGGCGGCCATGCTACGACGTACCAGATGGCTTGTTGTCTTGCTGCTGGCTTTCCTGGCCCTGCCGGCGCTTCAGGAAGCCGCTTCGGCCCAACCCCGGCCGCATCCAGGCCCCGGTCCCCGGGCCTGGGCGGGACCGCGTCCCGGTCCCGGCCCCTGGCGCGGACCCGGGCCGTGGCCCGTGGTGGTCTATCCGGGACCGGGCTGGGCCGGCTATCGGCCCTATCCGGGCCCCGCGTACCCGGGCTATCCCTATTATCCCTACTCCCCCGGCTACTACCCCTACCCCGGCCCCGGCGTGTACCTGGGCCTCGGGCCCTGGCCCTATCCCGGTCCCTACCGGGGTCCCGGCCCCGTTGTCGGTCCCTACCGCGGCGGCCCCTGGCCGGGCCCCGGACCGGTCGGCAGGCCCTTTGTCGGCCCCGGTCCCGGCTTCCGGCCGGGTCCTGGCGTCGGACCGGGGCCGGTCGTCGGTCCTGGTCCCGGATTCCGCCCGGGTCCTGGCGTCGGGCCCGGCGTCGGGCCGGGCCATCCCGGTCCTGGCCCCGGACCGGGTCCGGGCCCCCGGCGCTGACCGGCCCGACAGGCCGGGCCCCTCGGCCTCGTTGACGCCGGCGGCAAGGGAGGCTAGAGTGGCAAAGGCTTGAAAAACCGCATGGTTTCTTCAGGATACGAACCGAGCGGGGGGGGCGGGCCCCCCCGTTTCGAAGGCCCGGTGCGGGGGCCCAGGCGGCAGCGGCCCTTCCTCCTTTCCGACCCTTTTCAAGGAGCATGTGCATGGCACGCGTTTGCATGGCGGCGTTGTTGGCCCTTCTGCTGGCGGGCTGCGCCGGCAATATCGCCAACAAGGCCGCACTGGGCACCGAGCCCACGGTCTACGCCAAGGTCTTAAAGGAGCCCGATCCGCTGCTCCTCGGCTGCTACCTGCGCTCCCGGCCCTCGGAATTCAACCGGCCCAACAGCTACCAGTACTGCCTGGTGAAAAAGGGCGACCGCTACGCCGTCTACTACAAGTGGCGCGACGGCAAGACCATGGAGCAGCACGAGGGCTGGATGCCTTTCACCATCAACGGCGACCGGATGATCAGCGACACCGAACCGAGCACCTACCTGGTCAAGGACGGCGGCGTCTGGCACAACTACGGCGGCCGGTCCATGCTGAGCCGCATGGTCCGCGAGTAGCGGGCCGGCCGGCTCCCGGCTTCGATACCCGGTCCCCGGCCTTTTCCCCGCCACGGGCGGCTGCGGCCGCCCGTGGCGGGCCCGGCGTCCCGGACGCCGCTCAGGCCGGAAAGACGACCTCGACGCGCAGGCCGCCGTCTCCCGACAAGGCCGCCCGGCCCTGGAGCTGGCGGACCAGTTCCTTTATGAGCGTCATGCCCATGGTCTGGGCCCTGGCGTAATCGAACCCCTCGGGCGTCCCCGGGCCCGTGTCCTCCACCCAGAGGCGCACGACGCCGCCTTCCACCCGGCTCCCCACCCGCAGTTCCCCGGCCCGGCCGGCGACGAAGGCGTGCTTGCAGGCGTTGGTGATCAATTCGCCAAGGAGCAGGCCGCAGGGCACGGCCTTGTCCAGGGAGAGGCGCAAGGGCTCGGTGTCGAGGACCAGGGCCACGTCCGCCAGGGTCTTGCGGAAGATGCCGACGATGCCCCGGGCCAGGGTGGCCACGTATTCCCCCATGTCGATGGTGGCGACCTCCCCGTGGCTGTAGAGTTGCTGGTGGACCAGGGCCATGGAGCGGATCCGGATTTCGAGCTGCCGGAACCGGTCCCGCTCGCCGGAATCGGTGGCGTCCTCGGCCTGCAGGCTGATGAAACTCAGGATGATCTGCAGGTTGTTTTTGACCCGGTGGTGGATTTCCTTGAGCAGGATGTTTTTCTCCTCCAGGTTCCGTTCCAGGGCCTCCCGGGCCTTTTCCCGTTCGGTCACGTCGTCGAGCCGGATGACCACGCCCTCGGCGCCGTTGGCGATCAGCGGGTAAAAGAGCATGTCCATCAGGCGGATGGCCTGGTCCAGGGGCAGCGCCAGCTTCTCCACCACCAGGGCCCGGCGTTCCCGCAGGGACTGTTCCAGGGTCTGGCGGTAGGTGGAAAGGGCGGGCATGGATTCGGCCATGGTCCGGCCCATGGCCGTGTCCCGTTCGAGGCCGAGCAGGCGTTCGGCGTTGCGGTTTATGTGCGTGACCCGGCCCGCGCTGTCGCAGCCGATGATGGCCGAGGGCATGGATTCCAGGATGTTGTTGAGCATGCCGCGCATCTTGCCGAGGGCCACGGCCGCCTCGATCAGCTCCCGGTCGCGGGTTTCGTGGGCCGCGGCCATGGCGTTGAAGATTCGGCCCAGGCGCCTGACCTCCAGGCTGCCGGCGTCATCCGGGACCCTGGCCGACAGGTCGCCGGCGGCCAGCCGTCCGGCCGCGTCGGCCAGGTTGGTGATGCCGCGCCCGATGGCCGCCCGGCCGGCCAGCCGGGCGATGAGCAAGGCCAGGAAGGTGGCCACGAGAACCAAGGCCAGTCCCCGGCGCAGCAGGATGTCGGCGTTGCGGAAGGCCTCCCGGCGGGCGCTCGACACCACGATGGTCATATAGGGCGGGGCCTCCGGGGCCAGCCGCAGCCGGGCGAAACTGAAAAGGCCTTCCTCCCCCGTGAGCCTCGGCGCCATGAATGTCCCCTCGTCCGCGTCGGCCGTCGCGAAACGCTCCCAGTTCGGGGCATGGGCCTTGGCCCCCAGGGGATAGCGGGCGTCCAGGGGATAGGCCAGCATCCGGCGGCCGTTGCGGTCGAGCAGGGTCACGCGGGCGTGGGGCGGCATCTCCAGCTTTTCGAGAAACGCCTCATAGCCCTGGAGATAGTAGGACATGCCGAGGATGCCCTGGAGCGGTCGGCCGGCATTGCCGGTCGGTAGGGCGAAAGCCAGGATGGGCCTGCCTGTGGTCCGGCCCAGGATGAAATCGCCGACACCCAATTTCCCCGTGTCCATGGCTTCGCGGAAGTATTTCCGGTCGGAAAGGTCCTCGCCGACGAAAGGCGGCAGGCCGGCGGCCGTGACCCGGCCGGACGCGTCGGCCATGAAGATGTTGGAAAGCTCGGGGTGGTCCCGCAGCAGGGCGGTGAAAAGCCTGTCGCAGGCGGCCAGGTCGCCGCTTCCGACCGCCTCGGTCCGGGCCAGGGCGGCCAGAAGCCCTTCGGCCTGGCGGGTGACGCCGTGCTGGATGGCGGCCAGGCTCCGGGTCAGGTAGCGCAGCTCCTCCTCCGCCTGCCGCTCGGCCTGGTCGCGGGCCTCGAAGCTCGACAGCGTGATGATGGCCATGGCCGGCAGGGCGGCCAGCAGCACCACGCACAGGAGCAGCGTCTCGATGGAGCGTTCCAGGAACCATTGCCAGGGGGCAAACCGGGGTATTCGCATGCGCATTCCAGACGTGGCTGGGAAAGCAAGCCCAGGTTGCCGGTTCCGGGGAAATCCGTTCAGCCGGGGCGCGCCTCGCGCGTAAAACGGGCGCGCAAAAATCCCTCCTCCGTTTCCACGGCCAGCCGCCAGCCGGAGACCGTGACCAGCTGGTCGTCAAGGACCGGCCGGGCGCTCGGGGCGACGAGGAATTCCAGTTCCCGGGCCCTCGAAAGGCGGAGATACCAACCTATCTCCAGGCCGAGGCCTCAGCACATGGTCCGCAGGTCAAAGGCAAGGCGTCCTTCTTCCACGGGGCCTCCTAGAGCTTGTCGAAATAGATCAGCACGCCCATGACCACGAAGGCCACGGCCGCGACTTTTTTGATGATGTCCGGCGACACGAAGTTGCAGATGAACTCCGCGAAAATGACGCCGAGCAGGCTCGTGGCGACAAGGGCCAGGGACGAGCCGGCAAAGACGATCCAGGGTTTTCGCGAATCCGCGGCCGTCAGCACGCAGGCGAGCTGGGTCTTGTCGCCGAGTTCGGCCACGAAGATGGTGGCAAAGGTCGTAGCCAGCAGTTTCCAGTCCATATTTCCCTCTTATCTCCCCTGCTCGGATAAACACCCGCCCGCCCCGTTCGGGAGGGTCCGGGAGGGGGTGACCCCCTCCCGGTGGGGTCCGGGGCAAAGCCCCGGCCGCCGGAGGCCCATCCTTTTCCGCTACGCCGCCGGCTCCCCGGGCAGGCCCATGCCCGGCGCCATGATCCGGCCGCTCCAGTCGGTCTCGTAGCCGCCGAGGGCCCGGACCTGCTCCTTGAAGGCCTCGCTGCCCACCACCGCGAAAACGGCCGCGATCTTCTGGTCGTCGCGGTAGGCGGCGGGGATGACCAGATCGTAGCGCTCCCGGGCCAGGGGCACGAAATCGAGGCCGAGCGCCTTGGCCGCGGCAAAGACGCCCAGGCCGCAGTCGGCCGCGTCTGTCTTGACGTTGACGGCCACGGCCATGTGCGTGTGCTCTTCCCGGTCGTAGCCGGAGATCCGGTCCGGCGTCAGCCCGCTTTTGGCCAAGTGGTGGTCGAAAAGGATGCGCGTGCCGGCCCCGCGCTGGCGGTTCAGGTACCGGACCCCGTCCCTGGCCAGGTCGGCGATGCCGGTGATCCCCTTGGGATTGCCCGGGGCCACGATCAGGCCCTGGTGGCGGATGGCCAGGTTGACCACGGTCACATCCAGGCCGGGCAGGTACTTGGCCAGGAAGGGGAAGTTGTAGTCCCCGCTTTCCGGGTCGAAGAGATGGGTGCCGGCCAGCATGGACGCGCCGTTTCGCAGGGCAATGAGGCCGCCCATGCTGCCGACGTGGCTGGAGGCCAGCCGCATGGGCGGATCGCCGCGCATGAGCCTGTCGGCCAGGATGTCGAGGGTGTTGTCGTGGCTGCCGACGCAGACCAGGGTGCGGGCCAGCTCCCCGGCGTCGACCAGAAGCTCGGCCGTGACCGTGGCCCCGGATTCCAGGCCCTCGGCCTCGGGCGGCAGCTGGGTGACGGCCTGCGCCTTGGTCATGGTGGAGATGCTGCCGGCCCCCCGGGACAGGGGCAGGGCCACGTACTCGTCGCCGACCTGGCCCACGGCCAGGCGGACAAAATCCACCATGCCGATGCGCGACGGCACGCTCCGGGCCAGCGTCGCGGCCACGGTCTGGCGGGTCTTGGGCTCGGCCCGGGACAGCCAGCAGGCCAGGGGATACAAAAGCCGCTCGAAGCAGACCACCGAGCTGACCGGATAGCCCGGGGCCCCGACCACCAGCTTGCCCCGGGCGACGCCAAGGAGTGACGGTTTGCCCGGCATGGCGGCCACGCCGTGGACCAGCACCTCGCCGACCCGCTCGATGGTGGCCCGGGTGAAATCCTTGCTCCCGGCCGAGGACCCGGCCACGATGACCACGATGTGGGCGTCGCTATTGAGCCCCTCCTCCAGGGCGGCGGCCAGGGCGTCGGGGTCGTCCCGGATCGGCGCCACCCGCTGGCAGGCCATGCCCCATTCGTCGGCCAGGGCGCACAAGAGCATGGAATTGCTCTCCACCACCTGGCCCGGGCCCGGGGCCGGGCGGGAGGTGAAATCCATGACCTCGTCGCCGGTGGGAATGACCCGGATCCGCACCTGTTCGTACACGTCCACGTCGTAGGCGCCGCAGGAGAGCAGGGCCCCCACGTCGTAGGCCGAAATGCGCCGGTGCCGGGGCAGGATCATTTCCGTGGCCACGATATCCTCGCCGATGCGGCGCACGTGGGTGAAGGGCGCGACCGGGGATTCGATGGTGGCCGTGTCGCCGTCCATGACCACGTTTTCGATCATGATCACGGCGTCGAAGGCGGACGGCAGCGGGTGGCCGGTGTTGACGAACACGAACCCGTCCCCGGTCAGGAGCCGGACCGGCGAGCCCTCCCGGGCCAGGAAGGTGTCGGCCGCGCGCACGGCGATGCCGTCCATGGCCGCGCTGTGGTAGGTGGGCGAGGAATAGCGGGCCATGACCGGCTCGGCCGTGATCCGGCCGGCGGCCCGTTCGGCCCCGATCCGCTCGACCGTCAGCAGGGCCTCGCGATCGAGCGCGTCCTTGGCCCGGGTGAGAGCCTCCTCGATGGGAATCGTGCGCAGATAGATATTTCGCTTCATGTAGCCTCCGGCGGCTGGGGGAAGGAACCCCCTTTTTGCAAAAAGGGGGTTCCTTCCCCCAGACCCCCATCTTCCCCCAAAAACGCTCAAAGGGGGCGCCTCATCCGCTCTCCCACATCCCCCGTTCGGGTGGGTCCGGGAGGGGGTGACCCCCTCCCGGCCGCCGGAGGCATCTTTTTCCTACTCCGTCCCGTACAGCCGCCCCAACCCGCCGTAGGCGTCCACGCGGCGGTCGCGCAGAAACGGCCAGTGGCGGCGCTGCGTTTCGAGGACCTGGGGATCGATGACGCCGGTGACGATCTCTTCGGTGTCCAGGCCGGCCTGGGCCAGGACCCGGCCCGAGGGGTCGGCCAGAAACGACGAGCCCCAGAATTCCAAAGTGTCGCCGTAGCCCGCGCCCGAGCCTTCGATCCCGACCCGGTTGATGGCGGCCACGTAGATGCCGTTGGCGATGGCGTGGCCACGCTGGACCGTCATCCAGGCGTCGCGCTGGGTCTCGCCGTAGGCGGCCTTTTCCGACGGATGCCAACCGATGGCCGTAGGATAGCACAGGACCAGGGCGCCTTGCAGGGCCGTGGCCCGGGCCGCTTCGGGGAACCACTGGTCCCAGCAGATGAGCGTGCCGATGGGGCCGAAGGGCGTGTCAAAGGCCTTGAATCCCAGGTCCCCGGGCGCGAAGTAGAACTTCTCCTCAAAGCCCGGGTCGTGGGGGATGTGCATCTTGCGGTAGACGCCGAGGTGCCGGCCGTCCGGGCCGAGCACGGCCAGGGAATTGTGGTAGCAGCCGGGGCCCCGGCGCTCGAAGAGCGGGGCCACGACCACCACGCCCGCCGCCTTGGCCGCCGCGGCCATGGCCTGGGTGGTGGGGCCGGGAATGGGTTCGGCCAGGTCGAAGGCGGCGTGGTCTTCGGTGCGGCAGAAATAGGGCGTGGCGAAGAGTTCGGGCAGGCAGACGACATTGGCCCCGGCCTTGGCGGCGGCGGCCACGCGGTCGGCCGCCTTCTCGACGGACGCGGCCACGGTCTTTTCCGGGGCCATCTGCACAAGCCCTATGGTGAACGGCGCGGCCATGGGGACTCCTTGTGGCAATGGGTCATGGGGATGCGGCGCAAAGCCGTCTTGCATGATACGGACGATCCGGGCAAAGGACAATGCGGGATTATGTTCCGCCAAGCAGCGAAAAGCCGTGGCGGGCGAAGGCCACGGCGTAGTAGAAGAGCGACAATCCGAGCCCGGCCATGAGCAGCCGGTAGGACCGGCTGCCCAGAAACCGCCGGAACCGGCCGGCCACCAGGGCGGCCAGGATCTTGGCCCCGACGATGGCGGCGTAAAAGACGGCCAGGAACACGGCCACCGCCCAGGGCCCCGAGTTCGCGGCATCGAGGAGCATGGGCACGCCCACGGTCGTCCAGAAGAGATAGGGGTGGGGGTTGGCGAAGTTGGCGGCCACGCCCCGCAGGAGCGACCGGGGGGCCCTGGCCGGATCGCCCGCGTCCGGCGGCGGCGCGGACAGGCAATCCCAACCGTAGCGCCCAAGCAGGCAGGCCCCGGCCAGCGACAGGACGCCGAGCACGGCCGGGCTGCCGGACAGGCGCGAGAGCACCAGCCAGGCGGCCAGGATGATGGGCGTGTCGGTGACGAGCGGGGCGAGGGCCACCTTGACCCCTTCGCCCGGACCATGGGCCAGGGTCTGGGACAGGACCAGGGACAAAAGCGGGCCAGGGGCGAAACCGGCGGACAGGCCCATGGCCGCGCCGGCCGCCGCCAAGGCCGGCAGGGTATCTTGGGCCATGCTTGCGTTTCCCGTCGCGCCCCGGCTACACTGCCGTCGGCGCTTTGGCACCCTGCCGCAAACCCCGCCGCACTTCAAGGAGATCCCGATGCCCCGCGACACCGCGCCAGCAGCCAGGCACATCCTCGCCGCCGACATCGGCGGCACCAACAGCCGCTTTGGCCACTTCACCCTGTCTCCGTCGGGCGGCCTGGCCCTTGTCTCCTCGGTCTGGCTGCCAACGACGGAGGCCGATTCCTTTGTGGACCTGCTGGAGGATCTGACGCGGACAGGATTTTCCCTGCCGCCGCGTTCGGCCGAGGCGGCGGTCTTCGCCGTGCCCGGAGCCGTGGTCGGCCGTACGGTCACCTTTGCCAACATCGATTGGAAGCTCGACCTCGACGACGTTTCCGCGGTCTTCGGCCTGGCCCGCACGGCCTGCGTCAACGATTTCCTGGCCCAGGCCCACGGCTGCCGGCTGCTCGGCGGCGATGCCGACGTGGTGCTGCCGGGCGTGATGGACCCGGACCGGGTCCAGGCCGTGATCGGAGCCGGCACCGGCCTTGGCCACGCCGCCCTGGCCCCCCTCGAACCCGGGGCGGGCGGCGGCTACAAGGTCCTGCCTTCGGAAAAGGGCCACGCCTCGGCCAGCTTTTTCGGCGACGAGGAGAACGCCTTTGCCGCCTCCCTCTGCCGCCTGACCGGCGAGCGCTACGTCCGGGGCGACACCGTGCTCTCGGGCTCGGGCCTGGCCCACCTGCACCGGTTTTTGACCGGACAGGACCTGACCCCGGCCGAGGTCGGGGCGTCCCTGACCCGGGAAAGCCGGACCACGGCCCTTTTCGCCCGGTTCTACGGCCGGGCCGCCCGCGACTACGCCCTGACCGTGCTGGCCACCGGCGGCCTGTACGTAAGCGGCGGCGTGGCCGCCAAAAACCCGCTTTTGGTCACCCACCCGGAATTCGCCCGCGAATTCCGGGATTCCCCCACCTATGGCGACCTTCTTACAACCATTCCTGTGCGGCTCGTGCGCGACGAACAGACCGGCCTCTACGGCGCGGCCTGGGTGGCGGCCCACCTGTTGGCCCAAAGCTCCTGAAGGATTTTACACCATGCGCGAAGGTTTTTTCCGGGCCGTGTCCACGGCCGAATTCACGGATTTGCTGCGGACCTTCCCGGTCCTCCCCTCGGAAACCGTGGACCTGGACGAGGCCCTGGGCCGGTTCCTGGCCGGGGATCTGGTCGCCGCCGAAGACCTGCCCGCCGCGGCCCGGGCCGCCATGGACGGCTATGCCGTGCGCGCGGCCGACGTCTTTGGCGCCACCGAATCCAACCCCGCCTACCTCGACCTGGCCATGGACATCCCCATCGGCGTCAGCCCGGAAAAACCGCTCCCGCCCGGCCACTGCGCCCGCATCGTGACCGGGGCCCTGCTGCCGGACGGGGCCGACGCCGTGGTCATGGTGGAATACACCGAGGACCTGGGAGCCGGGGCGATCGAAATCAGGCGGCCGCTGGCTCCGGGGGAAAACATGCTGCTGGCCGGCGAGGACGCGGCCAAGGGCCAGCGCCTGCTCGCGGCCGGCACGAAGCTCAGGCCCCAGGAGATCGGCATCCTGGCCGCCCTCGGCCACGTGCGGGTGGCCGTGGGCCGGCGTCCCCGGGCGGCGGTCCTCTCCACCGGCGACGAGCTGGTGCCGGCCGGGGCCACGCCGAAGCCGGGCCAGATCCGCGACGTCAACACCCACACGCTCTCCGCCATGCTGCGGGCCGCCGGGGCCGCGTCCACGGCCTTCCCCCTGGTCAGGGACGACCTGGCCGGCATCCAGGCCGCCCTGGCCGAGGCCGTCGCGGACCACGACCTGACGCTTCTTTCCGGCGGCAGCTCGGTCGGGGCCCGGGATTTCACCCTGGACGCCCTGCGTAACCTCGGGGCCGACATCCTGGCCCACGGCGTGGCTCTTTCCCCAGGCAAGCCGACCATCCTGGCCCGCCTGCACGGCAAGCCCGTCATCGGCCTGCCCGGCCAGGTCACCTCGGCCCAGATCGTCCTGCTCGTCTTCGGGCTGCCGCTGCTGGCCCATCTGGCCGGCGACACCGAGGCCTTCGACCGGCCCCGGCCGGCCTTCCCGGCGCTTTTGTCCCGCAACGTGGCCTCCAGGCAGGGCCGCGAGGACCACGTGCGCGTGCGCCTCGAACCCCGGCCCGGCCAGATCCCGCTGGCCCACCCCGTGCTCGGCAAGTCCGGGCTCCTCAAAACGCTCCTTCTGGCCGACGGGCTCATCACCATCCCGGCCGACCTCGAAGGCCTGGCCGGCGGCGCCGAAGTGGCCGTCCGGCCGGTGTAGCGGGGGATGCCTCCGGCGGCCGGGGCTTTGCCACGGACCCCACCGGGGGGGATCATCCCCCCGGTCCCCCTGAAAGGGGGGAAGCGTGGCGGATACACGAAATAACTTTGGGTGATTGACGAAACGAAAGTCGAGGGGGTCCGGGGGGATCATTCCCCCCGGCGGGGTTCGGGGCGGCGCCCCGATTCTTCTTCCTTTCCCTCGGGCCGGTGGACCGTCACCCGTTCCACGACCTTTTGGTAGTAGAGCTGGTCCTTTTCCAGGTCCACGGGCCGGCGGCGGCGGGCGTTGGTCTTCATGACGAGGAAATTGAGCTTTTGCATCTGCCGGTAGCGCTCCTGCTCGTCGGTGGCAGCGGCGAGGAGCTCGGTGGCGGTGACGATCTCTTTCTCGTCGAGGAGTTCCTGGGGCACATAGCCGGCGTTCTTGAGGATCTTGTAGGCCATGCGCAGATCGGCCGGGATCATGGAATCGTCCTCGTGGACGATCTTCTGGCCCCGGCCGGGGAGGTTGTCGAACGCTCCCCGGCGCATGGCGTCCTCGATCTTGCGCTCGGCCATCCAGGCGAAGGCCTGCAGCATGGCTTACCTCACTGGCGGGAAACCGCTTTCTGGATTTTGGGCAGCCCGACATCCAGCCAGTCCACCACCTTGGGCACGACCCGGCCCAGGGCATTGGACGCGGCCCGGGCGATGGTGTCGCCGTTGAAATTCTCGAGCGGGGCATAGGCATTGAATTCGCCGGTGGCAATGCGGGTCCCGAGATTCTTGCTCCACAGGTCGAGGTGGACCGAGACCACGAACCGGCCGCCCTCAGTCTCCTCCACGTTAAAGGCCGTGACCTGGCCGGTCAGGACCGCGTCGTGCTCCACGCGCGGCTGGTAATCGACCGGGGTGACGGCCGTGGACTGGCATTCGATGCCCCGGCGCAAGGCCTGGCCCACCACGTCCTGGGGCGCGCCTTCCCAATAGTATTCGAGGCTGGCGGAGAGGACTTGGTCGCGTGCGGTCAAAACCGAGGTCCGATCCAGGTTCTCAAGGGCCGTCAACGGCTTGAATCCGAGCGGCAGCCGGTGCTGCTGGCTGTTGGAACCCGGGCACGGGGTCTCCTCCAGGTCCACCCGCAGATAGCGCTGGGGCGGGGGAGGCTTGCCGAAACATCCCGACAGGCTGGCCGCGAGCAGGGCGACAATCGCCAGGCGGCCCATCAACTGGTATGGCTTCATCTTCCACTTCCCGAGGGCGGCCGGAGCAGTTCCCAGGGCCGCTCGCGCAGGCGGCTCATGAGTTCCTTCAGGTCCCGGCTCGTCCGGTTGAGGTTTTTGAGGATGACTTCCAGGTTTTCCTGGTCGTAATTGAAACCCTGGCGCACGTCTTTGATAAGGGCGCCGACATGCTCGCCTTGGTTGCGATAGGTGACCAGGGTTTTATTGAGTTCCTTCTCGACCGAGCCGACCGCCTTGTCGATGCGCCGTAGCGACTGGTCCAGGGAGTCGGCCGCCTTGCCGCCCTTGGCGGACAGGGTGGCCCAGTTGGTGCGGAAATCGTTGGCCGCCCGGCGCAGGTCTTCCACGAGCTGGGGCGTGCCTTCCAGGGCCCGGCGCAGGGCTTCGGTATTCTCCTCCGTGAAAAGCCTGGCGATGTTGTCCGCGATCTCTTTGATCTTCGGCCGGATGTCGTCCAGGAGGTCGCCGGCCTTGGCCGCCAGTTCCTGCATGTCCATGGTGTTCACGGCCGGGAGCATGGCCCCGGGCTGCAGACGGGCCCCGGGCTGGCCCCGCAGTTCCAGGAGCACGTAGTAGTCGCCAACCAGCCCCTTTTGGCCGATGCGGGCCACCGTGCCTTCAAAGAGCGGAAAGTCCTTGCGCACGTCGATCCGGACGCTGATGAAGTGGGGGTCCTCCGGGTCGAGGTCGATGGATTTCACCCGGCCGATGTCCAGGCCCGCGTACTTGACGGTCCGGCCGGGGCTCAGGTCTTTGACCGAGGTGAACCGGATGTCGTAGGGGTCGTATTTGACCCAGAACCAGTGGCCGCCAAGGACGATCATGAACCCGCCGAGCAGGCACAGCCCGAGGAAAAGCGTCCCGAAAGCCTTCATGTATTCCGCCTTGCTCGCCTTTGCCGTCAGCATCATGCCCCCCCGTTGGTGATCCCGGCCGCGGCCCCGGATGCGGACTGCGGCGCGGTTGCGGATTCGGTCCCGGACGAGGCGGCGGGCGCAGCCGGGCTTGCTGGCGGCGCGGTCGCGGCCGCCGTCCCGGACGTGCCTCCCGGCGCGGCCGGCGGGGGGTGTTCCCCGGTCCTCTCCGCCCAGGGGCCGTCCAGGATGCGGCTCTCCCGGGACGGCTGGCGGCTCAGGAACTGCACGATAAACGGGTCCTCGGACGCGGCCAGGGCGTCGGGCGGCCCCTCGAAGAGCATCCGGCCCTGGTTGACGACCACCACGTGGTCGGCGATGGCGCGCAGGCTCTGGAGATCGTGGCTGACCACCACGATGGTCATGTTGAAGGTGGCCTTGAGTTCGAGGACGAGCTGGTCCATGTCCGCGGCCGTGACGGGATCGAGGCCGGAAGTCGGCTCGTCGCACAGGAGCACGGCCGGGTCCAGGGCCATGGCCCGGGCCAGTCCGGCCCGCTTGCGCATGCCGCCGGACAGCTCGCTCGGAAAATACCCGATGAAATCGGCCAGCCCCACGAGCTTCAGCTTCATGCCGACCACTTCCTCGATGAGCGAATTGCTCAGATCGGTGTGCTCGCGAAGGGGCAGGGCGATGTTTTCCCCGAGGGGCAGGGAGCCGAGGAGGGCCCCGTCCTGGAAAAGCACCCCCATGCGGCGGCGCATCTCCAGGCGATCTTCCGGCCCCATCTCCGCCATGTCCCGGCCGGCCAGGAGGATGCGGCCGGTTTGAATGGGCACGAGGCCGATGATGTTGCGCAACAGCGTGGACTTGCCGCTGCCGGAGCCGCCGAGGATGACGCTGATCCTGCCGCCGGGCAGGACGGTGTCGATGCCCGAGAGAACCACGCGGTCGCCGTAGCCGACGCTGATGTCCTCAAGGGTGATATCCGGCGATTCCAGGCGTCCCGACACGGCAGCTCTCCCTTTTACCGGAAGCTATAATTGAGGGCCGTAAAAAACAAATCCAAAAGGATCATGAGGAAGATGGACTCCACCACGGCCTTGGTGGTGCGCCGGCCCACGTCCGCCGCCCCCTCCTTGGCCAAAAACCCCTGCCAGCAGGAAACGATGGTGATGGCCACGCCAAAGCCGGCGCTTTTGACGAGCCCGGCCAGAAGGTCGCGCATGGTCAGGAAGTGGGCGGTCTGGAGAAAATAGGCCTTGCCGGCCAGGCCGAGGAACAGGGCGGAAAAGACCCCCCCGGCCGTGATGCCGACCGCGTCGCCCCAAAGGGTCAACAGCGGCGCCATGACGCACATGGCGAGAAACTTCGGCCAGACCAGAAACCGTACCGGATCGAGGCCCATGACCTCCAGGGCGTCGATCTCCTCGGAAATCTGCATGGTCGCGATCTCGGCCGTAAAGGCGGCCCCGGCCCGGCCGGCCAGGATGAGGCAGGTCAGAAGCGGCCCCAGTTCGGTGATGATGGAAAAGCCGACCAGATTGGCCACGTAGCTCAAAGCCCCGACCTTTTCGAGCTGGGTGGCCGCCTGCAAGGCCAGGATGATGCCGACGCAGGCCGAGATGATGCTGATGATCGGCAGCGAGTCCGCGCCGATCCAGGCCATGTGGCTCCAGATGCGGGAGCGCTGGTAGGTCTTGACCCGGGTCAGCGGGGACAGGGACGCCCGGGCGCAGGCCAGCAGTCCTGTGACCAGCCAGACCAGGGTTGCGGTGTCGTTGCCGGCCTTTTTCATGCCGCGTGCCGCCGTCGGCCTAGCCGGCGGGCAGGCCGAACAGGTCGCCGAGCTGGGTCAGGTTGAAAAGCTTGCGGACCTGGGGCGAAAGGGACCGGATGGCGACCTTGCGGCCGGATTCGGCCAGATGCTTGCGCAGTTCGATCAAAAGCGCCAGTCCGGAACTGTCGATGTAGGACAGGTCGGCCATGTCCAGGGTGATGGTTTCGGGCGTCTCCCCGACGAGCGCCAAAAGGCGCTCGCGCACCGCCGGGGTGACGGAAAAATCGATCTCCCCGGCCAGGGTGACGGCCCCGGGCGCGTCGCCCGGCGCGAGCGTCCAGTTGTGGGCCTTTTTTTCCGTGTCGTTGTTCAAGCGGTATCCATCCTTCCCGATTGTTGCGGCGCGTCGTGGCCGGGCGGCTCCGTCCCGGGCCACGGCATTTTTCTACAGGCTGTGGTCCGAAGGCGGTGCCGGGAAACCCTTTCCGGTCCCATTCTACACACCCTTGGCTCTTGTGGAAACACTTCCCCGCGATCCCGCCGCGGCCGGCCTTAGGCCCCGTCCCCGGCCGCGCCCCGGTCGAGGAGGGCGGTCAGGCCGAAATGCTCGAGCAGTCCTTCCAACTCCCGCCGGGAACTGTAGTGGAAGGTGATCCGGCCGTGGTCGGCCGAGCCGGTCGTTTTGACCATGACGCCGGCCTGCCGGGTCAGGGGGCCCTCGATCTCGCGCAGGCACGGGTCCTTGGCCGGCCGGGTCCGGGCGGGCCGGGGCCCCGTGGCCTCGGGCCGGGCCGGAGCGGCGTCCGGCAGCCGGCCCGTGGCCTTGGCCTGGCCCGCCGCCTCCTCGGCCTCGCGCACGCTCATACCCGTGGCCACGATCCGCTGCCACAGGGCCTGGCGCAGCTCCTCGTCGGCCAGGGACAGGAGGGCACGGGCGTGGCCGGCCGTCATGGCCTGGCTGGCCAGATCGGCCAGCATGGGTTCGGACAGCTGGAGCAGGCGCAGGGCGTTGGCCACGGCCGGCCGGCTCTTGCCGACCTTCTTGGCCAGGGCGTCCTGGCTCATGCCGAAACGGGTCAAAAGCAGGTTGAGGGCCGCCGCCTCTTCCACGGGGTTCAAGTCCTCGCGCTGGAGATTTTCAATGAGGGCCAGGGCCAGGCTCTGCTCGTCGTCGACTTCCCGGACCAGAACCGGAATTTCCGTGAGCCCGGCCAGCCGGGCCGCCCGCCACCGGCGTTCGCCGGCCACGATCTCGTGGGTGGCGCCGCCCGCGTCGGCCACCGGCCGGACCAGCACGGGCTGCAACAGCCCCTGTCCCTTGATGGAAGCGGCCAGCTCGGCCAGGGCCCCGGGCTCGAAGGTCCGCCGGGGCTGTTCCGGGTTCGGCCGGATGGCGTCAAGGGGCAGGGTCAGGACTTCCTGGCCCGACCGTTCGTCCTGGTACCCGCCGAGCAGGGCTTCCAACCCCCGGCCGAGTCCTTTTTGGGCTTGCGCCATGGATGCGTTCCTTTTACTCGTTTCCAAGCGGTCCGCTTGGGCCGGAGCGATCCTGCCCCGGCTTGACGCGTCCGTTTCGGGAATTACCTTTTTCCGAACCGATTTCCAATGGCTGTCCGCCCTGGCGCGCCGACCAGCCGACACCCCGAAGGAGCCTACCGTGCCGACGATATCATCCCATTTCCTGGAACTTTTCGATGCCAAGGGTGCGCCGCGCGGCGTTCACCTGAGCCCGGAGCTGTGGTCCCAGGTCAAGGACCGCATTCTGCCGACGCTTGAAAACGCCCTTTACAAACTGGATCCCGCCTGCCGGGCCGAACCCGAGGAAAAGCCCGAGCCCATGGCCGAGTGGGAAACGTTGCTCAATTATTGGGACTTCACCTATCCGCCGGACTATGACGTGGCCTGCGAACACTGCGGCCAGTCCACCGGGGACTGGACCAGGGACGAGCCGCGCAAGTTCCGCCTGCGCACCGCCAACCTCGGGGGACTCGTAACCTTCCAGTGCCGGTCGTGCAAGTCCCTGGTGCTCAAAAAGCATTTCAAGAAGCATCTGACCGTGGAGTGCAAGCCGTTCGTCGAGAAGGGCTAGCCTGGACACGACGCGCAAAAAAAGGCCGCCTCCGATCCGGGGGCGGCCTTTTTTTGCGGGCTGCCGCTTAGTCGGTGCCGGCGATCCGCCGCCGGACCACTTCCTGGGCCAGGGACAGATAGGCCTCGGCCCCGCGCGACTTGATGTCGTGGGTCAGGACCGGCTTGCCGTAGCTCGGGGCTTCGGACAGCCGGATGTTGCGCGGGATGAGGGTCTGGAAATAGAGCTTGGGGAAGCACTTCCAGACCTCGCGCTTGACGTGGCGATTGAGCTTGTTGCGGCCGTCGTACATGGTCAGCACCACGCCGAGGAGCTTCAGGCGGTTGTTGAACCGCTTGCGGACCTGGTCGTAGGTCCGCAGGAGCTGGGCGATGCCTTCCAGGGCGTAGTATTCGCACTGGAGCGGCACGAGCAGTTCCGTGGCCGCGCACAGGGCATTTAAGGTCACGAGCCCGAGCGACGGCGGGCAGTCGAGGAGGATGTAGTCGTAGTCGCCAGCCAGGGTGTCGACCAGGGCGCGCAGGAAGTATTCGCGCCGGGGCTTGGCCACCAGTTCGATGTCCGCGGCCACCAGATCGGGCCCGGACGGCAGGACGCTCAGAAAGGGCAGTTCCGTGCAGACCACGGCCTCGGCCGCGCGTTCCGGTTCGTAGAGGACGGTGTAGAGGGTCTCGGCAATCTTATCGGAATAGATGGACAGGCCGCTGCCGG
Organism: Solidesulfovibrio carbinoliphilus subsp. oakridgensis; assembly: GCF_000177215.2. Lineage (NCBI taxonomy): Bacteria > Pseudomonadati > Thermodesulfobacteriota > Desulfovibrionia > Desulfovibrionales > Desulfovibrionaceae > Solidesulfovibrio > Solidesulfovibrio carbinoliphilus. Next base: position 2,788,872 of record NZ_CM001368.1, on the reverse strand, counting down.
CGTTGGCCTGGGGATCGCAGTCGATCAGCAGGGTTTTTTTTTCCATGACCGCCAGGGAGGCGGCCAGGTTGACGGCGGTCGTGGTTTTGCCCACGCCGCCTTTTTGATTGGCGATCACGATGACTCGGGCCATGCAGCATCTCCTTGGTCGGAAACGTCCCGCATGGACCGGGACGCGCCCAAAAAAACCTCATGTTTCACGTGAAACATGAGGCCGCGGCCTAGTCGCGAAAGGTCCGGTGGCAAAAGGACTGGGCGTCGTCCAGGGATTCGACGAGCATGACCGTTGCTTCCACATCGCTCTTCTTGACGGCGAGGAGCAGCTGTCCGGCCAGATGGGAAAAATCCTCGGCCTCGTCCATCCAGGTCTCATCGGCCAATTGGTGCATTTTGCGGGCCAGGCGGGCGAATCGGTTGACGGTCTCTTCATCAGGCAGATTCGCTTCTTCGACCTGGCTCTGTATCTGCGTAAAAACCGCTTCGAGATCACGTTTCGTGGTCTTGAATTCCATTACCCGGTTCCGTCCTTGAGGCGGTTCGTAAGGTTCCACAAAAGGCCCGCTTAGTGGACCTGCCGCATCCTGTCAATATTAATGGAGGTAGTATTCCCGGTACCACTCGATGAAGCGACCGATGCCCGTCTCGATGGTGGTGGACGGCTGGAAGCCCACGTCCCGGATCAGGTCGTCCACATTGGCCCGCGTGGCCGGCACGTCGCCCGGCTGGAGCGGCAGCATCTCCATGATGGCCTTCTTGCCCAGCGCCTCTTCGATGGCCCCGATGAAGCGCAAAAGCGACACGCTGTTGTTGTTGCCGATATTATAGAGCCGGTAGGGCGCCATGCTGGTGCTCGGATCCGGCGCGGCCGGATTCCAGTCCGGATTGGGCGCGGCCGTGTTGAGCGTCACCCGGACCACGCCCTCGACGATGTCGTCGATATAGGTGAAGTCGCGCTCCATCTTGCCGTGGTTGAAGACCTGGATCGGCTTGTCTTCGAGAATGGCCTTGGTGAACAGGAAGAGCGCCATGTCCGGCCGGCCCCAGGGCCCGTAGACCGTGAAAAACCGCAAGCCCGTGCAGGGCAGGCCAAAGAGGTAGCTGTAGGAGTGGGCCATCAGCTCGTTGGACTTTTTCGAAGCCGCGTAGAGGCTGATGGGATGGTCCACGTTGTCGTGCACGGAAAAAGGCATCTTGGTGTTGAGCCCGTAGACGGAACTCGACGAGGCGAAGACGAAGTGCCCGACCTTGTGCTGGCGGCAATTTTCAAGGATATTGAAATATCCCAGGATATTGGCGTTTATGTAGTCGTCCGGGTGGGTCAGGCTGTGGCGCACCCCGGCCTGGGCGGCCAGGTTCACCACGTGGGTGAAGCCGCCGGCGTCGAAAAGCCGGTCCATGGCCGCGCGGTCGGCCATGTCTTCCTGGACGAAGGTGAACCTGGCCTCGCGGGAAAGCAGGGCCACACGGTCCTTTTTGAGGGCCACCGAATAGTAGGGGCTCAGGTTGTCGCAGCCGGTGACGGCATGGCCCATGGACAGGAAACGGCGACACAGGTGGAAGCCGATAAATCCGGCCGCGCCGGTGACAAGGATATTCATGGTTCCTTTGGGTAGCGGTAAAATGACCCGCGGTTTGCGAAGCGTCGTCGGCCGCGGGCGGCGGTGGTGTCACGCATCGCCGTCCGGCGTCGCCTCTGGTCGATCGGTCAGCTCGACCGTGGTTCGTGGCGCCGGAGCCGGTCTGGCCTCGGCCGGTTCCATGCCCGCCCGGGCTGGCGCGGCGTGGCTCGGACCATGAAAAAAAGAACGGATAAAATCAAGTGGAATGGGCAAAATTGTGGCGGTCTGACTTTCGGCGGCCATCTCGCGCATGGTCTGGAGATAGCGCAGCTGCAGGGCTTCGGGCCGGGCGCTTATGATTTCCGCCGCCTGGGCCAGTTTCGTGGCCGCCTGGAATTCGCCCTCGGCGTTAATGACCTTGGCCCGGCGTTCGCGCTCGGCCTCGGCCTGCTTGGCCATGGCCCGCTGCATCTCCTGGGGCAGGTCGATGTATTTGAGTTCCACGTTGGCCACCTTGATGCCCCACGGCCCGGCATGGAGGTCGAGGATGGTCTGGACGCGTTCGTTGACCATGTCGCGGTGGGCCAGGATCTCGTCGAGCTCCACCCCGCCGCAGACGCTGCGCAGGGTCGTCTGGGAGATCTGGGACGTGGCGTACATGTAGTCCTCGACTTCGAGGATGGCCCGGATGGGATCGACCACCCGGAAATAGACCACGGCGTTGACCTTGATGCTGACGTTGTCCCGGGTGATGACGTCCTGGTTCGGCACATCCATGGCAAAGGTCCGCAAGGACAGCTTGGTCATGCGGTCGATGACCGGGAAAAGCAGGATCAGCCCCGGCCCCTTGGCCCCGATGATCCGGCCGAGCCGAAAGACCACGCCGCGCTCGTATTCGTTTAATACCCGCAACGAAGTGACCAGGATGAAGATGACCACGGCAAGGATCGGGATATAGGCGAACATGGGGCCTCCGGGCCGGCTGGCCGGTCAGGGTTGGGAGGACGGCGGCGGGGCCACGGCCAGGGTCATGCCGCTTGCCGCGACAACGACCACCGTCTGGCCCGAAGCCGGGGAAAAATCCTTGGGCAGGCCGGAGGCGGCCACGGCATTCCACAGCTCGCCCCGGACAAAGACCTTGCCGGCCCCGGCCTGCCAGTGCCGGACCTCGGCCGGCTGGCCGACCAGGGCGTCCAGGCCCGAGCGCGGCCGCAGCCGCTGGGCCCGGGACAGGAGCCACACGCCGCCAAGGAGCAGCAGGGAGACGCCGATGACGGTCGGCAGGATGACGTCCAGGGGCAGGCCGCCATGGCCCTCGGATCGAAAGAGCAGGAGCGAGCCGATGAAAAGGGAGGCCACGCCGGCCACGCTCAAAAGCCCGTAGCTCGTGACGTGGATCTCCAGCACGAAAAGGCCGGCGCCGAACAGGAGGAGCAAGAGGCCGGCGGCGTTGGTCGGCAGGACCGTCAGGGCGTAGAGGGCCAGGAGCAGGGAAAGGCCGCCGACCACACCCGGCAGGATGACGCCCGGACTGATCAGTTCGAAAAAGACGCCGGCCACGCCCAGAAGGAGCAGCATGTAGGCGATCTGGGGATCGAGGAGCCAGGAGAAGAAGCGGTAGGTCGGGCCGGGATCGAAGGTCGTAAACGAGACATCCTTGATGTCGAAGTGGCGGACCACGCCGCCAAGGGACAGGCCGCGCCGGCCGATCTGGGCGAAAAGGTCCTCGCGGCTGACGGCGATGTAGTCCACCACCCGTTCGCGCACGGCCTCGTCGGCCGTCAGGTTCGACGCCTCGGTCACGGCGCTGCGAAACCAGGCGGTGTTGCGGCCGCGAAGGGCGGTGACGCCGCGAAGCAGGCTCTCCAGGTCGTTTTGGGTCTTTTTGGCGGCCGTCTTGTCCAGTTCCTGGCCGCCCGGGCCGATGGGCGAGGCCGAGCCGATGGTGGTCTGGGGGGCCATGGCCGAGACCGTGGCCGCGGCCATAAGAAAGACGCCGGCCGAGGCGGCCCGGGCCCCGGACGGGGCCACCCACAGGACGACCGGGATCCGGGCGTTTAACATCGCGGCCACCATCCGGCGCATGGTGGCGATGCTGCCGCCGGGGGTGTCCAGGCGCACGAGGAGGATGTCGGCGCCCACGGCGCCGGCTTTTTCCAGGGCCTCGTCCAGCATGTCGGCCTGGGCCAGGGAGATGGAGGCCGCAAGCGTCGCTTCGAGAACGGTGACGGGTTTGGCCTGGTTCTGGTCCGGAGCCTGGGCCACGGCCGGCAGGGCCAGGCCCGTGGCCAGGAGAAAGAGCATCAGGGCCGCCAGGGCCTTACGCATCCCGCACCGGGTCGAGAACCGCCAGCACATGGTCCCATGCCTCCGTGTCGCCGCGCAAAAGCGGCCGCGGGTCGGAAAAAAAGGCCAAGGCGATGTCGGGAAGCGCCGCCTCGAACGGCCGGACCAACTCCGCGGCAGCGTCGCCGAAAACGGCCACCATCCGGGGCGACAGACGCTTCAAGCCGGCCACGAAGAGAGCACGGTCCCGGCCGGGATCGTCGCTTGCGGGCAGGGACACGGGCCAGAAGGCCACGGCGTTTCGGCCGGCCAGGCCCAGTTCGTTTATCAGCATCCGCCAGAGGTTCGACCGCCTGGGATCGGGCCGGCCGGTCAGGTCCTGGCCCAGGGCCGAATAGGTGATCACGAGGCGCGGCGCGGCCGGGGCCTTGGCGAAAAGGGCCGGCCAGGGCCCCGGCCAGGCGGACGGATCGTCGGGGATGGAGGCCAGGATCGGGACATCCGGGGCGGGTGGGGCGGCTTTCCCAGGCGGCAGGTCCGGGGCGGCGGCAACCTCGGGAGCCTCGGGCCGACTCCCCTGGGCCACGGCCTCGGCCGCCGCCTCGGCCCCGGGCGCATCCGGCCCGACTGCGGCCGCCGGCCGGGCCGGATCGCAGTAGAGGTAGCGGACCCCGGCCTGCTGCCAGACGCGCAGGCGCTCGGGCACGTTCAGGAGCGAATCGTGAAGTCCCATATCTTCCAGGCCATCTCGGTCTTCGGAATGTTGCCCCAGGACTCCTGCCGGCCGTCGGCCGCGAGGGCCAGGGCCTCGTTGCCCGGGGAGGCGAAACCGGCGTCGGCCCGGCCGATGGGGTTGGCGATCATCAGATCGCAGCGCTTGCGGACAAGCTTCCCCCGGGCGTTTTCCAGGAGGTTGTCGGTTTCGGCGCTAAACCCGACCAGATACTGCCCAGGCGTCTTTTTCGCTCCCATGGCGGCCAGGATATCACGGGTGGCCGTAAAAACCACGGGCGAACCGTCCTTGGCCTCATTTTTTTTGAACTTCCCGCCGCCGGGGTGGGGGATGGGCGAAAAATCGGCCACGGCCGCGGCCATGACCCCGATGTCGCAGCCGCCGGTCCAGGCCTCCAGGCAGGCCTCGTACATCTGGGCGGCCGAGGTGACCGGCACGACGGCAACGTCTTCGGGGTACCACCAGGAGACAGGCCCCGTGACCACCGTCACCGCGGCCCCGCGCAGCCAGGCGGCCAGGGCCAGCGAGGCCCCCATGCGGCCGGTGGAGGGGTTGGACCAAAACCGGGCCGCGTCGAAATATTCCCGGGTGGGCCCAAGGCCGACCAGCACCCGCTTGCCGGCCAGATCCTGGGGCGTCAGGGCCTTCAGGATGGCGGCGAAAATCGCCTCCTCGGGAGCCAGCCGCCCCTGGCCGGACTCGCCGCAGGCCATTTCGCCGCAGTCCGGGGCCACGCCGATGACGCCGCGCGACAGGAGGGTTTGCCAGTTGGCCTTGGTCGCGGCCGCCCGCCACAGGCGGGGGTTCATGGCCGGGGCGACAACGAGAGGGCCCTCGAAGGCCAGGGCCTGGCAGGCGAGCAGATCCCCGGCCAGTCCGTGGGCCAGCCGGGCCATCACGTCGGCCGTGGCCGGAACCACGGCCAGGACGTCGGCGGCCTGGGCCGGAGCCAGGTGGGCGAATTGGGCCGCCTCGGGGGAGAACATGTCGGTGTAGACCGGATCGGCCCCCAGGGCCTCGAAGGAGAGCGGAGTGACGAACCGGCCCGCCGCCTCGGTCAGGGTGACGCCCACCGAGGCGCCCGTGGCCAGGAGCCGGCGCAGGAGCGGCAGGGCCTTGAAGGCGGCCACGGACCCGGTGACGCCGAGGTGCACGCGCCGTCCCATGTAGCCGGAAAAATCAATGTGGGTTGTCTGCATCGGTTGCGTCCGCTTTTTCTCTGGAGATAGGGCTTGCCGGAACTGGCATGGTATACGGCACAACGGTTCGGGCCGTAAAGCCCGGCCACGGGGAGGAGGATGGCGGACGGGATAGTCGGGATTGGAAAAGGGGACGGCGCTTAGCCGGACAGGCCCCGGTCGCGGTAGAGGGTCACGTGCCATTGGTAGATGCGCTGGGCCATGTCGTCGATGACGTTGTCCGCGATCTTGGTCCACTCCACCTTGCCGGACTCCTCCTGGCGCACGCCGTGGGCAATGAATTCCATGCCGAGGGTCACGTCGCCGGACACCGGATCGCGCCGGGCGTTGTTGATCTTGCAGATGATCCAGTACTCGTCGCGCAGCTTGGGGGCGGCTTCGGCAAAGGTGAAAAAGAGGATGAACCGGTCGCCGCGCTCCGGGGCGAGCCCCTGTTCCTTGACCAGGGCCCGGCGGAGCAGGAGGCGCAGGCCGCCGGCCGAGATGTTTTCAAGCTGGGCCAGGCTGGTTTTGAAATGGCTGTGGGAGACCGTGGGCTTGGCCATGTCGAATCCGCCGCTGGCCTCGTATTTCCAGGCCGCGATGTGGGAGAACTGGCCGAGATCCGGCTTCATGCGCAGGCTTTTTCGCCGCTGGGCCCCTTGCAGGGACCGGGGGAAGGCCACGGCCGCCTGGGGCAGCCGGTCCGGCTGCTGCCGCACGCGCAGGATGGTGGTGTCGAAGGTGTAGAAGATCTCCCGGTGCCGGTCCTCGCGCTCCACGACCTTCATGAAGCAGACGATCTTCTGGCCCACGAACCGCTGCGGCAGGCTGGAGAGGCCGCTCAGTTCGAGGACCAGGCCGGCGTCATTGACGGCCATGATGGTGCCGGTCACGCCGGTGATGCCGGTGGCCGCCTGGTCGAACTTGATGTGGACCTTGGCCCGCTGGACCATGGCGAAGTCGAGAATGCCGGCATTGCGCCGGCGCTCCAGTTCTTCCTCCTTGGAGGACTTCTTTTTCCGCAAGAGGTCCAGCACCATGACCGCCGTTTCATCCCCCAAAAACAGGTTCGCCCATGCAGGCGCCAGCTTCACCGCCGGAGATACCCGAGTCTTTGATCGACCACCAGGGGGTTGGGGAAGGTGTCGCGGATGTTTTCGTAGAGGGTCCGGGCCTTGTCCTTCTCGCCCCGGGCCTCGTACCCCTGGCCGAGTCGAAAGCCGGCCTCGGCCCGCACGGCCGGGGAGACGGCCGCATCCCCCCAAACCTCGGCCAGGAGGGTCTCGGCCTGGGGGGCCTTTTCCAGGCGCAGGAGCAGGTCGGCCTGGGCCATGTCCAGCCGTGCCCGGTCGTCGCCGCCCGGAAGGGCCGGGCGGCAGGCCGCATAGGCCTGTTCGGCCCCGGCCGGGTCGCGGGCCAGGAACCGGACCCGGGCCAGCCGGCGGCAGGCCTCGGCCCGGTCGGCCGACGGCAGGCCCGGCAGGGAGAGGAGGGAACCGTAGTGTGCGGCCGCCTTGTCGTATTCCCGCAGCCGCTGGCGCAGGGTACCGGCCCGGTTAAGGAGGGCCGGCGCCGCCTCGGGATCGCGGCCGTATTCGAGGAGGGCGGCCTCCAGGAGGGTCGCGGCCTGCTCCGGGGAATCGAGAAGGTCCTGGCTGATGTCGGCCAGCCGCAGCCAGGCCTCCAGGCGCTCGGCGCCGTGGGGGAAGGCCTGCAGGTAATACTGGTAGGTTTCCTCGGCCCGCCGGTAGTTGCCGGACAAAAAAGCGCTCCTGCCGGCTTCGAGGACGCCGGCCTCGGGATCCGGCGGGGAGGGGTGGCAGGCGGCCTGGCCGAGCAGCAGCACGGCCAGGCCCGCCAACCACAGGAAGGCGGCTAGCCCAGGGTTTCGCACTGGGTGGGATCGTTGGGATCGACCAGATCGAAGCCCGTCACGGTGTCGTCGTTTTCCATGCGCACGAGCATGACGCCCTGGGTCGCCCGGCCGACGGAACTGATGCCCGAGACCGAGAGCCGGATGATCTTGTTGGCCGAGGTCAAAAGGAGCAGGTCGTCTTCCGGCAGGACCATGACCGCGCCAATGACCTGCCCGGTCTTCGGGGTCACGCGCATGTTGATGACGCCAGAGCCCCCCCGGTTGCGCAGGGGATAGTGCTCGATGGAGGTCCGCTTGCCGTAGCCGTTGGCCGAGACGGTCAGGACCTCGTTTCGGCCGTTGCCGGTCATGATGACCCCGGCGGCCACCCGGTCGGCCCCCTTGAGCGCGATGCCCTTGACGCCGGCGGCGCCCCGGCCCGTCGGCCGGATGCCCGAGATGTGGAACCGGTTGGACAGGCCCTGCTGGGTGGCGAGCAGCACTTCGGCGTTGTCGTCGATCTCCTTGACCGTCAGGAGCTCGTCGCCTTCTTTCAGGGACACGGCGATGATGCCCGTGCTGCGGCAGTTCTTGTAAAGCTCGGTGCAGGACCGCTTGACCATGCCGCGCTTGGTGACAAAGAGGAAATAGCGCTCCGAGGAGAACTCGCGGATGGCCAGCGCCGTGGCCACGAACTCCTCCTTGTCCATGGGCAGGAGGTTGGCGATATGGGCGCCCTTGGCCGTACGCTGGCCTTCCGGGATCTGGTGCACCGGCAGCATGAACATGCGGCCGAGATTGGTGAAGAGGAGCAGCTGCTGGTGGTTGGTGGTGGCGCAAAACGACTGGACGAAGTCGTCGGCCGAGGTGGACACGCCGGCCACGCCCTTGCCGCCGCGTTTCTGCTGCTGGTAGTTGTCGATCTTGGTCCGCTTGATGTAGCCGCGCCTCGAAAGCGTGATGACCACGTCCTCGTCCGGAATGAGGTCGAGGATGTTGATGCCTTCCAGGTCTTCGAGGACCTCGGTCTTTCGCGGCGTGGCGTAGCGGTCCTGGATCTCTTTTATCTCGTCGCGGATGACGCCCCGGAGGACCTCATCGTTATTGAGGATGCTGCGCAGGTATTCGATGAGCCTGATGAGCTCGTTGTACTCGTCGATCAGCTTTTGGCGCTCGAGGTTGGTCAGGCGCTGCAGGCGCATGTCGAGGATGGCTTGCGCCTGCCGCTCGGACAGGCCGAAGCGCTCCATCAGGTTCTCTCTGGCCTCGACCGCGTTTTTCGAGGCCCGGATGATGGCCACCACCTCGTCGATGTTATCCAGCGCGATGCGAAGCCCCTCAAGGATGTGGGCCCGCTCCTCGGACTTTCGCAGGTCATAGGCCGTGCGCCGCAGGATCACCTCCCGGCGGTGGGCCAGGAAGTGCTCGAGCATCTGCTGGATGTTGAGCGTGGCCGGCCGGTTGTCGGCCACCACCATCATGTTGATGCCAAAGGAGGTCTCAAGGGGCGTGTACTTGTAGAGGGCGTTGGTGATGATGTCCGCGATCACGCCCTTTTTGAGATCCAGGACGATGCGGATGCCCTTGCGGTCGGATTCGTCGCGCAGGTCCGAGACGCCCTCGATGCGGTGGTCGTTTATGAGCGCCGCGATCTTTTCCACCAGCGAGGACTTGTTGAGGGCATAGGGGATCTCGCGGATGACCAGGGACTGGTAGTCCTTCTTGCGCTCCTCGACCTCGACCCGGCCCCGGATCTTGATGCTGCCGCGGCCGGTGGTGTAGGCGTCGTAGAGGCCCCGTCCGCCGTAGATGGAGGCGCCGGTCGGGAAGTCGGGCCCGTGGATCAGCGTTATGATTTCCTTGATGTCGCAGCCGGGGTTGTCCAGCTGGTGGAGCAGGCCGTCGCACAGCTCGCCGAGGTTGTGCGGCGGGATGTTTGTGGCCATGCCGACGGCGATGCCGGACGAACCGTTTAAAAGCAGGTTCGGCACCTTGGTCGGCAGAACTTCCGGTTCCTGCAGCGAGTTGTCGTAGTTGGGCCGGAAGCCGACCGTCTCCTTCTCGATGTCGGCCAGAAACTCGCCGGCCAGCCGGGACATGCGGACTTCGGTGTACCGCATGGCCGCGGCCGCGTCGCCGTCGATGGAGCCGAAGTTGCCCTGGCCGTCCACGATGGGGTCGCGCATGGAGAAGTTCTGGGCCATGCGGACCAGGGCGTCGTACACGGACTGGTCGCCGTGGGGGTGGTATTTACCGATGACGTCGCCGACCACGCGGGCGGACTTCTTATACGGCCGGTTGTAGCTGTTCGACAGCTCGTGCATGGCGAAAAGGATGCGCCGGTGCACGGGTTTGAGCCCGTCGCGCACGTCCGGAATGGCCCGGCCGATAATAACGCTCAAGGAATATTCCAGGTAGGACTTCTTGAGCTCTTCCTCGATATTGATCTGCTCGCTCACTGTACGCTCCAATGGAGATATGCCTCCGGCGGCCGGGGCTCTGCCCCGGACCCCGCCGGGGGGGATCATCCCCCCCGGACCCCCCGGAGAGGGGGTGCCATGGGTATCCTGCGGCTTGCGGCGTGCATTTGGCGCTTGTTTTCGCCAAGCGCACGGACACGCCGACCCCCTTTAAAAGTCTTTGGAAAGGGGGTTCGGGGGAAGAACCTTTCTCCGAGAAAGGTTTCCCCCCGATTCTCTTCTCTCTTTTATATATCCAGCTCTCTGACCGACAACGCATTGCGCTCGATGAAGTCGCGGCGGCCTTCGACCTTCTCGCCCATGAGCTGGGAGAAGATGTCGTTGGCCTCGCCGGCGTCCTCGATGGAAACCTGGAGGAAGCTGCGCTTCTCCGGGTTCATGGTGGTTTCCCAGAGCTGCTCGGGGTTCATTTCGCCAAGACCTTTGTAGCGCTGGATGTTCACGCCCTTTAAGGCATCGTCCATGAGCGCCTTGTACAGGTCGAAGAAGCCGGCCACCGCCCGGGACTCCTCCTTGCGCTCGATGGAAAGCGGCAGCTCCGGACAGTCGGCCAGGAGCTGGCCGTAGGTCTCGTGGGCCCGGCGGTAGATCTTGGAGCTGAAAAACTCCACTGCGATCCGGTGCCGGGCCTGGTTGGCGCTTATAAAGACGGCGTAGAGCCGCTTCTCGTCGTCGATCTCCTCGGATTCGATCTCGAGCGCGTAGCCCTTTTCCCGCAGATAGGCCGGCAGGCCCTGGGGCAGGGCCTCGGCGGCGAAATCCGACGGCGCGAGCTTGTCGTAGCCGAGAAGGGCCAAAAGGAGATCGTCCGGCAGGCCGTAGGTGGCGGCCTCGTGGATGCGGGCCTCGAGGAAGTGGATGCGCTCCAAAAGCCCGGTCAGGTCCGCGCCGGCAAAACGCTTCTCGCCCGAGGCCACGGTCACGTCCTGGCCGATGCGGCCGAGCAGGAACTGGGAGAGCTCCTCGTCGTCCTTGATGAACCGTTCGAAATCGCCCTTGAAGACCCGGTAGAGCGGCGGCTGGGCGATATAGATGTAGCCGCTCTGGATCAGCCGCTCGTAGCGCCGGTAGAAAAAGGTCAAGAGGAGCGTGCGGATGTGGGCCCCGTCCACGTCGGCGTCGGTCATGATGACGATCTTGTGGTAGCGAAGGCGGGCGTAGTTCTCGTTGTCCTTTTCCTCGCTCTCGTCGTCGCCCATGCTCGGGGTCGGGCCCATGGCCGTAATCAGGTTTCGGATTTCCTTGTTGCCGAGCATCTTGTCGGTGCGGGTCCGCTCGACGTTTAATATCTTGCCGCGAAGGGGCAGGATGGCCTGGAAGCGCGGATCGCGCCCCTGCTTGGCCGAGCCGCCGGCCGAGTCGCCCTCGACGATGTAGAGTTCCGATTCCTCGGGGTTCTTGCTCTGGCAGTCGGCCAGCTTGCCGGGGAGCGAATGGTCGGACAGGGCGCCCTTGCGGCGCACCAGCTCCTTGGCCTTCCTGGCCGCTTCCCGGGCCCGGGCCGCGTCCACGGCCTTTTCCACGATGGCCTTGGCGTCCTTGGGGTTTTCCTCGAAATGGACGTTTATGGCCTCGAAGACGATCTTGGACACGATGCCGACCACTTCGGAGTTGCCGAGCTTGGTCTTGGTCTGGCCCTCGAACTGGGGATTGGGAAGCTTGACCGAGATGACGGCGGTCAGTCCCTCGCGCACGTCGTCTCCGGTCAGTTTCTGCTTGAATTTTTTGGGGATATCCGCTTTTTCGATATAGGTGTTGATCCCCCGGGTCAGCGCGGTCTTGAACCCGGCCAGGTGGGTGCCGCCTTCGCGGGTGCGGATGTTGTTGGCGAAGGTGTAGACTTCTTCCTTGTAATTGGCGTTGTACTGGAGGGCGAAGTCCACCACCACGCCGTCCATCTCGGCCAGGCCCTCGATGATGTCGTGGATGACCGGCTCGCCGGCGTTCAAATCGGCCACGAACCGCTTGATGCCGCCGTCGAACCGGTAGGTGACGCGCTCGCTGGTCCGGTCGTCGCGGAAATCGATCTCCAGGCCGCGATTCAGGTAGGCCAGTTCCTCGAACCGTTTGGCCAGGGTCTCGTGGGAGAACTGGTTGGTCTCGAAGATCTCCTCGTCGGGCTTGAAGCGGATGGTGGTGCCGGTGTTTTCGGCCTCGCCGATCACGGTCACCTGGGTCACGGGCACGCCGCGCTCGTAGCGCTGCTGGTACTTCTTGCCGTTGCGCCGGACCGTCACTTCCAGATATTCCGACAGGGCGTTGACCACCGACACGCCGACGCCGTGCAGGCCGCCGGAGACCTTGTAGGTGTCGTTGTCGAACTTGCCGCCGGCGTGGAGCACGGTCATGACCACTTCCACGGCCGGCCGGTGCTCCTTGGGGTGCATGTCGACCGGGATGCCCCGGCCGTTGTCCGAGACCGTCACCGAGCCATCGAGGTGGACGGCCACGTTTATGCGGTCGCAGTAGCCGGCCATGGCCTCGTCGATGGAGTTGTCCACGACCTCGTAGACGAGGTGGTGCAGGCCCCGGATGTCCGTGGAGCCGATATACATGGCCGGGCGCTTGCGCACGGCCGAGAGGCCCTCGAGGACGGTGATGGAACTGGCGTCGTAGGCCTGGGGGGCTGTCTTCTTCTCTTCACTCATGCGATGTCTTCCTCGCTATAGTACGTCTCTTCCACGATCTTCATGGGCATGATGATGACCAGGCTGTCGGCGTCTTCCTCGCCGGCGATGCCGCACGGCCCCTCGGCCCCGGTCAGGGTCAGGGTGACCTTGGGGGAGTGGAAATGCCCGAGAATGTCGATGATGTCTTTGGTCGGGAAGGCCACCTTATCGAGGCTCCCCGTGAAGGCGCATTCCAGGGTCTCGCTGGCCTCGCCGGCTTCCTGGCCCTGGCTGCGAAGCGACAACTCGCCGGGTCCGTCGAAAAGGAACGAGGCGCAACGGTTGTTGTCGGTATTGAAAATAGCCACCCGTTCCAGGGCGTCAACGAGTTCCAGGCGGTCGATGGTCAGGGTCGAGACGCCGTCGGTGGCCAGCTTGGACACGAAGGTGTTGTAGTCCGGATACTGGTAGTAGCTTAAAGGCAGGCTGAAGGTTTCGACCTTGGCGGACGTCTCGTCCTTTTCCTGGGTGCGGAAGAAAAGCCGTTTCTGGCTGATGGCCAGCTCGATCTCGTCGGCGGTCAGCCAGCGCTTGAGTTCGGCCACGTATTTTTTCTGGATGAGGATCCCTTCCGGCGGCAGCATGGCGTGGATGTCGTCGTTTAAAAAGGCTACCAGGGAGAACTGGTGGCCGTTTAAGCCGCAGACCTCGACCTTGGCCGCCTCGGCCGGCTTCAAGAACATGCAGGCCATGGCCTCCATGGTGTCCTCGTCGGAGATGCAATAGGCCACCCGGTCGATGAGCTCCTGGAGGAAGTCCCCGGACCAGGTGACGGCCGCCCCCTCGGGGAAGGGCGAGAAGTTCTGGAACCAGTTGCGGTCCGAGACCGGCAGCTTGTAGCGCCGGGAGCCCTGCTTGATGAGCAGGTTGCCCGAGGCGGCGTCCAGGGTCAGGCCGATCTCGCCCGGAGGCAGCCTGCGGACCAGTTCGAAAAAGCTCTTGCCCTGCACGCCGCAAAGGCCCGCTTCCGTCACCTTGGCCGTGTACTGGCCGGTGAACTCCAGGCTCGAATCCGTGGACAGGATGCGCAGCACCCCGTCAACGGCCTCCAGCCAGATGGTGCGCAGAAAGGCGGCCCCGGTCTTGGCCGGGATGATGCCCGAGGATTTCTGCAGGCCGTCGATGATATCGTTGCGAAAGACCTTAAGCTGCATGGGCGTCTCCTTGGCGGTCGCGATGCGAACGCCTTCTTGTATCTAGAAAAGGGAAATGAACTTGTTGGAGTAGTAGGGACGGTCCGTTTGTTCCGTTTGTCTCCAAGTTACCGGATTTCTTTCGAAAAGAAAGGGTGGGCCCGGGAGCGGCCAGGCGTCGGCCGGGAACGGCGCAAGGAACAACGGTCACGCCGGGCCTCCCTGGCGGCACTTTTTGGCCAACTGGCGGAACAAAATTTTCGTATCTCTGTCATCATCCTGGATTTGCTGAAACTTTCTGATCGAATAGAGGACCGTGCTGTGGTCCTTGCCGCCGAAGACCTTGCCGAGGGCCGGGTAGGACATGCCAAGGAGCGTACGGCAAAGGGCCATGGCCGCCTGCCGGGCGAAGACCAGCTCCCGGCGCCGGCTCTGGCCGATGATGGCGGCCACGGTCAGGCCGAAGTGCTCGGCGCAGACCGTGAGGATCCGCTCGGGCGAAAGCTCCGGGGACTTGCGGTCGACCGACAGGCGGATGTGGCGGGAGAATTCCGCCTCGGTCAGCTCCTGGCCGGCGTGGCGGCGAAAGGCCTCGATGCGCAGGAGCACGCCTTCGAGCTGGCGAAAGCCCTCGAACCGGCTGGCCAGCGTCAGGACCTGCTCGCGGGAGAGCCCCAGGCGCTTGTCGCGGTTGGCCGCCTCGACGCTGGCGATCCGGACGTCGAGGTCCGGCGGCTTGACGTGGACCATAAGGCCCCATTCCAGGCGCGACTTGAAGGTGGGATCGAAAAAGTCGCACGAGGCGGTCCGCTCGCGGCTCGAAAAAACCATCTGCTTGCCGGCGTCGTGGAAGGCGTTGAACAGGAAGATCAGCTCCTGCTCCAGGTCCGGGGCCCGCTGGATATCGGTCAGTTCGTCGATGAAAAGCCAGTCGTGGGCCGCCACCTCGGACCGGATCTCGTGGCGGCTCTGGGACGTGGCGTAGCGGTTTTGCAGGTCGTCGACGGACCCGAAAAAGACCGAGGCCCCGGCTTGCGACCGGGCCACGGCGTTGGCCATGGCCCGCAAGAGGTGGGTCTTGCCCGAGCCGGACGGGCCGCAGACCAGAAACGGGTTGTAGCGGACCTCGCGGCCCCGGGCCACTTCCCGGGCCAGGGCCAGGGGAAAGCGGTTTTTCTCGTTGGCCAGGAAGGTCTCGAAGGTGAAGCGGTGGCCGAAGGGAAAGTCCGTGACCCGGGGAGCGCCGAGCTGCGGGAGCGGCGTGTGGCCGTTGCCGCGGCAGGGCGTCTGGTAGCGGACCGCGTAGCCGGGCCCGAGAAACTGGCTGGCCTGCTTCTCGAAAAGTTCCTTGACCGAGGTTTCGAACCAGGCGGCGAAATAGGCATGGGGAAAGCGGACGCAAAAAGACTGGTCCGATTCGCTGACCGTGAGGTCCAGCGGATCGAACCAGCGGCGCAGATCCTGTTCCGGACAGGTGCGCGACAGATGCTGGCGGAAATCTTCCTTGAGCACGCCGTCACCGGATGCGTTCGGGGGCGCGGTCTTCATCGGTCCGCTGAAATTTTTTCAAGCATATTATTGGGTTGGGAAAATCGCCTCCGACCCCTCCCAAGGTCGCGAGGAAAGATCAGTGTAGCCTGTTTTCTCTCCGAAGCCAAGGGGCGGCCGGCCATGTTGCCATTGCGCCCGAAATGGGCCAAGAAAAGCCCCTGCCGGGCCCCAAGGCCTGGCCGAAGGGAGAGCCGGGATGACCCATGAGGTGAAAAAAACCGTCGCTGAGATCAACAAACGCATCGAAAAGGGCAAGGCCGTGGTCCTGACGGCCGCCGAGATGGTCGATGCGGTCAGGCGCCTGGGCAAGGTCAAGGCGGCCAGGGAAGTGGACGTGGTGGCCACGGGCACGTTCTCTCCCATGTGTTCGTCGGGCATGCTTTTCAATTTCGGCCAGGAGCCGCCGGTCATGAAGGCCCAGAAGGTCCGGATCGGGGGCATCCCGGCCCACGCCGGCCTGGCCGCCGTCGACGCCTATGTCGGGGCCACCGAACTGCCCAAGGACGATCCCCTCAACAAGATCCATCCGGGCCGGTTCAAGTACGGCGGGGCCCACGTCATCGAGGATCTCCTTCGCGGCAAGTCGGTCAAGCTCTGGTGCGAGGCCTACGGCACGGACTGTTATCCGCGCCGCTCGCTGGAAAAGGACGTGACGCTGGCCGACCTCAAGTACGCCGCGCTTTTAAATCCGCGCAACTGCTACCAGAACTACAATGTGGCCGTGAACCTGACCAGCCGCATCGTCTATACCTACATGGGTCCGCTCAAGCCCAACGCCCGAAACGCCAATTTCGCCACGGCCGGCGAGCTGTCCCCGCTTTTCAACGACCCCTACTTGAAGACCATCGGCCTTGGCACCCGCATCTTTCTGGGCGGCGGCACGGGCTACGTCATCGGGGCCGGCACCCAGCACGATCCGAGGCCCAAGCGCAACGAGCGCGGCATTCCGCTGTCCGCCGCGGGCACCCTCATGGTCAAGGGCGATATGAAGGGCATGGACCCCCGCTACGTCCGGGCCGTGTCCATCCTCGGCTACGGCGTGTCCCTGGCCGTCGGCATCGGCATTCCCATTCCGATTCTAAACGAGGACATGGCCTTTTTCACGGGCGTGTCCGACGCCGACATCCAGATGCCGGTCAAGGACTATGGCCACGACTACCCCAACGGCATCGCCAGGACCTTGGGCTACGTCACCTACGCCGAGTGCCGCTCGGGCGAGGTGGTCATCAACGGGAAGCCGACCCAGGCCGTGCCCATGACCAGCCTGGCCATGTCGCTCGAAGTGGCGACCAAGCTCAAGGAGCGGATCGAGGCGGGCAAGTTCCTTCTGACCGAGCCGGTGGAGCCCATCGAATCGGCCTGAGGCCGTAGAGGTCGGGACGTGGCCACGCTCATCGTTCTTTCCGGACTGCCTGGAACCGGCAAATCGTCGATCGCTCGGGAATTGGCCAGGGCAAGCGGGGCGGTGTGGCTGCGTATCGACTCGATCGAGCAAGCCCTTCGGGATTCCGGCGTTGTGCCCGGGAATATGAACGATGCCGGGTACCGCGCAGCCTACGCCGTGGCACAGGACAATCTCCATCTGGGCCGCGACGTGATCGGCGACTCCGTCAATCCTTGGCTGCTGACGCGAAACGCTTGGAGAGAAACCGGACTGCGAGCGGGCGCCCAAGTCCTTGAGGTGGAAACGCTCTGCTCGGACATCGAAGAACATCGGCGGCGCATCGAAACCCGGACAGGCGAGGTGCCCGGCCTTGTTCTTCCCGACTGGCAAGCGGTGATCGGGCGCGACTACCATCCCTGGGACCGGCGCCATCTGACGATCGACACGGCTGGCCGCAGCGTCGCGGCCTGCGTCGCACTGCTTCTCGGAGCCGTGCGGGAAACGGCTGCGTCGGAGCCGGCCCTTCCGGGACCGTGACTATTCGGTTTTCGGCCTCCTTCTCAAACGGCACCGGGGGAGGCTTTTCCACTGGCCCGGTCCGGGGCGCGGCCCCGGTCTCTCCGGCCTTTCCGGGGGCCGCCGCCGCACATCCCGGCTTTACAAATTTCCCGTCTTCGGCTACGGCATCGGGTTCTTTCATCTGACAGGAGGATATACCATGGCCAAGCACAAGAAGCACGAGCGCCACAAGGAACTGGACCGCCGCCGCAAACGCCGCAAGGAGCGCCTCAAAGAGCGCGTCCGGCAGGCCATTGCCGCCAAAAAGGCCTAGGCAGGCCTTCGGGCGTCGGACCCCGGTTTTTTTCGAAAGTTCGCCACGCGCCGCCCCGGCCCCGCAGGGACCCCGGGCGGCCCGGCGGCATTTCCGTTTTGCCGCGTATTTGCGAGACCGGGCAGGGGGTGGACCTTGCCCGGGCTTTCGCACGACCCTACGGAGGGCCTTCCATGCCCTTGTACGAATACCGCTGTCCCGCCTGCGACCGGGTCTTCGAGGAGCTGCGCCGGGCCGGTGACGACGGTCCGGCCGACTGCCCGTCCTGTTCCCGGCCCTCGCCGCGCATCGTTTCCCTGTCGTCGTTTGCCTTGAAGGGCAGCGGCTTTTACGCCACGGACTACGTCAAGCGCCGGCCGGGCCAGTTCAAGAAAGACGGCAACGGCACCATCAAGGGGACCGAGGTCCCGGTGCCAAAGCTCGCCCGCGATCCGTCCGTGCCCCTGGCCGCAACGGACCCGGACGAACCGGAAGACGCGGGTGACACCCCCGCCGCGACCGCCAAGGAGGGCGCATGATCGACCGTTACACCAGGAAGGCCATGGGCGAACTGTGGTCCCTGGAAAACAAGTTCAGGGCCTGGCTCGAAGTGGAACTGGCCGTGTGCGAGGCCTGGACCGAGCTTGGCCGCATCCCGGCCGAGGACATGGCCGTCATCCGCGAACAGGCCGGCTTCAACGTGGCCCGGATCCTCGAAATCGAGGAAGTGACCCGCCACGACGTCATCGCCTTCCTGACCGCCGTGGAGGAGCAGGTGGGCCCGTCCGCCCGCTACATCCACCTCGGCTGCACCTCCTCCGACATCGTGGACACGGCAAACGGCCTGCTGCTCGGCCGGGCCGGGGACCTGATCCTGGCCGGCATCGACCACCTGCTTACCGTCATCAAGGACCTGGCCATGCGGTTCAAGGGCCAGCTCATGATGGGCCGCACCCACGGCATCCATGCAGAACCCTTGAGCTTCGGCATGAAGATGGCCTCCTTTTACGCCGAGTTCTCCCGCCACCGCGCCCGGGTGGCGAGGGCCCTCTCCGACGTCAAGGTCGGCAAGATCTCGGGCGCGGTTGGCGGCTACGCCCACCTCGACCCCCGGGTCGAATCCATCGCCCTGGCCCGCCTGGGCCTGGCCGTGGACCCCATTTCCACCCAGATCGTGCAGCGCGACCGGCACGCCGCTTTTTTCACCTCCCTGGCCTTGCTCGCCGGCGGGGTGGAGCGGATGGCCACGGAACTGCGCCACCTGCAGCGCACGGAAGTCCTCGAGGCCGAGGAAGGCTTCGCCAAGGGCCAGAAGGGCTCCTCGGCCATGCCGCACAAGAAGAATCCGATTTCGGCCGAGAACATCTGCGGCCTCTCGCGCCTGGTGCGGACCAACGCGCTGGCTTCCATGGAAAACATGCCCCTTTGGCACGAGCGCGACATCTCGCACTCTTCGGTCGAGCGGGTGATCATGCCCGACTCCACCATCCTCGCCGATTACATCGTGGCCCGGCTGGCCGGCATCCTGGCCAACCTGCAGGTCAACCCGGACAACATGGCCCGTAACATGATGGCCTCCTATGGACTTTTCTATTCCCAGCGGGTGCTCCTGGCCCTCATCGACGCGGGCATGGAAAGGCAGAAGGCCTACGAGACGGTCCAGGCCGTGGCCATGGCCTGCTGGGCCGGGAAGAGATCCTTCCCCGACGCGGTCCGCGCCGACCCGGCCATCACGGAAAAGCTGGGCTCCGAGGTCCTTTCCGCCATTTTTGACCCGTCCTACTACCTCGAGCACGAGGACCTGATCTTCTCCCGGGTCTTCGGCCAGGCCGCCGACGGGGCCGCCTGACCGAGGGACGCGGAGGGCCTCCTTTTTTGCGGTCCGGCCGGGGGAGGCCCATCGAAACACTTTTCAAAGCAGCCGGCCTTTTGTATGCCAGAAGGCAAATAGGCTCGATGGGGATTCTCATGTCGTGCGCAAGCGACCGTTTGGACGCCGGGGCGATGCGTGGCCGTTTGGCCAGCCTGCTTCTTGAAAAATCCTACCGTGCCGGCGAGGTGACCCTGACCTCGGGACGCAAGAGCGATTACTATTTCGACTGCAAGCAGACGGCGCTTTATCCGGAAGGGGCCTGGCTGATCGGCAACCTCCTTTTCGACCTGCTGCCGGCCGACATCGTCGGCGTCGGCGGCATGACCCTTGGGGCCGATCCCCTGGTCACGGCCGTCAGCATAGCCTCGTACCTGCGAAACCGTCCCATGCCGGCCTTCATCGTGCGCAAGGCCGCCAAGGGCCACGGCACCAACCAGTTTCTGGAAGGGCTTTCCAATTTCCAGCCCGGGGACCGGGTGGCTCTCCTTGAAGACGTGGTGACCACCGGCGGCACGCTCTTGACCGTCATCGACCGGGTCGAGGCGGCCGGACTCGTGGTCGGGGCCGTGGTCACGGTCCTCGACCGCAAGGAAGGCGGGGCCGAACGGCTGGCCGAGCGCGGGTTTCCGCTTCTCTCGGTCTTCACCCGCGACGCGCTCCTTGCCGCCGCCAACCCGCAACCGGCATCCTGACGCGAGACTGCATGAAACGAACCGGCCGTGTCCTCGCCCTCGCCTGTTTTCTGCTTGTATTGCCCTGCCGATGGGCGGCCGGGGAATGGACGGCGGACATCGTGGACATGGAGGCGTCGCCGTCCCGGTTCGTGGCTGTGGACAAAAAGGCCCAGTCCTTTGCCCTGCTGTCCCGCCAGAGCCCGCTGCGGCTCCTTGCGGCCATCCCCTGCGCCACGGGCCAGGAGCTTGGCGACAAGTTCAAGGAAGGCGACCTCAAGACGCCGGAAGGGGTCTATTTCATCACCCGGCGCAAGACCGCCGGCCTCAATTACGAGCTCTACGGGGACTTGGCCTTTCCGCTCAATTTCCCCAACCCGGCCGACGTGGTGCGCCGCAAGTCGGGCCACGGCATCTGGATCCACGGCCGGGGCCACGCCATCATCCCCTACGAGACCCAGGGCTGCGTGGCCTTAAGCACCCCGGACATCCACCGGGTGGACCCGGAGCTGGCCGAGGGCATGCCGGTGGTCATCGCCGACGAGGTTCGCCTGGGCGGCGAGGACACGGCCAGGCTCCGGGACGAGGCCCGGGACGTGGTGGCCGCCACCGTGGCCTGGGGCAAGGCCTGGCAGGACAAGTCCCCAGCCTTTTTCGATTTCCACGACCCCGAGAAGTTCGCCATCACCGAGGGCCAGCCGTTTGCCTCCTTCAAAAGCCACAAGGAGCGGCTGTTCAAGGCCCTGCCCTGGATCCAGGTGACCCTTTCCGACATCCGGGCCCTGGCCGGGCCGGACTATTGGGTGACCTATTTCGTCCAGGTCTACCGGTCGCCCACACTCATTTCCCAGGGCGTCAAGCGCCTCTACTGGCAGCGGGCGGCGGACGGGCGTTTTCGCATCATCGGCATGGAATACGAGGAGATGCCGGTGACCCTGGCCGACAAGGGCGGGGTCAGGGCCGGCAAGGCCGCCTCGCCCGACGAGAAGGAAGCCGATACCCGGCGGCCGGACAGCCCGAGCGAGGAGGAGGTGCAGGTCCGCCAGCTCGTCAGCGCCCAGCAGGCGGCCATGGAGAAGGTGGCCCAGAAGGCGTTCCACACGCTCCATCTCAAGCCCCAGCCGACGCCCGAGGACCAGGCCATCCTGGAAGTGGCCCAGACCGGCGCGGTCCGGCCCGGGGTGTCGCCCTTTGCCACGGACGCCATGACCCCGGCGCCCCCGCCGCCGGTTCCGGCCGCCCTGGCCGTGGCCCCGCCCGTTCCCGCAGTTCCCGCCGTCGTCGCCGCTGTCGCCGTGGCCCCGGCCGCGCCCGCAGCCCCGGTTGCCCCGATTCCGGCCGTGGCGGTCCAGGCTCCCGCGCCGCCGCCGGCCCCGGCGGCGCAACCCGCCGTTGTCGCGGCCGGGCCGGCGACCGCCGCGCCAGCCGCGTCGGCCAAGGCGGCTCCGGTCGCGCCCGAGCGGGCGGCCGAGATCGCGGCCCTCATGGAAGGGTGGCGGACGGCCTGGGAAAAGGGCCGCCTCGACGACTACATGGCCTATTACGCCGACGGCGCGCGCCAGGGCGACCTGCGCGGCAAGGACGCCATCCGCCGCCAGAAAGCGGGGGTGTGGCGCGGCCGCGAACCCGGCCGCGTCGGCATCGAGGTCGTGTCCATCGTGGCCGACGGCGACGGCTTCGCCGTGGTCTGCGCCGAGGACTACCAGGGCAAGGGCGGCCGGCCGAGCCAGGGGTATAAGATCCTGTCCCTGGTGCCGTCCGGTCGGAAACTGCTCATCGCCAAGGAACGGTGGTCCCGGAACCGGCCCGACGAGGCCCGGCTTGCCGCCGCTTCGGCCCCGTCCGCGCCGGTCGGCGCAGCGGCGACCCCGGCTGTCCCCGCGGCCCAGCCGGAAAGCAAGGCCCTGGCTGCCGCCCCGGCTGCACCCGCGACGACGCCATCCCCGGCTGCCCAGCCGGTCCAGGCTGCGGCGGCTTCTGCCGAGGCTCCGACCGCCACACCCGCTCCGGCCCCGGCCGCCAAGGCTCCGGCCAAGGCCGACCGCACGGCCGAGGTCGCGGCTCTGGTCGAGGCCTGGCGGACCGCCTGGGAAAGCGGGCGGCTTGGCGACTACGCCGGATTTTACGCCGAAAAGGCCGTCCAGGGCACCGAGCGCGGCCGGGAAGCCATCCGCGACCAGAAGGCCGGCCTGTGGAAGGACAAGGCCCCCAAGCGGGTGGCCCTGTCCGACGTCAGGATCAAGCCCCGCAAGGACGGCTTCGTGGTCACCTGCGTCCAGGACTACGAGAGCCGGGACGGCGGGTCGGACCGGGGGGTCAAAACGCTCTATCTCGCGCCGGCCGGCAACGGGTTCGCCATTGTCGAAGAAAAATGGAGCCGGCTGTAAATGGCGGCCGGCGGCAAGGTCGACATCCTCATCCTGCGCGACGCGGCCAGCGTCCGGCGGCTGCGGATTTCGACCGGCCTCATGCGGGCCTTGTGGCTCGGGCCGCTGCTTCTTCTCCTGCTTCTCGGCGCGGCCGTGGCCGTGGCCTACCATTTGCGCCAGGACAACGTGGTTCTGGCCAGACGGGCCCTGGCCATGCAGGGCGAGCTCGAGGCTGCGGGCGAGCGGCTCATGCGCCTTGAAAACGTGGAAAAGGTCCTGCGGACCCGGGATGTGACCGAGCTTGAAACGCTGATCGGCTCGTATAACGCCGCCGATCCGGGCTGGTGGAAGCCGAGCAAGCCCGAGGAACCCCGGGACAAGGGCGAGGCCAAGGAACGCGAAGCCCCGCGCCCGGACCTGGGCAGGCTTCTCGCCCGGGTCGACGCCAACCAGGCCGGCGTCGACAACCTGCGCGTGCGCATCGAGAACAAGCGCCTCCAGCTCAATTTCGATCTCAGCAACGTCACGCCCCAGACCAATCTCGTCGGCCGGGTCGAGGCCGGGCTGGTGGCCAACGACGCCACCTTCGTGCCGCTTAGGGCCGAAAAGGACGAATTCACGTTTCAGATCCAGCGGTTCAAGCAGATCGCGGCCAGCCTGCCCCTGCCGGCCAAATTCGAGGCCCGGGACATCTACGGCCTGAAGCTGTCCGTGCTGGACCCGTCCGGCAAGACCGTCTTCAGCCAGGTCTATCCCCTGCCCAAGGACTAGCCGACGCCCATGCCCCGGTTTTACGTCAATCTGAACCTGCGAGTGGCCGACCGGGACCCGGCCCTGGTCAGCCGCCACCTGGACGGCGGCGTGGCCCCGGAGCTGGGGCTCGATCCGGTCCTCATGGACGCCAAGACGCCGGCCTGGCACGCCGACTTGGCCCGCCGCCTGGACGAGGCCGGCCTGGCCCGCACGCTCCACCTGCCGTTTTTCGACCTGCAACCCGGCAGCGCCGACGCCCGCATCCGGGAAGCGAGCCGCGACAGGCTCAAGGCCGCCATGGACACGGCCCAGGCCTACCGGCCCGATCGGCTGGTCGGCCACGCCGCCTACAACCGCTTTCTCTACATCCGCTCCTTTCCCGACTGGGCCGCCCGGGCGGCCGACACCTGGGCCGCGGTCCTTTCCGTCTGGCCCGGGCATCCGCCGCTGTGCCTGGAAAACACCTTCGAGACCGACCCGGCCACCGTGTCCGGGGCCGTCGCCGCCCTGCGGGAGCGGCTGCCGGCCGGGCAGGCGGCCTCGGTCGGGGCCTGTCTCGACATCGGCCACTGGTACAGCTTCGCCGAAGGCAAGAGCCGGGACAACCTGGCCGCCTGGATCGACGCCCTGGCCCCGTTTCTCCTGCACCTGCACCTGCACGACAACGACGGTTCCTTTGACCAACACCTGGGGCCCGGCCAGGGGGAGATCCCGTTCGAGGCCCTCTTCGCGCTGCTCGCCGCCCGCAACCTGCACCCGACCGTCACCTTCGAGCCCCACTCGCCGGCCGCCTTTGCCGCCGCTTT
The DNA here is from genome assembly GCF_000177215.2 of Solidesulfovibrio carbinoliphilus subsp. oakridgensis. Lineage (NCBI taxonomy): Bacteria > Pseudomonadati > Thermodesulfobacteriota > Desulfovibrionia > Desulfovibrionales > Desulfovibrionaceae > Solidesulfovibrio > Solidesulfovibrio carbinoliphilus. The sequence goes on along the minus strand of NZ_CM001368.1, from coordinate 2,764,758 downwards.
GGCCTTTACGAAGCGGCATCAAGACTACTTCGGCGAGGAATAATCGGGGCTTTGCCCCGAACCCCGCCGGGACGCTGTCCCGGACCCTGCCAGGGCGCTGCCCTGGACCCGCCGGGGGGAATGATTCCCCCCGGACCCCCCCGGTGGCGTAGCCGACACGCCCCCGCCGGCACCTGTCCGCGTGCGCCTGACGCCACACCGCCCGCCCCGCCCGGGGTTTCCAAAGGGGGGTGACCCCCCTTTGGCCGCCGGAGGCATCTTCCTCCTCCCTCCGCAGCCGCGTCAGCGGATGTAGGTCGGGATGTTCATCAGGAGTTCGCGCGTGAAATTGAGCATCTTGTCCATCATCCAGGGAAAGGCGATCAAAAGCGCGATGAACATGGACAGGATCTTCGGCACGAAGGTGAGCGTCATCTCCTGGATCTGGGTCGCGGCCTGGAGCACCGAGATGATCACTCCGACCACCAGGGAGACGCCGAGCATTGGCAGGGCCAGGAAAAGGGCCGTCTCGATGGCCTGCCGGGACAGGGCCACCACCATATCGGTCGTCATGGGCTTGCCTCTCCTTCCTCAGGTTCCAAATGAGTTGACCAGCGACCCGACCATGAGGGCCCAGCCGTCGACCAGGACAAAGAGCAGGAGCTTGAAGGGCATGGCAATGGTGGCCGGAGGCAGCATCATCATGCCCATGGCAAGGAGGATGCTCGAAATCACCATGTCGAGGATCAGAAACGGAATGTAGATGAGAAAGCCGATGGTAAAGGCGGTCTTGAGCTCGCTGATCATGAAGCCGGCCGCGAGCATCATGGTCGGCACTTCGGCCTTGTCCTTGGGCCGCTCCATCTTGGTCACGGTGTAAAAGACCGACAGGTCCTTTTCGCGGGTGTGCTTGAACAGGAACTCGCGCAAGGGCGCCTCGGCCTTTTTGAGGGCCTCGGTGAAGCCGATGCGCTCCTCCAGATACGGTTGCAGGGCGTCGTCGTTGATCTGCTTGCCGGTCGGATACATGATGACGCAGGTCAGAAAAATGGCCAGGCTGGCCAGGATCTGGGTCGGCGGCACCTGCGGCACGCCCATGGCCTGGCGCAGAAACGAGAAGACGATGATGATGCGCGTGAAAGACGTCACCGTCAGGATGAACGACGGGGCCAGGGACAGGACGGTCAAGGCGAACAGGATTTCGAGGAGTGTCGAGACCCGTTCGGGCTGGTTCTGGCCGGCGGCCAGGTTGAGGGACAGGGTCGGGGCGTCCTGGGCCAGGGCCGGCCCGGCCACGAAAAGGACAAGTCCGGCCAGGACCAGCAGGCAGACGGGAAAGGCGGCCTGCCCGGAAAAGGTCCGGGCGTGCTTTGTCAGCAAAAAAAGAAACTTTTTTAGGATATTGCCTGGGTTGGCTACAGAAAAGGAACGTGCCGGCGCACCATCAGGGAGCCGGGTCGCCGCCGGGACGGCGCGTCTGGTCGGCCAGGGCGGCCGCGAAATCGGATTGCGCATCATGGTCGGCATTGCCCTCGGTGAGAAGCGTGATGGACTGGTCGGTGACGCCCAGCACCAGATCCTTATTCAAGAAACGGACCACGACGACGCTTTTGCGGGGCCCGAGGCTCAGGTGGGCCATGAGGCGCAGCACCCCGCCCCGGCCGCCGGGGCCAAGGCCGAACTTGGGGCCGAAGCGCCGCAGGAGCCAGTAGGCCGCGAAAATGACGGCCAGGATGGCGAGCAGGGCCAGGGCCATGTGCAGGGCCGTTCCGGCCAGACTGAAGTCCGTGGCCGGCAGGGGGGAGGGGACGGCGGCCGGATCAGGCAAGCTGTTTCACCCGTTCGATGGGGCTTATGATGTCGGTCAGGCGCACGCCGAATTTCTCGTTGATGACGACCGCCTCGCCCCGGGCCACCAGCTTGCCGTTGACGTAGATTTCCAGCGGCTCGCCGGCCAGCTTGTTGAGTTCGATGACCGAACCCTGGCCGAGCTGCAGCAGTTCGTTGATAAGGAGCTTGGTCCGTCCGAGCTCGGCCGACACGTCGAGCGGGATGTCCAGGATGAAGTCGAGGTCCCGGCGGACGTTTTCCGGACGCGGGGCCTTGGCCTCCTGCGTCAGATTTTTGAACTGGGCCGAGGCGCTTTGCCGGGACAGGGCGTCCTGGTCCCGTTCGCGCTTGATGGACTGCTCCTCCTCGTCGGCCAGGGCCGCGGCCCATTCGGCCGCCAGGGCGTCGTCGCCCCCGCCCCCACCGCCCTTGCCGCCGCCGGACGGCTGGTCGAACAGGGCGTCGATGTCCGACTGGGAAGCGGGCTTGTCGTCGTCCTGGTCATCCAGGGCGGCGGCCCATTCGGCCGCCAGTTTGTCCTGATCGATGTCGTCGGGAGCCATGGAAATCCCTCGCGCGCGGCGCCGCTTTATTGGATGACGAAATCCGTGAAATAGACCCGGGCCACCTTGGCCTGGCCCAGGGCCTGGTTCAGACGGTCCACGATTTCCTTGCGCAAGAGGATCTTGCCTTCAAGCGTGGCCAGGTCCTGGGAGGTCTTGGACGACAGGAGCATGAGCAGGGAGTCGCGGATCTTGGCCTGGTTGGCTTCGAGCAGTTCCGGGTTGCCGGTCATTTCCACGTCCAGCACGATCTTCAGGTAGCGCCGGGCGTTGGGGTCGGCCAGGTTGACCACGAAGGGGGGCAGGGCCACGTTGTTGGACGGGGCCTTGTCCTTGCCGCCATGCCCGCCCTTGGCCTCGCCGCCCTTGGCTTCGCCGTGGCCGCCCTCGGCCTTTTTCTCCTCGGGCTTGGCCGCGTGGCCGTCCTCGGCCTTTTGAGCCTCGGGCGCGGGCTGGCCTTCGGCCGGAGCCGCGGCATCCGTCGCGGCCGGTTTGGCCGCGAAAAACTTGAGGTAGGCGAAGTAGCCGCCGCCGCCAAGGACGAGCAACAGCACGACCAGGATGATGTATTTGAGAAACCCGGATTTCTTCTTGCCTTCCGGCGCTTCGGGTGCGTTCGCCACTCGTGCCTCCCGGCGTCCGGGGGACGCCTTATCGCTGTCTCGGGCCGAAAAGGTCCGTGCCCACGCGCACGTGGGTCGCCCCTTCGAGGATGGCCGCTTCCAGGTCGCCGCTCATGCCCATGGACAGGACCGGCAAGGCCAGGCCAAGCCGCGCGGCCAGGCCGTCCCGCAGTTCGCGCAGCCGGGCGAAGGCCGGCCGGGCCCCGTCCGGATCGTCGAAGACCGGCGGCAGGACCATGAGCCCCGAGAGGGACAGGGCCGGCATGGCGGCCACGGCCTCGGCCAGTGCCGGCAGGCCTTCGGGCGAAACGCCCGATTTCTGGGCCTCGCCGGCCACGTTGACTTGCAGGCAGACGGCCTGGGGGGCCAGACCCTGCTCGCCGGTCTTTTTCTGCAATAGCCGGGCCAATTCCAGGTTGTCCAGGGTGTGGATCAGGGCGAAGCGGCCGATGGCCAGCTTGCCCTTGTTGCGCTGCAGGTGGCCGATAAAATGCCAGGTCAGGCCGGCCGGCCCGGCCTCCATCTTGGGCAGGGCTTCCTGGATGTAGGATTCCCCGAAAACGGTCTGGCCGCAGGCGGCGAGTTCCGCCACCGCCGCCGCGTCGTGGAACTTCGAGACCGCGACCAGCGTGACCTCGGCCGGGTCGCGGCCGCCCCTGCGGCAGGCTTCCTCGATCCGCTTTTTCACCCCGGCCAGGCGGCCTTCCGCGCTCATGTCCACGTCCCACCTCCGGCCATGGCCAATCGACTCCTTGGTCCGGCCGCGCCCGCCCGTCCGGGGCCGGCGGGCCGGCGAAAACTATTCCCCGAGCCCGAGGTCGCGCAGAAGGGCCGGATCGTCGGCCCAGTTCGGCCGGACCTTGACCCACAGCTCCAAAAAGACCTTGGTCCCGAGCATCTCCTCGATGTCGATGCGGGCCTTTTGCCCGATGTCCTTGATCCGCTCCCCGCCCTTGCCGATGACCATGGGCTTGTGGCTCTCGCGGCCGACCAGGATGGACGCCTGGATTTTGACAAGCCCGGGCTTGGATTCCTCGTCCCAATCCTCGACGGTCACGGCCGTGGAGTAGGGCAGCTCCTCGCCAAGGGCCAGAAAGACCTTCTCGCGCACGATTTCCGAGGCCAGAAACCGAACCGGCGCGGTGGAGACCTCGTCCGGGTCGAACTGGTGCGGGCCCTCGGGCAGGCGGGCGAAAAGCGCGGCCAGGAGTTCCTTGACGCCAAGGCCGGTCAAGGCGCTTACCGGAAAAAGCTCCGCTCCGGGCAGGGCCTCGCCGACCGCGGCCAGGACCGGCAGCATCCGGGCTTTTTCCCGGACCACGTCGGCCTTGTTCAGCGCCACCACCACCGGCACCGGGCTGTCTTTTAAAACCCGGACGATGGGGAGCAGGTCGTTTTTGAGCCCTTCCAGGCGCCGGGCGTACTGGGCCCCGTCGAGGAGCACCAGGACCACGTCGGCCCGGGTCAGGGCGGCGTAGGCCGAGCGCAAAAGGAGCGGGGCGATGCCGCGTTTTTGACGGTGCAGGCCCGGGGTGTCGAGAAAGACGGCCTGGGCCCCTTCCTCGGTCAGGATGCCGCTGATGCTGTTGCGCGTGGTCTGGGGCTTGGGCGAAACAATGGACACCTTCTGTCCGATCACCCGGTTGAGCAACGTGGATTTGCCGGCATTGGTCGGGCCGAGCATGACCACGTGTCCGAAACGCGTTGCGCTCTCCAAAGGTCTCTCCCGCAGGGCCGCCGGACGGGCCGCAGTTTAATTTGTGAAAAAGTCATACGTCCGGACCAAAAGCGAGGAGTAGCCCGGCAAGAAACAAACGGCAACCCTTGCCTTGGCCCCGTGGGGTGGCTATAGCACGCCTGCCATGGGAAAGGACCTTATCATCGTCGAGTCGCCGGCCAAGGTAAAGACCATCAAGAAGTTTCTCGGCAATGCCTATGCCGTCGAAGCCTCGGTTGGTCATGTGCGCGATCTGCCCTCCAAAAAGCTCGGGGTGGATGAAAACGAGGATTTCGCGCCGCAATATCAAATCATTCCAGGCAAGCAGAAGGTGGTCGCCAAGCTCAAGGAAGCCGCGGCCGGGGCTTCCGCCATCTATCTCGCCCCCGACCCGGACCGCGAAGGCGAGGCCATCGCCTGGCACGTGGCCGAGATATTAAAGGATGCGAACGTCCCCATCCACCGCATCATGTTCAACGAGATCACGGCCCGGGCCGTGCGCGAGGCCCTTTCCCACCCGCGCGAGATCAACGAAAAACTTTTTCTCTCCCAGCAGGCCCGGCGCATCCTCGACCGGCTGGTCGGCTACAAGGTGTCGCCGATCCTCTGGCAGAAGGTCAAAAGCGGCATCTCGGCCGGCCGGGTCCAGTCCGTGGCCCTGCGGCTGGTGGTGGACCGCGAGAAGGAGCGGCGGGCCTTCGTGCCGGTCGAGTACTGGGTCTTCAAGGCCCGCCTCGCCGGCGACGTCCCGCCCGAGTTCGAGGCGGAGCTGGCCAAGTACAACGGCAAGAAGGTCGAGATCGGCAGCGCCGAGGCGGCCGCCGAGGCCGAGGCGGCCATCCGGGGCAACCCCTTTGTGGTCGCCTCGGTGGCCGAGAAGGAACGCAAGAAATCCCCGCCCCCGCCCTTTATCACCTCGACCCTGCAGCAGGCCGCCAACCAGCGGCTCGGCTATTCGGCCAAGCGGACCATGGGCGCGGCCCAGAAGCTCTACGAGGGCCTGGAGCTCGGCGACCGGGGCACGGTGGCCCTTATCACCTACATGCGGACCGACTCCACGCGCATCGCCGACGAGGCCCGCGACGCAGCCAAGGAGTTCATCACCGGCACCCTCGGGGAGGACTACTACCCGGAGAAGGCCCGGCACTTCCGGTCCAAGGCCGGGGCCCAGGACGCCCACGAAGCCATCCGGCCCATCGACGTGGCCCTGACCCCCGCCGACGTCAAGACGCTCCTCCCCAAGGACCTCTTTTCGCTCTATAAGCTCATCTGGGAGCGGTTCGTGGCCTCGCAGATGAGCGAGGCCCGGTTCTGGGACACGGCCGCCGACATCGCGGCCGGGCCGGCCATGTTCAAGGCCAAGGGCCAGCGGCTGATTTTCCCCGGGTATCTCAAAGTCTACGGCCAGGAGGCCGGCGACGAGGCCAAGTCCCTGCCGCCGCTGGCCAAGGACCAGGAACTGACCCTTCTGGAACTCAAGAAGGACCAGAAGTTCACCCAGCCGCCGCCGCGCTACTCCGAAGCCTCGCTGGTGCGCGAGCTGGAGGAAAAGGGCATCGGCCGGCCGTCGACCTATGCCGCCATCATCTCGACCCTGATCGACCGGGACTATGCCCGGCTGGACGACAAGCACTTCGTGCCGTCCGAGCTCGGCGAAACCGTCTCGGACCTCCTGGCCGAGCACTTCGTCAAGATCATGGACGTCGGCTTCACGGCCGGCATGGAAGAGGCCCTTGACGCCGTGGCCGAGGGCCGGGGCGACTGGGTGGCGCTCCTTCGCGACTTCACCGACGACTTCAATCCGACCCTGGCCAAGGCCGCCAAGGACATGGCCAAGGTCAAGGCCGGCAAGGAAACGGACGTCACCTGCGAGTTGTGCGGCAAGCCCATGGTCATCCGCTTCGGCAAGGCCGGGGAATTCCTCGGTTGCTCGGGCTACCCGGAGTGCAAGAACACCAAGGAGTTCGACCGGGCCCCGGACGGGGCCGTCGTCCCCCGGGAGCGCAAGCCCGAGGAAGTGGCGGCCGTCGGCACTTGCCCCCAGTGCGGCAAGGATCTGGTGCTCAAAAAATCCCGCACCGGCAGCCGGTTCATCGCCTGCACCGGCTGGCCGGACTGCAAGTACACCAGGCCTTTTTCCACGGGCGTGGCCTGCCCCCGCGAGGGCTGCACCGGCACGCTGGTCGAAAAAAGCTCCAAGCGCGGCAAGGTCTTTTACGCCTGTGATTCCTATCCCCAGTGCGATTTCGCGGTCTGGGACTGGCCCATAAACGAACCCTGCCCGCTGTGCGACTCCAAGATCCTGGTCCGCAAGAAGACCCGCGACGGCGAACTCGTCACCTGCCCCAACCGCGGCTGCAAGTACAAGCGCGCGGTCGGCGGCAAGCAGGACGAGGGCGAGGAGTAGGAAAGATTAAGATGCCTCCGGCGGCCGGGGGGGATCATCCCCCCCGGACCCCCTGAAAGGGAAATCTGAAACCGGACAGTTTCTGCGGCGAGTCCGGTTCCGTGGATTCGCGCGGCAAGGACCGAAACAACCGCCATGCCCCTTTCCTCCCGAACAGCCGGCATCCTGGCCGCCCTGGCCGCGACCATCCTGTGGTCGGGCAACTTCGTGGCCGCCCGGGGCATCGCCCAGGCCATCCCTCCGTTCCAGCTCAATTTCTGGCGCTGGCTCTTGGCCCTGGCCTGCGTCCTGCCCCTGGCCCTGCCCCGGCTTCGGGCCGACTGGCCGGGCATGCGCCGGCACTGGCGGTATCTGGCCGCAATCGGGCTCGTCGGCGTGACCGGGCTCAACACCCTGGTCTACAAGGCCGCCCAGACCACCACCAGCCTCAACATGGCCCTGCTCGTGCCGACCGCGCCCATCATGATCCTCATCCTGTCGCGCCTCTTTCACGAGGAGCCCCTGACCTACCGCCGGGTGGCCGGCGTGGGGGTGGTGCTGCTCGGCGTTCTGACGCTCTTTTCCCGGGGGGACTGGCAGACCCTGGTCGGGGTCCGCTTCGCCGAGGGTGATTGGATCGCCCTGGCCGGGGTGGCCTGTTTCGCGGCCTATTCGTTTTTCTCGCGCTACCGGCCGAAGGACGTTTCCCTCCAGGGGTTCAACGCGGCCGCCTTCGCCTGGGGCCTCCTCTTCTGCCTGCCGGGGGTGCTCTGGGAGGCCGTCTGCCTGCCGTTGCCGGAGGGAAGTCCGGCGGTATTCGGCAGCATCCTCTACGTCGGCATCGGCTGTTCCTTTGCCGCCTACCTGCTGTGGACCAAGGCCATCACCGCCATCGGACCGGTCCAGGCGGGCATGGTCTACTATTCCCTGCCGCTTTTCACGGCCGCCGAGGCGACGCTCCTGCTCGGGGAGCCCATCGCCCTTTTCCACCTCGCCGGCGGGGCCTTTATCGCCTGCGGCATTGCCATCGCCACAGGCAGGGGGAAAGCGGGGAGGATGCCGCCGGCGGCCGGAGGGCGCCACGGGATCGTGGCCCCCAAGACTCCCTGAACCGGAAGACGGGCCTGGACTTTATTTACCAAAAAAGCGGGCCGCCTCATCCGAGACGGCCCGCTTCGTTTTTCCATTCTCCCCTTTCGGGGGTCCGGGGGGGGGGAAAATCCCCCCGCCGGGGTGGTCCAGGAGGGGCGGCGCCCCTCCTGGTCGCCGAAGGCATTACGCCAGGGGCGTATTCTCCACGATGGTCCAGACGCCGCAGGGGCAGGCGTTGCCGCAAAAGCCGCAGCCGATGCATTTTTCCGGGTCCGAGACCATTTCGAATTCCTTGCCTTCGCCCTGCCGGCGCGAGATGGCCCCGGTCGGGCAGATGGTCTCGCACAGCCCGCAGTCGCGGCAGGCGCCGCAGGAGGAGCACTGGCTGGCGCAGGAAGTAAGATCGTTGAATTCCATGATGCGCGGATCGAAGTATTCGAGCTTGGTCCGCTTGTAGTCGATCATCTTGCGCGTGTCTTCCACCGGCCGTTTGCCGGCCAGCATGTCGCCGATGGCCCGGGCCGCGTCGCGGCCCATGCCGATGGCCTGGGTCAAAAGGCCCGGCTTCACGATGTCGCCAATGGCGAAGACCTTGGGGTTGGTGGTCTGGTAGATTTCGCTCACCGTCACGTGGCCGCGCTCGGTGGCGATGGTGTCGCCCAGGAACTCCACGTCCGGCACGTCGCCGACGGACAGGATGACCGTGTCGGCCGGGACGAGTTCGCCCGACTGGAGGACCACGCCGTCCTTGGTGATTTCCTTGGTGAAGCACGGCCATTTGAAGACCGCGCCCACGGCCTCGGCGTCTTTCTTTTCCTTGCCGAAGGCGGCCGGCTTCTGGATGTCGATCAGCGTGATGGACTCGGCCCCGAGGCGGGCCGCCTCGGTGGCCACGTCGCAGCCGACGTTGCCGGCCCCGATGATGACCACGCGCTTTCCGGCGGTGGCCGTGCCCTTTTTGGCGGCCTTGAGGAAGGTCAGGGCCGGCACGGCCAGTTCCTTGCCCGGCACCGGCAGGACGCGGGGCTTGTTCGCCCCGATGGCCAGGACCGTGAAGTCGAAGTCCGTCACGATCTGGGCGAACTCGTCGGTGGAGAGCGCCTGCTTGAGCTGGATGTGCGGCAGGATTTCCTGGGCCCGCTTGACCTCGGCGTCGAGCACCTCGGCCGGAATGCGGGTGGAGGGAATGGCTTGCGTGATCTTGCCGCCGAGCTTCTCCTCCAGGTCGTAGATCACGGCCTCGTGGCCGGCCAGGCGCAGCTGCCAGGCCACCGACATGCCGGCCGGGCCGCCGCCGATGACGGCCACCCGCTTGCCGGAGAGCGGCGGGAGCGTCGGCATCTTGCCGGCCGAGGCGTTGGCCTTGCCGAGCATGGCCGTGTCGAGGGGCTTTAAATTGCCCACACTGCGGGTGCAGCCCTGCATGCAGAGATTCGGGCACAGGTAGCCGCAGACCGTGGCCGGGAAGGGCGTGTAGGCCAGGGCCAGGTCCATGGCTTCGTCCATGAGGCCGTCGCGCACGAGCTGCCACCGCTCCTGGACCGGGATGCCGGTCGGGCAGCTGGCCTGGCAGGGCGAAAGGTATTTGCGGTTTTCCCAGACCGGCACGAAGCGGCGAAGCTCGCCGTTGACGATGAGCGGAATGGGAGAGCGGTCGCTGTCGTCGAGGTCGCCGATCAGGCCGCCCCGGCCGAGTTCTGCGTCCCAGACGTGCTGGCGGAAATCGCTTAAGGACCGGCGCTTCTTGCCGGTCTTTTCAAAGGGGCTGCGGGCGACGATAAGTTGCCAGTCGTCGCGCACGGCCAGGGTGTCGTAGAGTTTCGGGCGGCCGATGGCCTGGAGGTAGCCGCGCAGGTTTTCGGCCAGCCAGGCGAAGGCCTCGTCGTCGATGGGTACGAGCTTGGCGTCGGCCAGGCTGATGCCCCGGTGGGGGCCGCGAAAGAAGATCTGGCCGCCGACCATGCCGACGCAGGGCCGGTAGCCAAGGACGTTCTCCGCATCCTGGGGCTCGAAGCCGCAGACGACGGCCGTGCCGCCGGCCATGAACTCGGCGAAGTAGTCGCCGACCGAGCCGAGCACCCACATCTCCGGGGCCGAGTATTTGGGGTTGCGCTTGGTCATGGTCATGCCGCGCGACCCGATGTTGCCGGCGACAAGGACCTTGCCCTGGGCCATGGCGTTGGCCGCGCCGTTGCCGGCGTTGCCGAGGACCACGATTTCGGCCCCGGCGTTCAGCCAGCCGATATCGTCCGAGGTCGGGGCGTCGATGACGATTCTGGTTCCGGGAAAGCCCATGGAACCGGTGCGCTGGCCAGGCGAGCCGGTGATGCGCACGGTCACGGGCTCCTCCCGGGAGACGAAAAGCCGCCCGCCGATGCCGTGCTGGCCGTAAGCCTCGACGGTCAGTTCCCGGGCGCCCTGGGTCACGGCCCGCTGGATGCGTTCCTCCAGGATGCGGGACTGGACCCGGTGGCCGTTTTCAATGCCGTGTATGGTGACGGATTCTTGTGCCATGTGCGTGTGCCTTGCTGCTGCGGTGGATGACGAAGGCCCGTGCCTTAGACCACGTATTTGATCTTCAGGCGGTTGGCGGCATGGTAGTCGCTGATGCCGAGGGCGTCGGACATGCCGATCGGCAGCGACGTGGACCGGCCAAGCGGGGCGACGATCTTGCGCAGTTCCGTGTCAAAGGACAGGAACACGTCGACCAGCCGTTCGGCCACCTTTTCCGGATCCAGGCGGCGGTAGACGCGCGGATCCTGGGAGGTGATGCCCTTGGGGCACACGCCGATGTTGCAGACGTTGCAGCGGTCGTGTTCCGAACCGAGGCAGCCGGAGGCGGCCTGCATGATGTATTTGCCGGACTGGACGGCGCTGGCGCCGAGCATGATCAGCGCCGCGGCGTTGGCGGCCAGGTTGCCGTTTTTGCCGATGCCGCCGCCGGCGATGAGCGGAATCTCGTTCTGCTTGCCGGCGATGCACAGGCTCTCGTAGCAGTCGCGCAGGTTGGTGGCGATGGGGTGCCCCATGTGGTTCATGGACACGTTGTAGGCCGCGCCCGTGCCGCCGTCCTCGCCGTCGATGGCGAGCCCGGCCGCGTAGGGGTTCCGGACGAGGTTGTTCAAGACGGCCGAGGCGGTGGTGGTGCCCGAGATCTTCGGGTAGACCGGCACGCGGAATCCCCAGGCCATGGACATGGACTGGATCATCTTGGCCACGGATTCCTCGATGGAATACTGGGTCTGGTGGGTCGGGGGGCTCGGCAGGGACACGCCTTGCGGCACGCCCCGGATGGCGGCGATGAGCTTGTTGACCTTGTACCACATGAGCAGGCCCCCGTCACCGGGCTTGGCTCCCTGGCCGTACTTGATCTCGATGGCGCAGGGGTCCTCCTTCATGTCGGGCAGGGCCTTTATGATCTCGTCCCAGCCGAAGTAGCCGGAGGCGATCTGGAGCACCATGTACTTGAGGAAGCGGGAACGGAGCAGGCGCGGCGGACAGCCGCCCTCGCCCGTGGCCATGCGCACCGGCATGCCGAGCTCCTCGTTTAGGTACGTGACGCCCATGACGAGGCCTTCCCACATGTTGGGGGAAAGGGCGCCAAAGGACATGGAGCCGATCATGAGCGGATAGATCTCGCGCACGGCCGGCACCCAGGCGTTGTCCTGGAGCGCGGCCAGGCCCTCTTCGGGCGGCTGGACGCGGCCGAGAAGCGTCCTGAGCTCGAACTCGTGGCGGCCGGCGTCCAGCGCCGGGTCGGTCAGCATGGAAATGCGGATGAACTTGATCTGGTCCAAGAGGCTGCCGGTGTCGTTTCGCCGGCCGCCGCGGGTCCTGGCCTGTCCGCCCCGGTTGGTGTGGAACTTGAGCGTGGTCGCTTCGGGGCGCAGGCGCGGCACGATGGCGTTATTGGGGCACACCATGTTGCACATGCCGCAGCCGATGCACCGGTAGGCCGGGTCGGTGCGCTGGCGGATGCCGTAATAGATGGAAAAATCGCTGGCCGGCTTTTTCTGCAGGGCCGGCGTGGCCGTGATCGTGCGCTTGCGGAAGACGCCGAGCTCGATGGCCGAAACCGGACACACGGACGTGCACCGGCCGCACAGGGTGCAGGTATGGATGTCCCAGTCCACCTGCCAGGGCAGGTCGGCGACGCTTAGTGTGGACGGGGTAATGACTGGAGCTGATTGCATATGGTGACCTCTTGGCATTCGGGGCGCACTATGGCCGTGTCCAGGTGCATGGGTTGAAAATCGGCACGGGCGTCGCGGTCGGGAATGGCCGCGTCGAGGCCGCAGATCTCCGAGGAGAAGGCGAAGAGGCCGTCCTTGCCGCCGACCACGCCGGGGCGCAGCTTCTTGCGGTCCTGGACCATGAACATGGTTCCCTCGGGCAGGCAGCCGATGACGCAGTTGGGCCCGTCGATGATCAGCTTGCGGCAGGTCTGCTTGATGCGGGCCAAAAGCTCCCGGTCGGTGTGGCCTTCCATTTCGGCGTCGGACAAGGGCGTGATGACGTGCTTGTAGTACTCGATGCCAAGGCCCAGGCGGTTGCGCGTAAAGTGCATGATGTGGGCAAAGACTTCGGAATCGGACTGGTAGCCCATGTAGCCGGGAAAGCCCCGCGAGAGCAGGTATTCCTTGATGGGAATAAAGGCCGTGTTCTCGCCGTTGGTCATGGTGCAGACGCCCTGCAGGAAAAACGGGTGGCAGGCGTAGAGATTGATGGCGTAGTTGGTGTTCTGCCGTCCCTGGGCCAGGATGCGGCGGCAGAAAAGCTCGGGCCGGTCGAGGCCGAGGTACTCGCCAACAGTCATCGGGTCGCCGACTTCCTTGACCATGATGGTGTCGGGCCAAAACGAGAAGACCCGGATGTCCTCGGCGGATTCGCCGAGAAGGCGCAGCCCGACGCGGGTCAGCATGCAGGCCAGCTCGCGTTCGGCCTGGGACTTGGCCTTGAGGTCGGCCGGAAAGTCGTAGGCCCGGGCCATGTAGGTGCCGCGCACCGGCGTTCCGGCCGGGGTCTTGGTCTTGGGATCGAGGACCAGGGTGGAACGGGTGGTGAAACCGCGTTCGTCCATGTAGGCGTCCAGGCGCTTCAGTCCTTCGTCCGTGAAAATACCGGAGAGAATCGGCGCGTCCTTCATTTCCCCGAAGGGGCCGCCAAGGTCATGGAGAAACAGACCGACGCCCGAGCCGTCGTGCCCTTCCTTCATGACGTTGAGCGCCTCGATGGCGCGCATGGGGGACACGGGGTCCCGGCTGCTGAGGGCGAATAAGCGGCACATGGTCTACTCCGAATAACGGTATCTATTTAAGGGGGGTTTTTTCATAGTGACAAAATGGGGCAGCGTAAAGCAAAAAATAAAAAACCGGGTATTTGGGCCTGAAAAACCAACAATTTCCGTGTGAAAGATCCGGAAATGCCGGCCGAGACCCCATACGGTTTCGCCGGTTTTGGCAAGGCGGGACTTTGGCAACCGTGCTATCGACGCTGCCTCGCCGATACGGGCGACGATTCATCGGCCGCAAGGAACCATTTTCGCCGTTAGGCCCGTATCTTTCCGTCGCCGCCGCAGCCGGCAAAGCCGGGAAACGGGCGGCCGCAGAAGAGGCGGCAGGGGAAACGGCGCAGTGTTGTACATAAGACACCGCGGCCAATGGTCAATCGGCCGGCGGTCTGCGACGGACGGCCGGGGCCTTGGAACGGCGGCCCCGGCCGCAGTGGGGAAGCGGCGTTATTTCGAAGGAATATCGAGGATTTCAGCGGCCGGAAACGGTGCCGGCACGAGGCCGAAGCGGGCCGAAACGTCGATGACGCCTTGCAGGGCGGCCGGGGCCAGGGTGTCCGGAAAGCGGGGCAGGACGATCCGGCCGGCCAGCTCCGAGGCCAGCTTGGTCCGCTGGCTCAGGATGTCCCGGGCCCGGTCCGGATGGGCCGCGATGTAGGCCGACGCCTTGGCCGCGGCCCGGGCAAAGGCCGAGGCTTCGGCCGGGTGGGCCTTGATCCAGGCCTTTTTGGCGAACCAGCCGCCGATCAGGTACGGATTGCCGAAGGGGGCGTGGGGCGAGGGGTCGAGGACCCGGGCCGCGCCCCGCGTGGTCGCGTCCGTGACGAACGGTTCGAGCATCAGCGCCGCGTCGGCCGATCCCCGACTCATGGCTGCGGCCATGTCCGGAAAGGGGACCTCCACCAGCCGGATGGAATCGGGCGCGATGCCGGCCTTCTCGGCCAGGGCCCGCATGGCCGCCTCGTTGATGTTGCCGAGGGTGTTTATGGCCACGGTCTTGCCGGCCAGGTCCTTGACCGACTGGACGGCGGAGCCGGCCGGAACGAGGAGGGCATGGACGTCGTGCTGGCCGGCCACGCCCTCGGCCCCGGGGGCCAGGAAGGCGAAATCGAAGCCCTTGGCGTGGGCCAGGACGATGGACACGGTGTTGGACCAGCCGATGGCCAGCTCGCCGCCCTCCACGGCCGGGGCGATCACGGCCCCGCCCTTCATGGGCACGGCGGCCACGTCCAGCCCTTCGGCCTTGAAGTAGCCCTCGGCCTCGGCCACGTAGAGTTGCAGGCAGTCGCCGACCGGAATGTAGCCGACCTTGAGCGGCAGGGGGCCGGCGGCCAGGGCCGGGGCGGCCAGGCAGAAAGACAGGAGCAGAGCGACGAGGCCGGGTCGTTTCATGGCGTCCTCCGAAGGGGGAAAGGGGTGACTTCCGTGAGCCTTACGCCTGTGTAGCGCCTTTCCAGCCGTCGTGCCAGCGCAAAAGCCGGCCAAGACACCGCTCCACGGCCGCGTTGACGGCCAGGCCCATGATCCCGAGCATGACGACGCCGGCGTACATCTCCGGGATGGCAAAGGTCCGCTCCATGCGCAGGATGTAGTGGCCGATGCCGCCGGTGGCGCCGATCATCTCGGAGAGCACGGCGACGATGAGGGCCATGGGCACGGCCGTGCGGAATCCGGCGGCCACGCTCGGGCCGGCGGCCGGCAGGATGACCCGGGCCAGCATGTCCCACCGGGTCGCGCCGTAGGCGGCGGCCGTCAGGCGAAAGCCCGGGGCCACGCCCCGGGCCCCGTCCACGGCCCCGACCAGGATGGGGAAAAAGCAGGCGAAGACCACCACGAAAAGCTTCATGCCAAGGCCGATGCCCCAAAAGAGCATGGCCGCCGGGATGATGGCCGGCGGCGGCACCGGGCGCAGGAGTTCCACGGTCGGCGTCAAAAGCCCGGAGAGCCGGCGGGAAACGCCCATGGCCAGGCCGCAGGGGATGGCGAGCAAGGCCGCGAGGCCAAGGCCGAGCAGGGCCCGGCCGAGGGTCTGGCCGGCCTCCAGCGGCAGGAAGCCGGTGGCGGTCAGCTTCCAGAAGGTGGCCGCGATGATCGAGATCGGCGGGAAATAGAGCTTGGAGACCAGTCCCGCCCGCGAGGCCGCCTCCCACAGGCCGGTCAGGGCCAAAAGCACCCACAGGCCGCTCAGGCGGCGCGCCAGGGCTGTCAGTGTCCAGCGGGCCATCAGCGGCACCCCTCGGGCAGCCAGCGCAGCAGGCGGCGTCGGGCGGCCACGAAGGCGGCGTTTAGCAGAAAACCGAGCAGCCCCACGGCCACGATGCCGGCGTACATGGCCTCGGGCCGGCGCGAGAGCGAGGATTCGAGGATAAAGGACCCGAGGCCGTCGGGCGAGGCGGCCATTTCCGTCGTGACCGTGACGGCCACGGCCACGGCCAGGGCCACGCGCAGGCCGGCCATGACCTGGGGAGCGGCGGCCGGGGCCAGCACGTAAACGATGGTCTCGCCCCGGGTCAGGCCGTAGACCCGGGCCGTGGCCCGCAGTTCCGCCCCGGCCGCGCCCGATCCGGCCAGGGCGGCCACATAGGCCGGCCAGGCGCAGGCGAACCCGGCCACGGCCACGCACAACCCGAACCCGAGGCCCAAAAACAAAATCCCGATGGGAATAAGGGCCACCGATGGCATGGGGCGCAGAAATTCCACCGTCAGCCGGCTGGCCCGCCCCAGGCCCGGCCATACGCCGCAGGCAAAGCCAAAGGCCACGCCAAACACCCCGCCGGCCGCGAACCCGCCGAGCACCCGCAACAGCGTGGCCAGCCCCTGCCGGGCCAGCTCCCCGGACACGGCCAGACGCCCAAGCTCCACAAGCACTTCCGAAACCGGCGGCAGCAGGTCCGGGCGTATCAGGCGGAAGCGGGAGGTGAGTTCCCAGGTGGCCAGGAGGAGACAGAGGAGAAGAATGCCTCCGGCGGCCAGGAGGGGCTTTGCCCCTCCTGGACCTCCCCACCGGGGGGGATGATCCCCCCCGGCCCCCCCCGAGGGGGGGCACGGGTGTGGGGTGTCGGGAGTGGTGGTTTCCCGGCAGGACGTCCCGGGGGCAGGGCGGGAGGGGCGTCTGGCGCGCGTCATGGGCGGATATTCCCGATGCAGCCCACGCTCCGAGGCTGCCGGCCGGTCGCAACAGGCCAGGCCAGAAACCCGCTTCCCGTATACCCGTTACCCCCTTCCAGGGGGTCCGGGGGGGATGATCCCCCCCGGCGGGTCCAGGGCAGAGCCCTGGTGGGGAGGGTGTGGGAGGGGCAACGCCCCTCCCACCAACTAACGGCGCAGGAGGGCATGGATTTCCTTCCGGGCGTCGAGGAAGCGGCGTTCTTCGCGGCTGGCGATCTGGTCCCGGGGCCGGGGCAGGTCGATGGTGAGGGCGGCGGCCACCCTGGCCGGGGGCGGGGTGAGCACCACGACCGTGTCGGAGAGGTAGACGGCCTCGTCGATGTCGTGGGTGACGAAGAGGACGGTCTTTTGCTGCTCGGCCGCCACGGTGGCGAGCAGGTCTTCGAGTTCCTCGCGGGTCTGGGCGTCGACCGAGGCGAAAGGCTCGTCGAGGAGCAGGATGTCGGCCCCGTAGGCCAGGCCCCGGGCCAGGGCGGCCCGCTGCTGCATGCCGCCGGAGAGCTGCCAGGGGTAGTGGTCGGCGAAGTCCGACAGGCCGACGGCGGCCAGGGCCCCGGCCGCCGTTGCGGCCTTGGCGGCCGGGGAGCCGGCCTTGCGGCGCAGGACGAACCGGATGTTGTCCCGCACGGTCTGCCAGGGGAAGAGCGAGGCGGCGGCGTTCTGGAAAATGAGGGCCATTTCCGGCGGCGGGCTGACGATAACGCGGCCTTCGAGGGCCACCCGGCCGGTGGTCGGGCGCATGAGGCCGCAGACGCACTGGAGGATGGTGGACTTGCCGCAGCCGGACGGCCCGAGGAGCGACACGAAAGCTCCTCGCGGTACGGCGAAGCTCACGTCGGCCAGGGCGCAGGTCGGGCCGGAACCGTTCTGGACGTAGGATTTGGACAGGTGTTCGATGGTCAGCACGGGACGTTTTCGCTCACGTTCGGTTTCGCGGACTATGCCGGCAGAAAGCCACGGCAACAAGAAAAAAGACAGGAGGAATCGGGGCTCTGCCCCGAACCCCGCCGGGGGGAATGATTCCCCCCGGCCCCCCCCCGACTTGTATTTCGTCAATCATCCAAATCTATTCCGTGTATCCGCTACGCTTGCCCTACCCCCTTCCAGGGGGTCCGGGGGGATGATCCCCTCCGGCCGCCGGAGGCATCTTTTCCACTCTCTCCACTTTCCACTTACCACCTACCACTCCACCGGCAGCCTGACGGTCTGGCCGGCCTTGTTGGAGAAGAGGAGGAACCCGTTGTCGCGGCCGAAGAGGTAGAGGTCGCGGGTGACGGCCACGTCTTTTTTGCAATAGGCGGTGATCTCGTCCAGGCGGCCCTCCTTCCACCAGGCCAGGGCGTCGAGGCCGGTGGCGGATTTCCGGGTGCCAAGGGTGGCCTTGGCCAGGCCGTCCAGGGACAGGCGGTAGCCGAGGCGGGCGTGGACCTTTTCCAGGATGTCCAGGGTGGGCAGGGCC
Organism: Solidesulfovibrio carbinoliphilus subsp. oakridgensis; assembly: GCF_000177215.2. Classification (NCBI taxonomy): domain Bacteria; kingdom Pseudomonadati; phylum Thermodesulfobacteriota; class Desulfovibrionia; order Desulfovibrionales; family Desulfovibrionaceae; genus Solidesulfovibrio; species Solidesulfovibrio carbinoliphilus. The sequence continues at coordinate 2,746,651 of NZ_CM001368.1, read as the reverse complement.
CGGTGGTCGAAGGGCGAGATCCCGGCCAGGACCTTGTAGTCGAAGCGGTTGATGTTGAAGCCGACGATCAGGTCCAGGGCGGTGAGCGCCTGGTAGAGTTCGGGCAGCTCCTCCTGGCGGTAGACCAGGAAGTCGTCGAGGCGCGAGTCGTAGAGCACGGCCACGGAGATGCCCATCTGGTGGGCGTTGCACCAGCCGCCGACTTCGGCGGCCGAGCGGCGGGTTTCGACGTCAAGGACGCCGAACCGGGCCGGGGGCGCGGCTTTGGGGAGCAGGCCGGGCCGGCTGGCCTGGGGGGCGTCGGATCGTTGCTGTTCGTTGTGGTCGGGGCAGTCGGGGCGACAGTCGGCCCCTTCGGGCATCTTTCCGGACATGAGGACCTCCAGGAGAAAGCGGGCCGCCACCTTGTCGATGGGCCGGTTGCCGGAACCGCATTTGGGCGAGTGGACGCACGACGGGCAGCCGGTTTCGCACGGACAGCCGGCCACGGCGGCCAGCGTCCGGGAGAGGGCCTCGTCGGCCTTGGCAAAGGCCATGCGCGACAGGCCGATGCCGCCCGGGGCCCCGTCGTAGATGAAGACGCAGGCCCGGCCGACCTGCGGATGGAGCGGGGTGGAGATGCCGCCGAGATCGTTGCGGTCGGTCAGGACCAGAAGCGGCAGGATGCCGATCATGGCGTGCTCCATGGCGTGGATGGCGCCCATGAAGTGGAAGAGCCGCCGGTCGAGCTCGGCCTGGACCGCTTCGGGAATGACCCACCACCAGCCCTCGGTCTCGAAGACCAGGGGCGGAAAATCGAGCGGCACGATGGACAGGAGCTGGCCGCCCCGGGCGGCCCGGCGCTCGTAGCCGGTGATGGTCTCGGTGACCTTGAGCCGTCCGAGAAAGACCGGCACGCCCTGGACTTTCGATTCGCCGAGGACTTCCAGGATCTCGGTCGTCTTCTGGCCCCGGGCCCGGGTGTAGTAGTCCACCTTGCCCGGCGCGACCCGGACCCGGCGCTCGGGAATGTCCAGGCTTTCGACCAGGTAGGAGACGCCCCGGTGGATGTAGACCGCGCCCGGATGGGTCTCCTTGTAGGCCCGCATCTCGTCGATCTGGCCGATGACGGCGCCGGCCGGGGTCTCGATGGTGAACTGGCCGCCCGAGCCGCGCAGGTTGACGTCGCGGTGGGGACGCTTTCGGGCCGCGAACAGGCGTTTACCGTCCTTGTCGCGCAGGAGCAGGCCCTTTTCCTCCAGCTTTTCGACCTCGCCCCGCACGGCCGGGGAGGCCAGGAACGGCTCGTCTTCGGTCAGCGGCAGCTCGGCGGCGGCGCACTCCAGGTGCTTGGCCAGGATGGCCGGATTGTCGGGATTGATGACGGCCGACTCGGGCGGGCGGTCGAAGAAGTCGGCCGGGTGGCGCATGAAATACTGGTCCAGGGCGTCCTCGCCGGCAATGAGTGCCACGGCCGATTCCCGCTGCGCCCGGCCGACCCGGCCGCCGCGTTGCCAGGCGGCCATGACCGAGCCGGGATAGCCGCACAGGATGCAGAGATCCAGGCCCCCGATGTCGATGCCGAGCTCCAGGGCCGAGGTGGAGACCACGGCCAGGAGTTGGCCGGAAGCCATGGCCGCCTCGATGGACCGCCGCTCCTCGGGCAGAAATCCCGACCGGTAGGCCGAGACCCGGGAGGCGTAGGGCCCGGCCTTTTCGGCGATCCAGAGGCTTATGAGTTCAGTCATTTTGCGGGACTGGGTGTAGACGATGGTCCGCAGGCCGCGCTTGAGGGCCGCGGCCAGGAGCATGACGGCGGTGGTGGCCGCGCTCTGCTCGGGGTTGATGAAAAGGAAGTGGCGCGGCCCGGTTGGGGCCCCGGATTCGGTGACCGTGTCCACGGACAGGCCGGTCAGGCTCTCGGCCAGCTGGCCCGGATTGCCGATGGTGGCCGAGGAGAAGACGAACGACGGGCGCGCGCCGAACCGGGCGCAAACCCGCAGCAGCCGGCGGAAGACGTGGGCCATGTGCGACCCCATGACGCCCCGGTAGGTGTGCATCTCGTCGGCCACCACGTGGGTGAGTCCCGCGAAAAGGGTGCTCCAGGCGTCGTGGTTGGGCAGAAGCGACAGGTGGAGCATTTCCGGATTGGTGATGAGGATGTGCGGCGGGTTGTCGCGGATCTTGCGCCGGAAGTGCGGGCTGGTGTCGCCGTCGAAGATGGCGACGGTTGGCCGGCTCGAGGCCGGGAGGCTTGCCGTCAGCTCCTCGATGGCCTTTTTCTGGTCCTGGGCCAGGGCCTTCAGGGGATAGAGGAAAATGGCCCGGGAGTCGGGATTGCGGATGACCTCCTCCAGCACGGGCAGGAGGTAGGTCAGCGTCTTGCCGCTGGCCGTCGGCGTGGCCACGGCCAGGTGGCGGCCGGCCCGGACCAGGTCCGTGGCCCGGGCCTGGTGGGCATAGAGGCGCGTGATGCCGCGCCGGGCGAGCAGTTCGGCCACGGGCCGGGAAAAGGGCCGGGTCGGATCGGCATGGACGGCGGGGGTGGCCGGAAAGGTCCGGTGGTGGACGACCAGGGGGCCGAGGCGCGCGGAGGCGCGAAGGGCGGCCACGTAGTCGGCCACGTCGCCTTCCGGCACGTCCGGTTTCGGGGGCCCGGAAGGGGCGGCGTCGCCACAGAGGGCCTCCCCGGGCGCGGCGGCCTGGGGCGCGGACAGGGACCTGGGGTCCTTGGGGTCGGTGGAATCTCGGGACGGCATGGGCATCTGGTGGCCGGATCGGCCGAGACGACCATGGGCCAAAAGCGGGTTTTGTGCAAGGCGGGCCGGAGGCGCCGATTGCCGCCGTGCCGCCTTTACGGTAGGAAGCCTGGCAAAAAGCAAATGTCCCTGGGACACGCTGCCCATGCGGCCGGTCTGTGAAAGGTTCGCGCGAATCCACAAGGCAAACGGATGCGTCTGAAACATCTTCTCGGCTTTGATACGTTGCGCGGGCTGATCCGGCTCCACACCCTGCTCCTCGTTTCCCTGCCCCTCATTCTGGCCGCCCTCTTCTTTACGTTTTTCCAGCGCAGCCAGGTCATCGAAGCCGAACGGGAGCAGTTGGCCGCCTCGCTGGCCCAGGACCGCAACATCGTGCGGACCTGGATGACCGAGCGGTTCGCGGACGTGGAGTTCCTGGCCAGCCTCGGAGGGACGTACAAGAACGACCGGTCCGGACTGGCCGGCGCGTTCCGGGACTACGTGAAGGCGCACGGGTCGGTTACGGCCGTGGTGTACGTGACGGCCGACGGCTGGACCGCGATCGACACCAACGCCGACGCGAGCGTGTACCTGGGCGACAGGGACTATTTCAAGGCGGCCAAGGCCGGCCGGCCGGCGCTGGTGACCGGCCTCTTCGGCCGGCTCTCCGGCAAGGCCATCTGCATCTTTTCCGCTCCCGTGACCGACTCCCAAGGAAAATTCGACGGCCTGGTGTTCGTGCCGGTGCAGCTCGACACGCTGGACGCCTGGCTGCGCGAAGCCCGGGCCGACCCGTCGAGCGGGGTGATCCTGTGCGACGGGGAGGGGCGCATCCTGGCTCCCACGACCCGGGCCGACGGCGATGCCGCCATGTCCCGGGTGCCGCCGCACCTGCTCGCGGCCGGGGACACGGGGTTTCTCTTCACCGATCCCGCCGGCCGGGAGATGATCGGCGCGGTGGTGTCCCTGGGGCTCGAAGGGTGGCGGCTGGTCCAGGCCGAGCCCGTGTCCGAGGTCCTGGCCGGGTACCGGCGGCAGTCGTTGTGGGTGGTCTTGGGGACGCTGGCCACCATTGTCCTGGCCACGCCCCTGGTGCTGCGCCTTTGCCGCAACCTGGAGCGCCCCCTGGAGATCCTGACCGGCTATGCCAGGAGCCTTCGCGCCAAGGGGTACGACACCACCTGCCCGCCGGACCTGGGCGGCCCCATGCCCCGGGAGATCGCGGAACTCTTCGAGGCCTTTTGCGCCATGGCCGGCGAAGTGCGCGGCCATATCGAGGAAACCGAGCGCCTGAGCGTGCTCGACGCCCTGACCGGCCTCTACAACCGCCGGTTCCTTTTTTCCGGCGGGGCCAAGCTGCTCGACGCCTCGGCCCGGGCCGGACGGCCGTGCACCTGCCTCATGCTCGACCTGGACCATTTCAAGGCCATCAACGACAGCCACGGCCACCGCACCGGCGACCAGGTCCTGGCCCATGTGGCCGGGCGCATCGCCGGGGCGGTGCGTCGGTCCGATCTGGTGGCCCGGTACGGCGGCGAGGAGTTCGCCGTGCTCCTGACCGGCTCCGACCGGCAGCACGGGGCGGAGCTGGCCGAGCGGATCCGGCAGGCTCTGGCCGATGCGCCCTGCCAGGTGGGCGACGCCTATTTGCCGGTCACGGTCAGCATCGGTGTGGCCGAAACCCGGGAGCGGGTGCAGTTCGGGGAAAGCGCCCTCGACGACCTGCTGGCCCGGGCGGACAAGGCCCTGTATGCGGCCAAGGCCGCCGGCCGCGACCGGGTGGCGGCGGAAGAGGCGGACTGACGGCGGGAAGACGGTGTGAAGATGCCTCCGGCGGCCGGGAGGGGGTCACCCCCTCCCGGACCCTCCCGATCCGGGAAACGACGAAGGGCGGTCGCCATGATGGGACCGCCCTTCGTCGTTTCCCCTTCCAGGGGGTCCGGGGGGATGATCCCCCCCGGCCGCCGGAGGCATCTTCCTTCTTTGCTTCCTAATGCCCCGTCAACTTGTACTTTTTCAGCTTGTACTGGAGCAGGCTTTTCGAGATGCCGAGCATCTCCGCCGCCTTGACCTGGACCAGGTTGGTGCGGGCCAGGGCCCGGCGGATGAGGGCCGCTTCGATCTTTTCCAAGGTATCGTTCAGATTGATCGTCACGGGCAGAAGATCCACGGCGGATTTGTACTGGCTCTCCTCGTCGCGGATCTCGCTTGGCAGGTCCTCGACCCCGACCATGTCGCTGCCGGCCAGGACCACGCACCGCTCCACCACGTTTTGCAGCTGGCGCACGTTGCCAGGCCATTCGTAGGCCGTCAGGTAATCCATGGCCTCGGGGGAGAAGCCCCGGAACTTCTTGTTGTTCTCGCCCGAATAGCGGGTGAGGAAGTGGGCGGCCAGGATCGGGATGTCCTCGCGCCGCTCCCGAAGGGGGGGCGTCTCGATATGGACCACGTTCAGGCGGTAGTAGAGGTCCTCGCGGAAGGTGCCGGCGGCCACGGCTTCCATCAGGTTGCGGTTGGTGGCGGCGAGGATGCGGATATCCACCTCGATGGGGTCCGAACCGCCCACCCGCTCGAACCGGCGCTCCTGGAGAACGCGCAGGAGCTTGACCTGCAGCTCCGGGGACAGCTCGCCGATCTCGTCCAGAAAGATGGTGCCCTCGTGGGCCATCTCGAACCGGCCGCGCTTTCGGGCCACCGCTCCGGTAAAAGACCCCTTCTCGTGGCCGAAGAGCTCGGATTCGAGCACGCCGGAAGCGAGGGCCATGCAGTTGACCGAAATAAAGGCCGCGTTCTTGCGCGGCGAGGCGTAGTGGATGGCCTTGGCCAGGAGTTCCTTGCCGGTGCCGGACTCGCCGGTGATGAGCACCGTCGATTTGGTCGGCGCGGCCTTGGACACCATTTCGAGCACCCGCTGCATGGCCTTGCCCCGGCCGATGATGTGCTCGGTGGAGAACCGGTCCTCCAGGGACTGGCGCAGCATCATGTTTTCGCGCTGGGCCGCGGCGAAGCGGCTGGCTTTTTCCACGGTCAGGAGCAGCTCGTCGTTGGCAAAGGGCTTGGCGATGTAGTCGAAGGCCCCGATGCGCATGGCTTCCACGGCGCCCTCGATGCTGCCAAACGCCGTCATGATGATGACCGGGATGTAGGGGTAGTTGCGCTTGACGTGTTCGAGGACCTGCTGCCCGGTGACCTTGGGCATCTTCATGTCTGTTATGACCACGTCCACTTCGGACTCGTCCAGAAAGGCCAGCCCCGTTTCCGGGTCGTCGAGCGGAGTGACGGCATAGCCGGCGTCGCCGAGCATGGCCTCCAGGATGAGGAGATAGTTCTTTTCGTCGTCAAGGATCAGGATCTGGCTTGCCATACTGTTTTTCCAGGGGAGAAATTGGAGGCGCGTCCCGGCGCGGGGCCGGGGCGCTCGAAGATTCTCTATCCCACCGTCAGGCGGGAGGGAAGGTCATGGTGACGCGCGCGCCCGCGTCCGGGGCGTTTTCCAGGGACAGGGCGGCGTTGTGGCTCTCGACGATGTTGCGCACGATGGCGAGGCCAAGGCCCGTGCCCGCGTCCTTGGTGGTGAAAAAGGGATCGAGGAGCCGGTCCTTGTTTTCCGGGCAGAATCCCGGCCCGGAATCGGTGATGGCCAGGGTGACCGCGGTCGCGTCGGCCGTGGCCGCGACCGCGATGGCCGCCGGCCGGGCCTTTTCCCTGTCCTCGGCCAGGGAGTCCAGGGCGTTTGACAGGACGTTGTAGACAGCCCGGTAGAGGAGGTCCTTGTCGCCGCGCACATTGAGCCCGGCGCTATAATCCTTGGTGACCGCGACGCCAAGCTCTTCGCACTTGGCCTCCAGAAACACCAGGGCCTGGTCCAGGGTGACGGCCAGGTCCACCACTTCCTGCTTGGGGGCCTTGGGCCGGGCGTAGTCCAGAAAGTCGCCCACGGTCTTGGACAGGCGCTTGGATTCGTCGAAAATGGCGGACAGGAGCCGGGCGTTGACCCCGTCGGTCTCCTTGTTGCGCTTGAGCAGGAGTTCGGCCGTGGATCGGATGATGCCGAGCGGATTTCGGATCTCGTGGGCAATGCCGGCCACCATCCGGCCCATGCCGGCCAGCTTTTCCTGCTGCTGGAGCTCCCGTTCGAGCTGCTCGCGCTCCTGGATGCGCTGGGCGTTGATGCGCCCGGCCCGGCTGATGATGATGCGCAGCATGATGAAAAGGAGGATCGAGGAGGCAAGCGAGGTGCCGATGATGATCCGCTGGAAGTCCACGACCTTCTGGTAGTCGGTGGTGATGTCCTGGGTGAATTCCAGGACGCCCATGATGAATCCCTGCGGGTTGCCCGGCACCAGCGACCGCTCGGTGCGCAGCGGATAGATGGTGCGCAGGATCACGGAATCCGGCTTGGGATTGAAGTCCAGGATGCCGCCGAGCATGCCCGTGCGGCTGACGAGCTGGAAGCTCGAGGTGCCCTGTTCCAGGGATTCGAGGATGGCCGTGCCGGCGTAGCCGGTCTGGCCCACGAGCTCCTTGTCCGTGGAAAAGGACACCCGCTTGTCGAAGTCGTAGATGCGGACTTCGCTGACGTGAAAGCTGTGGATGGTCGAGAGGACGGTCTTTTCCAACCGGTCGTACTGGGCCGGCTGGGACAGTTCCACCCGGCCGAAACCGATGACCGTCGGCAGGGTGAAGCGCTGGTAGATCTGGTGGTTGAGGTTTTCGGCCAAAAGCAGGGCGAATTCCTTCTGCTTGGAGAGGACGTCCTGCCGGGCGTAATTCGAGAGAAAGATCGACAGGAAGAGGTTGACCAGCAGGATGAGCGCCAGGGAACTCCAGGACAGGAACTTGACCAGCCCGAGATACTGGTCCCCTTCGGAACGGGCGGATTTCTTCACGCCGGGGTTCCCTGGCCGCGCGGATAAGCCATTTACAGTTTCTTCAGGAAGTCGCCCATCACGGTCAGGGCTTTTTCCAGGGTGGCGTCGTCCGTGGCGTAGGACAGGCGCACGCACCGGTCCTCGCCAAAGGCCACGCCCGGCACCGTGGCCACCCCGGCCTCGGTGAGCAGGGTCTCGGACAGGGCCGTGGAGTTGGGCACGGCCGCGTTGTAGTAGGCGGACAGGCACGGGAAGAGGTAGAAGGCGCCGTCCGGCGTCGGACACACGGCCCGGTCCCAGGTCTTGATGACGGACAGGGCCAGGTCGCGGCGGCGCCGAAACGCCAGGCGCATTTCCTCGACGCAGTCCATGGGCCCGGAAAGGGCGGCGTAGGCCGCCCGCTGGGTGATGGCGCAGATGTTGGATGTGGACTGGCTTTGCAGGGTGGACATGGCCCGGATGATGTCGGGATGGGCCAGGGCGTAGCCCATGCGCCAGCCGGTCATGGCGAAGCTTTTGGACAGGCCGCCGACCACGGCCGCGTTTTCCGGGTACAGGGTGAAGCAGCCGGCCATGGAGGCGGGCTTGGCCGGCTCGTAGACCAGCCGGTCGTAGATTTCGTCGGACACCACGAAGATGTCGCGGGAGACCGCCCATTCCATGATGGCGTCCAGGGCCTCGGACGTGTAATGCGCGCCCGTGGGGTTGGACGGCGAATTGATGACCAGGGCCCGGGTAGCCGGGGTGGCGGCCCGGTCCAGGTCCTCGACCGAGACCAGGAAGCCCTGTTCCGGGGAGCTCGGCACGGGCACGGGCGTGGCCCCGGCCAGCCGGATCATGTCCGGGTAGCTGACCCAATAGGGGGCCGGCACCAGGACCTCGTCCCCGGGATTGAGAACGGCCAGGAACAAATTGAAAAGCGCCTGCTTGCCGCCGTTGGTGGCGATGATCGCCTCCTTGGGGGCGGGCACGCCGTAGGTTTTCTTGAAGTACCCGGCAATGGTTTCGCGCAACAGCGGGGTGCCGGGGACCGGGGTGTAGCGGGTGAAGTTGTCGTCTATGGCCTTTTTGGCCGCGTCCTTGATATGCTGGGGGGTGTTGAAGTCTGGTTCCCCGGCCGAAAGGTCGAGGATGGACTTGCCCTGCCGGCGGAGGTCGGCGGCCTTGGCAGCCATGCCAAGCGTGGCGGACGGGGCGACGAGACGCATACGAAGCGCGGTGCGCATGGCCCGGAATCCTTGCGTTGGGGTTGTGACGGCACGGCCGCAGGCGCGACCGTCTTTCCAAGTAATGCAGATTGCGCAAAAGGTAAATCATGGTCCCCACGCCGGCCAGCCCCGTGCTCCTGCCCTTTGACGGCCCCCTTGTCCCGGCCCGGTTCGTGCGTCGTTACAAGCGGTTTCTCGTCGACGCCGAGGGCCCGGACGGCCTCTTCACGGCCCACGCCAACAACACCGGCTCCATGCTCGGGCTCCTGCGTCCGGGCTGCGAGATCGCCCTGTCCGTGTCGGCCAACCCCAAGCGCCGGCTGGCCCACACCCTGGAGCTGGTGCGCCTGCCCGAAAGCTGCGGCGGATTCTGGGTCGGGGTCAACACCCTGACGCCAAACAGGCTTTTCCGCCGGGCCTTCCTGGCCGGGGCCTTTCCGGAGCTTGCCGGCTACGAGGCCCTCCGGCCGGAGCCGGCCTTTGCCGGCGGCCGGCTCGATTTCGTCCTCACGGGCCCGGCCGGGACCTGCTTTGTGGAGTGCAAAAACGTCACCATGGTCGAGGACGACGCGGCCATGTTCCCGGACGCGGCCACCGAGCGGGGCCAAAAGCATCTGGTCGAACTGACAAGGCTGGCCCGGGAGGGGACCTGCCGGGCGGCCCTCTTCTACTGCGTCCAGCGGCCGGACGGCTGCTGCTTCGCCCCGGCCGCAGTCGTCGATCCGGCCTATGCCGCCCTTTTTCGCGAGGCCGTGGCCGCCGGCGTCCTGGTCCTTGCCTACCGGGGCGGGGCGTCGCCGGGCGGCATCGCGCTCGGCGGCCGCCTGCCCCTGGCGCCGTGGCCGGAGTGATCCCGGCTCCCGAGCGACAGGATGCGCCGGGCCAGCGGCCCTTCCACGTATCGGGAAAGGAGCAGGCCGCACCCCAGGACCGCGGCCATGCCGGCCAGGGCCAGGGCGGCCGCGGTCCACGGCCGGGCCAGGGCGGCCTCGAACTTCAAATGCGGCAGCACGAACGGCTGGACCAGGTAGACCGACAGGCTGGCCGCGCCGATGCGGGCCAGGGCCTTGCCGGCGGCAAAGGCCGGGGGCCGGGCGGCCCAGGCGTGGCACAGGGCGGCCAGGAACGGGGCGTAGAGGATGTTGTCCTCGAGGATGCTCCAGAAAAAGGCGTCCCGGGGCACGGGGACCAGGAGCAGCCCGGCCAGACAGGCGGCGGCGGCCGGAGCCAGCCCCGGCAGGGGTGCCGGGCGCAGGAGGAAAAGCCGGGCCGTGGCCGCGCCGAGCAGGAATTCGAAGAACCGCAGGCCGGGATTGACGTAGGTCAGCCACTGGAACAGCTGGCCGGCCAGTTCCTCCGGCCGGCCGGCGAAGCCCGGGTGGCGTCCGGCGGCAAAGGCGAAAATTTGCGGCCAGTGGCTGGCGATGGCCGCGTCCGCGGCCACGGCCGCAAGGACGCAGCCGCCAGCCAGCCCGGCGACCCCGGCCGGCCTTTGCAGCCGGCCAAGACCCCAGGCGGCCAGGGGAAAGAGGCCATAGAAAAAGACTTCCGTGCTGACCGCCCAGGCCAGGGGAAAGAGGGCCGGAGCTTCGGGCAGGAAAAACCAGCTCTGGGTCAGGGTGAAGGTGGCGGCCACGTTGCCCGGCCAGGCCGTGACCGCCTCGGGCAGGCGGACCAGGAGGACAGCCAGCTCGACCAGGAGCAGCAGCAAATAGACCGGATAGAGCCGGGCCAGCCGGGCCAGGGCGAACCGGGCCAGGGCCCCCCGGCCGGAAAGGCGCGTCCCGTGGGTGTACTGGAGCACGAACCCGGACAGCACGAAAAAGGCGGACAGGCCGCAGTGGGTCAGCCGGGCCAGGGGGGCGTAGAGGTCGGGATCGGCCGGCAGGGGCGTGATCCAGGCCGCGGCATGGCCGGTGAGGACCGCCAGGGCGGCCAGGGCCCGCAGGCCGCCAAGGCCGGACAAAAACGGCGGTTTGCCGTGATCGGAAGACATGGCGGCCTGCTACCACAAGCCCGGGCGGCAGGAAAGGCGGCCGGCGACACTGATGACAAACCGGGCATAAGGCCTTATCTCCCTTGACAGGTGCGGCGCGCCGTTGCGCTCAAACCCCACCCACAAGCCCTTTCCCAGACGGAATCCATGACGAAAATCCTGCGTGCCATCGACCTTCGCGCCACGTGCAATCCCGCTTCCCTGCCTGTCGGCGACAGCCGGGACATTCCCGACGATCCCGCGGCCCTGGGAAAGACCCAGCCCCGGGCCCATGCCGCCCTGTCCCTGGCCCTGTCCATCGGCGGCCGGGAATACAACGTCTATCTGGCCGGCGAACCCTACCTCGGCCGGACCCATTTTGCCCGCACCTTTCTCGATCCGGCCGCGGCCAAGGGCAAGACCCCGCCGGACTGGCTCTATGTCCATAATTTCGACGACCCGGACCGCCCCCGGGCCGTGTCCCTGCCGGCCGGCCAGGGCCGGGGGTTCAAGACCGCGCTTGCCAAGGCCGTGGCCGACCTGCGCGAGGAGATTCCGGCCCGGTTCGAGCGCGAGGCCTACCAGACCGAGAAGCAGACCCTCATGCGCGGCTACAACGCCGACCGCGAGACCGTGCTCGAGGAAATGGAGCAGCGGGCCAAAAACGAGGGCTACAGCCTTTTCGTCGACGACCAGGGCGGATTCACCCTCTATCCGCTGCTGGAGGGCAAGGTCGTGTCGGACGAGGAGTTCGAGCGCCTCGACCCGGACCTCAAAAAGGCGCTCAAGGCCAAGGGCGACCGGTTGCTCGAGGAGATGGGCTCGGTCCTTCGCCGCCTGTCCAAGGAGGAGCGGGGCTACCGGGACCGGGAAAAGGACCTGGAGCGGGCCACGGCCGGCGAGGTGGCCGACGTCCATCTGGCCGAGTTCGCGGCGCTGCGGGCCGAAAACCCGGCCATCGACCAGTTCCTGGCCGCCATGCGGGCCGACATCCTGGACAATATCGACGCCTTCCTGCCCCAGGCCGGCCAGCCCGCCCCGCCGGCCCCGGCCCACGGCGAGCCGGCCTTTCCCGAGGACATCTTCTACCGCTACGAGGCCAACCTGTTCGTGGACAACGGCCAGCTGTCCGGCGCGCCCGTGGTGGTCGAGGACCATCCGACCTATTTCAACCTCATGGGCTGCATCGAGCGCGAGTCCGAGATGGGGGCGCTCTACACCGACTTCACCCTCATCAAGGCCGGCTCCCTTCACCGGGCCAACGGCGGCTTCCTCATCATCCGGGTGGACGACCTGTCGGCCAATCCCGGGGCCTGGGAAGGGCTCCTGCGCGCCCTGCGCTCGGGCCTTGGCCGCATCGAGGACCCGGCCGAGGGCGGGGAGCATGTGCGCACCCGGACCATCGAGCCCGAACCCGTGCCCCTTGACCTCAAGGTGGTGCTGGTCGGCCCGGACGAGGCCTACGAGCTGCTTCTTTACAACGACGAGCGGTTCGGCAAGCTCTTTAAGCTCAAGGCCCACATGCAGGAGACCATGCCGCGCACCCCGGAGAATACCGAGGTCTACCTGCGGCTGGCCGCCAAGGTCATCCGCGACGCGGGTCTCCCGCCCTTTGACCGCTCGGCCCTGGCCGGGCTGGTGGAGTACGCCTCGCTGGTGGCCGAGGACCAGACCCGCCTGTCGCTCAAATTCCCCCTGGCCCGCGAGCTCATGATCGAAGCCGCCGCCCTGGCCCGGGGCGAGGGCGCGGCGTTTGTCAGCGCCTCCCACCTGGCCCTGGCCCGCCGGGCCCGCGACTTCCGGGTCAACCTCTACGAAGAGGAATACCTGGAGGAATACGACCGGGAGATGATCAAGGTGGCGACCACGGGCGAGGCCGTGGGCCGGGCCAACGGCCTTTCGGTCCGCATGTTCGGGGACTACGCCTTTGGCCTGCCCCACCAGATCGCCTGCACGGTCGGCGTCGGCCACGGCGGCATCCTGGACCTCGAACGCGAGGCCGAGCTTGGCGGACCGATCCACACCAAGGGCATGATGATCTTAAAAAGCTATCTCCTCGGCCGGTTCGCCCAGGACAAGGCCCTGGTCATGACCGGGTCGCTGTGCTTCGAGCAGAGCTACGCCGCGGTGGAGGGCGATTCGGCCTCGGGCGCGGAACTGGCGGCCCTGCTCTCCGCCCTGGCCGAGCGGCCGATCAAGCTCTGCTACGCCATGACCGGGGCGGTCTCCCAGTCCGGGGCCATCCTGGCCGTGGGGGGCTTAAACGAAAAGATCCGGGGCTTTTTCGCGGTCTGCCGCCGCCGGGGCCTGACCGGCGAGCAGGGCGTGCTCCTGCCGGCCGACAACGTGGTCAACCTCATGCTCGACGAGGACATCGTGGCCGCCGTGGACCAGGGGCTTTTCCGCATCTTCCCGGTGACCACCATCGAGGAGGCCATGGAGATCCTGACCGGCATCCCGGCCGGCCTGCGCGGGAAGGACGGCAGATTCCCGGCAGGGTCCCTCTACGCCCTGGTGGACGAGCGGCTGGGCCGGCTGGCCAAGTGCGCGCCCCTCGGGTTTCCCGGCCAACAGGCCGGACAGGGGTGAGGCCATGTCGAGCAGCTGGTTTGACGAGAAGCGCAGCGAATTCATGCGCGACCTCCTGCGGGACTACTGCCTGTCCGTGCAGGTCCTCGAGAAGCTCTTCCAGGAGTTCGACCGCACCGGCGCCATGGCCTTCGAGGACTTGAAAGACCTGCTCGGCGAGGAGATGAACAAGGGCCTTTTGTGGCGCCTCAAGGACACGGCCCACCACCTCTTTCGCGACAGCGGCGGGTCGAGCCTGGTCGGCCAGTTCCTGGACTGGTGCATCGGCTACATCTTCCACGAGTCCATGAAGCTCAAGGAGGACGCCTACCAGCAGCAGAACTACGCCCCCTGGTTCCGGTCCATGCAGGAGCGCGAGCTGCCGGAGCCGGACCTCCTGATCAGCCGGGAGCTTTTCCAGCTCCTCATGCAGACCGCCGAGAGCATGCAGCGGGAGATCCGGCGCATCCGCTTCCTTTTCGGCGAATGCCGCAAGCTCTTCCCGCTCTTCCTGGCCGACCAGCGGGAGAACCATTGGCTGGCCCGGTTTCTCTTCAAGCGCAACCCGCTGGTGCGCGAGGTCTTCAGCCAGGGCTACCGGGAGCTCATCCGGGGTGTTTACGGCAACACCCCGGAATTCATGTTCGTCATGGCCTCCCGGAGCCTGCGCGAGGGCGGCTGGATGAAGGAGGCGGCCGAGGCCGCCGAACAGGCCTGCTGCCTGAGCCCCCAGAGCGAGCCGGCCCGCCGCGAAAAAGAGATCGTCGACACCTGGCGCTCACGCCTGCGGGCATAGGGTAAAGACGAAGAAGCCTCCGGCGGCCGGGGCGTTGCCCCGGACTCCACCAGGGCTCTGCCCTGGACCCGCCGGGGGGATCATCCCCCCGGACCCCCGGAAAGGGGGGACGGGGTTTTTTTCGGTCGTTTCACTGGCGGACGGGGCGCAAATCCTCTAGCACGAAAGCCATGCGAGCGCGGCAAACCGGCCGGGCCGGCCTGGCGGCCTCTTTTGGGCACGGCGGGCGCGGCTGATGCCGGCCAAAGTCCTCTGGCGAAGGCTCCTCGCCTCCTCCCTGGTCACCTCCCTGGCCCTGGTCCTGGCCATCCTGGTCGTGGCCACCCTCGGGTTCTACTTCTTCGAACTGCGCGACAATCCCGACCGGACCCTCTTCGACGCCCTGTGGTGGGCCATGGTCACGGTCACCACCGTCGGCTACGGCGACATCGTGCCCACGACCGTGCCCGGACGGCTCATCGGCATGTGCATCATGGCCACGGGCATCGGCATCATGGCCGCCCTGACCGGCAGCCTGGCCTCGGCCCTCATGGAACGCAAAAACCGCAAACGCCAGGGGCTTTTGCCAGTGAAAACCAACGGACACACCCTTGTCCTGGGATTTAACGCCCAGGCCCCGGAACTGATCCGCACCCTGGCCGGCGCGGCCGCCCCGAGCCGCGGCCCGGCCGTGGTCCTGGTGGCCCCCCTGACCCCGGAGGCCTTCGACGCCGTGGCCGTGGACCTGGGCCTTGGCGACCGGCTGGCCTTTTGCCGGGGCAATCCCGCCCAGGAGGCCGTCCTTGGCCGGGCCTCGCCGGCCACGGCCCGGGTGGCCTACATCCTGTCCCAGGAAGGGCTCTCCCCGGAGGAGGCCGACCAGCAGAGCCTGCTTGCCGCCCTGACCGTCCGCAGCCTCGCCCCCAAGGTCCGGCTCTACGCCGAGGCCCTGCTCGAAGCCAACCGCAAGCACCTGAACCGCGCCGGCGTCGACGTGACCCTCATCCGGGGCGAGCTGGCCGGCCGGGCCCTGGGGGCCATGGGCGAGCATCCGGCCCTGTGGCACTTCCTGGAGAGCCTGCTCGGCCGGCCGGGCCGCCGGGGCATGGCCGCCCGGGTCCTCACCCGGGAGGAGAAGGGGCTTTCCTGGTCCGAGCTGGTGGCCCGGGCCATGGCCGGAGGCGGGGGGCTGCCGGTGGCCGTCTTTCGGGTCAAGCGCGACATCGCCATCAAGGACCTCCTCGACGCGGACTCGGCCCTTGACCAGTTCATCCTGGAGCTCTTCGCCGCCTACGGCCAGGAAGGGCGCATCGGCAGCCAGGGGCCCCAGGTGGTGGTCAATCCCGGCGACGGGCTGGACCTGGCCGGCTTCGACGGCCTGATCGTCCTGGCCAGCGGCGCGCCGGACGACCCGGCCGAGGCCCGGCAAGCGGCCGGACCCGAAACCGGAGGCGGGCTATGAGCGACGATTCCTGGACCCGGGCCGAGCTTTTCGCCGGCCTTTCGGCCGAGGAACTGGCGGCCGTGCGCCCCTGGTTCGACACGGTGGCGCTGCCGGCCGGCCGCGACGTCATCGTCGAGGGCGAGCCCGGGGACGACATGTTCATCCTGGTCGCCGGCACGGTGCGCGTCAGCAAGTCCATGGTGCTCAAAGGCCTGGACATGCCGGTCCTCGACGCCGAGCGGGCGGGCAAGACCCTGGCCGAGCTGACCGACGCCCAAAGCCCCTTTTTCGGGGAAATGGCCCTTTTGGACCGCGACATCCGCTCGGCCAGGGTGGCCTGCCTGACCGACTGCCGGTTTTTGCGCATCGACCGGGACCGTTTTTTCGCCTTCCTGGCCAAGCGGCCGGATATCGGCGTCCGGCTGGTCACGGCCCTGGCCCGGCGGCTGGCCCGGGTGGTGCGCAAAAACAACGTGGAACTGGTCAAGCTGACCACGGCCCTGGCCCTGGTCTTAAGCCGCCGGGCCGCGTCACGGGAGTAGGGCGGGGGGGCCGGGTTCCGGGCCAGGCTGTCAGCTTTCTTGACGATCCGTCCGTTCCCTTGGCGATTTCCCCCGGTCCCGGCGGGGTTTTGCCCGGGAAAATCCGCCCGGGCCCTCGATGCCGTTCTGGCACAATTCGTGAAAAAAAGAACGCCGGGGGCCGCCGTCCGGCCCGCGAGGCTTTACAGCCCCCGGCAAAAGGGTCAAACCTGGAAACCGTGTTCCATAGGGCTTGAAATTCGGGAGAAGATGTGATCGCCCGTACTCTGGAAACTCCGTGCGCGGCCCACGCGCTGGCCACAAACGGCCTCGGCGGCCGGGAGCCGCGCATCCTGGTGGTGGAGGACGAGCGCATCGTGGCCCTGGACCTCAAGGCCATCCTGCGCCGCCTCGGCTACTGCCTGGCCGGGGTTGCGGGCTCCGGGGCCGAGGCCTTGGAGCTGTGCGAGAGCCTGCGTCCGGACCTCGTCCTCATGGACATCTTCCTCAAGGGCGACATGGACGGGGTGGACGCCGCCTGCCGGATCCAGGCCGAGTCCGATATCCCGGTCATCTTCCTCACCTCCCACACCGACCAGGTCACGCTCCAGCGGGCCAAGCGGTCCGCGCCCTACGGCTATGTGCTCAAGCCCGTGGACGAGAACTGGCTGCGCACGGCCGTGGAAGTGGCCCTGTTCAAGCACCGCACCGAGCAGGAGCTCAAGAAAAGCGAGCAGCGCTACCGGGAACTGTTCGCCGGCATGCTAAACGCCTTCCTCCTCCTCGAACACATGCCGGCCGAGGACGGGCCCGGGGATTTCCGCATCCTCGACGCCAACCCGGCCTTCGAGAAGATGACCGGACTGGCCTCGTCCGCGGTCATCGGCCGCACCATGCGCGGCATCTTCCCGGGCATCGAGGCCTTCTGGCTCGAAACCCTGGAGGAGGCGGCCAGCTCCGGCCGGTCGGTGCGGTTCGAGAACTTCCTCTCCGACTGCAACCTGTATTTCCTGGCCCAGGCCTACAGCCCCCAGCCCGGCCAGGTGGCCGTGGCCCTGGAGGACGTGACCGAACGCAAGCACGGCGAGGAGCGGCTGCGCTACCGGACCTTCCACGACGCCCTGACCGGGCTCCCCAACCGGGCCCTGTGCCTGGACCGCATCACCCGGGCCATCGAACGGGCCAGGCGGCGGGCCAACTATATCTACGCCCTGCTCTTTCTCGATCTCGACCGGTTCAAGCTCATAAACGACAGCCTCGGCCATCTGGCTGGCGACGCGCTCCTGCGGCGGGTGGCCGACAGGCTGCGCCGCGAGGTCCGCCAGCTCGACACCGTGGCCCGGGTCGGCGGCGACGAGTTCGTGGTGCTTCTGGAGGAGATCGCCTCCCCGGCGGACGCGTTGCGCATCGTCAAGGCCATCCGCGAGCATCTGCGGGTGCCCTTTACCGTCGAGGGCCGGCAATTCTACATCACGGCCAGCATGGGCGTGGTCCTCGGGCCCGCCGACTACGACCGGCCCGAGGAGCTCCTGCAAAACGCGGCCATCGCCATGGGCAGCGCCCGCACCGCCGGCCGCGGCCGGGTCCGGGTCTTCGACTGGTCCATGCGGGAGCGGGCCGAGCGGGTCATGGACCTCGAAACCAACCTGCGCCTGGCCCTCGACCGGGGCGAATTCGTGGTCCACTACCAGCCGATCTTCTGCCTCAAAACCCTGGCCCCGCGCGGGGTCGAGGCGCTGGTCCGCTGGAAACGCAGCGACGGGGAGCTCGTGCCGCCGGGCGAATTCATTCCGGCCGCCGAGCAAAGCGGGCTCATCATTCCCCTTGGTGCCCTGGTCCTGGCCGAGGCCTGCCGGGCCTTTGTCCGCTGGCGGCAAACCGTCCTTGGCCAGAAGCCCTTTTTCATGTCCGTCAACCTCTCCGCCCGCCAGTTCACCCAGCCGGAGCTGGTCAAGCAGGTGGTGACGACCCTTCGCCGCGAGAGCATGCCCGCCGCCGACCTCAAGCTCGAGATCACGGAAAGCATCCTCATGGAGCACCCGGAGTCGGCCATGCTGAAGCTTCGGGGCCTGCGCGAGCTGGGCGTCGGCATCGGCATCGACGACTTCGGCACCGGTTATTCCTCGCTCTCCTATCTGCAGCGCTTCCCCATCGACACGCTCAAGATCGACCGGGGATTCGTCTCGGGCATGGAGGAGCACGGCAACCGGGTCATCGTCCGTTCGGTGGTCAGCCTGGCCCACAACCTGGGCTACGAGGTGGTGGCCGAGGGCATCGAGACCATGGGCCAGCTCGACGACCTGGCGGCGCTTGGCTGCGACCTGGGCCAGGGCTATTACTACGCCCGGCCCCTGGTCGAGGACCGGCTTCTGGAGCTTCTCGGCCGCCACGGGGCCGAGGCCGCCGAGTAGCGCGTCTTTTTCAGGAAAGGGTTGCCCGCGCCGGCGCAAACGGCTACCACGCCGCCATGACGTACCGCCTGCGCCGCGCGTTTCTTCGGGATTGGCTCCGGCCGTTGGCGGCGGTCCTGGCCGTCCTCGCCCTGTGGGGCTGCGCGGCCAAGGCTCCGATCCCGCGGGCCACGGGTCGCGAGCCGGCCACCCTGCGCCCCTATACGATAAAGGGCGTCACCTACACGCCGCTACGCTCGGCCAGGGGCTACCGCGAGGAGGGCATCGCCTCCTGGTACGGCCCGGGCTTCCACGGCCATTCGACCTCGAACGGCGAAATCTACGACCAGTACCAGGCGACCTGCGCCCACAAGCTCTTGCCCATGCACACCATGGTCCGGGTGACCAACCTGGAGAACGGCCGCTCCATGACGCTTCGGGTCAACGACCGGGGACCCTTCGTGGCCGGCCGCATCATCGACCTGTCCCTGGCCGGAGCCAGGGAACTGGGCGTCCACGGCCGGGGCACGGCCCGGGTGCGGGTGGAAGTGGAAGGGGATGTGCCGGGACTGTTGCCGGATGGGGAACTGCCCGGCCCGTTCTATGTGCAGGTGGGGGCGTTCACCCGGCGGGAAAACGCGGACAGGCTCTATTCCCGGCTGGTGGCCGCCGGCTATGCCGGCTCGCGCGTCCACTACAAGGAAATCGACGGCACCCGGTTCTTCCGGGTCCATGCCGGCACCTTCCCGACCGAGGCCGCCGCCGAGGAGGCCAGGATCCGGCTGGGTTCGGTCTTTGCCGGGGCGTTCGTCCTGGCCCAGTGAGGCGGCGGGGCGGCTACAGCACTTCGTCGGGATTGAGCTCGGCCCGGAACTTGCGCGAGAGCCGAAACACCACCACCTTGCGCGGCGGCAGCATGATGGATTCGTTGGTCTGGGGATTGCGGCCCTTGCGCGCCTTCTTGTCGTAGGATTCGAACTTGCCGAACCCGCTGACCAGCAGCGAATGGTCTTTTTTGATCGACTGCTTCATGAGCTCGAGCAGGTGGTCCACCAGGACCTTGACCTCGGCCCGGTTGCGTTCGGTCTTTTCATAGATGTAATCGACGATGTCGGCCTTGGTGAGGGTTTTTCCGTTCATGGCGTTCTCCGGCGCAGTGGCGTTTTGAGGAGTCGTGATGCGGTTGCGGTCGTTGCCTGGGACCACTCGGATCATGGGGATGCCCGGGGAAGCCCGGCCGGGACGCTTCTAGGAAGCGGCCGTGAGGGCCTCGCGCACGGCCCGGGCCACGGCCTCCCTGGCCGCGTCATCAGGATAGGGGCGGCTTGGCCACAGGTGCAGGCCGTCGCCGGCGCGGCGCGGGATCAGGTGCAGGTGGGCGTGGAAGATCACCTGGCCGGCCGATTCGCGGTTGTTCATCTGGACGTTGAGCCCGGTGGCTCCGGTGGCTTCCAGGATGGCCCGGCCAAGGGGGGGCAGCGCCGCGAACAGGCGGCAGCCGACCTCCTCGGGCAGGTCGAACAGGGTGGGGTGGTGCGCCTTGGGAATGACCAGGGTATGGCCCGGGGTCACGGGGTTGATGTCCAGGAAGGCCAACACGGCCTCGGTTTCGTAAACTTTGGCGCAAGGGATCGCGCCCTTGACGATCTTGCAGAAAAGGCAGTCCGCGTGTTCCATGACGTGTGGCCCCTCCCGTGGCGCGCGGTTTGGCGCGCCTGTTGCGTCCGTAGCGGCCGGCCAGGGCGAAGCCTGGGCCGGGCAAACGCATTGCCTTCCTGATAGTCAAGGAAAAGCATTTTTTCAAGAGGCTTAGGAGAAAAATATTGCAGGTGACGCCACAAGGCCGCGGCCAGGCGGCCGGGAACGGGCCCAAAGCCGGCCGGGCAGGCCGATTTTTCCGGCATCCCGAGCCCGGGGGAACGGCCGGCCCGGTCTGGCCGGTTTTCCTGACATTCAAGGGCTGTCCGGGCCGCTGCCTCTTTTGCGCCCAGCCTCTCCAGACCGGCCGGCCGCCCCGGCCCCTGTCCCGGACCCTGGACGCCATGAGCGCCGGTCTCGAAGCGGCCGGCCGGGCCGGGCGCGGCCCCTACGAACTGGCCTTTTACGGCGGCGTTTTCACCGGCCTGCCCGAGCCCTGGCCCGAGCGGTTCCTGGCCGAAGCCATCCGCCTGCGGGAAAGGGGCCTCGTCACCCGGGTGCGGTGCTCGACCCGGCCGGACGCCTGCGACCCGGCCCGGCTGGCCCGGCTGGCCGCCGCCGGCCTCTCGCTCGTCGAACTCGGGGCCCAGACCTTTGACGACGGCGTCCTGGCCGCCTCGGGCCGGGGCCACGACGCCGCCGCCACCCGCCGGGCGGCCCGGGCCGTCCGGGCCGCCGGCCTGTCCCTCGGGCTCCAGCTCTTGCCCGGGCTCCCGGGCCACACGCCGGCGGCCTTCGCCCGGGACGCGGCCGAGACCGCGGCCCTTGGCCCGGAGATCGTGCGCCTCTACCCCTGCCTGGTGGTCGCGGGCACGCCCCTTGCCGCCCTGTACCGGGCCGGCCGGTACGCCCCCTGGGACCTCGGCACGACGCTTGCCGCCCTGGCCGGGGCCCTGCCGGTCCTGTGGCGGGCCGGGGCCCGGGTGGCTCGGATTGGCCTGGCCCCGCAGCCGGATTTCGATGCCGCCATCCTGGCCGGGCCTGTCCATCCGGCCCTGGGCGCCCGGGTCCGGGCCCTGGCCCTTTGCGACCTGGTCGCCGCCGAGGTCCGGGCCCTCGGCGGGCCGGCGGCGGGCCTGGCCGCGCCGGCCCGGTTCGCGGGCCAGTTTTTCGGCCACGGCCGCGAGCTTGTCCCGCGCTACCAGGCCCTCGGGCTCGGGCCCGGGACCGTGCGCTTCGAGGACCGGGAGGATTTCTTCCTGGCGGCGCGGGCCGTTTGACTTCCGTCGTTCTCTCGTGCCAAACCCGGTCAGGGGCCTGATTGCCGGTCCCGGGAAACCTCCAACCCGTTCGGTGAACGACCATGAAACGATGCCTTGTGGCCCTGACCTGCGTCCTTGTGCTCGCCCAGGCGGGCCAAAGCCGGGCGGATACGCCCAACATGCGCCAAAGCATTAATTATTTCATGAACTATTTCAACGAGGCTGTGGTCCAGGCCATCCACATCCGGGAAATCGAGGAACAAGACCAACTCGACCAGAAGCGGCCCTACACCCAGGAGTACGTCTTCTACAGCGATCTCAACGCCCGGATCGAGAAAACCCTCGGCCTGGCGCTCAACCTCTGCGACCTCTACTATATCTACAACAAGACCACCTACTGCTTCACCAAGGACGAGAAGAACTACCTGTTCGACCGTATCGACAACATCCTGGCCACCTTGCAGAAGGTCAAGGAGACGCCGTACAACGTCGACGCCTCCCTGCTCGAGGACAAAAAATCCCCGACAGGGCGGAATATGGCCGAGTTCGGGGACCGCATCGACAAGCTGCGGGCCTTTATCAAGTCGTCCCTGGTGGTCTTCCAGCGGTAGGGCCCCCTCTCGCCGCCGGACTCCGCCCGGGACGCCCGACACGGCCGGCATGGCCGGCGTCCGGGCCAAGAGGTCCCCATGCCCCATCCTGCCCGGCCGCGCGCCGTGACGGCCCGGCTCATGCTGCCCATGATCCCCGGAGCCGGCCGCGTGGACGACGCGGCCGTGCTTTTTGCCGGCCGCCGGATCCTGGCCGCCGGCCCGCGCCGGCAGGTCCTTGGCGATTTCAGCGGCCCGGTCGAGGACCTCGGCGACGCGGTGCTCGTGCCCGGGCTTATAAACGCCCACGTCCACCTGGAACTCTCCGGCCTTGGCGGCCAGTCCCCGCGCGGGGCCGGATTCCCGGCCTGGGCCGCCTGGCTGGCCGGCCGGGACCTGTCCCCGCCGCCGGCGGCGGTCCTGGCGGCGGCCGTGCGGCGGATGGCCGCCACCGGCACGGCCGGGGTCATCGACGTGGGGAGCCGGGCCGGGCCGGCCGTGGTCGCGGCTCTGGCGGCCCAGGGGCTTTCGGGGCTCGTGTGCCACGAATATATCGGCTTTCGACGCCCGCCGGCCGACCTGCCGCCTGTCCTGCCCCCGGCCCTGGAAGCCGCCGTCCGCCAGGCGCCCGGCGTCCGGGCCGCTCCAAGCGGCCACGCCCTCTATTCCACCAGCCCCGACAGCCTGCGCCGGGCCAGGGAGGCCTGCCGGCGCCTTTGCGCCCCCTTTTGCCTGCATGTGGCCGAGACGGCCGGAGAGGTGGCGCTTTTGGCCACGGGCACGGGCGAGCTGGCCGCGCTTTTCCGGGGGCGGCTTGTGCCCAAGGGCTACCGGCCGCCCGGCCGAACGCCCGTGGCCGAGGCCCTGTCCCTCGGGCTTCTGGGGCCGGATGCCCTGGCTGTCCACGCCGTGTGGCTGTCCGGGGCGGACAGGCGCCTCCTGGCCGAGACCGGGACCGCGGTCTGCCTGTGCCCGCGCAGCAACCGCCACATCGGCGTGGGCACGGCCGACGCCCCGGCCCTCTTCGCCGCCGGCGTGCCCTTGTGCCTCGGCACGGACAGCCTGGCCTCCAACGACGACCTGGACCTCTGGAACGAGGTCCGGGCCCTGCTGGCCGACCACCCGGATTTCCCGGGTCAGGCCCTGCTTCCCGCCCTGACCACGACCCCGGCCCGGCTCCTCGGCCGCGACCGGGAACTGGGCCTCCTGGCTCCGGGAGCTGTCGGCGGCTATGCCGTCATCCCCCCGGACCTGGCCGCCCGGCTGGCCTGAACCGTGTCGGCGACAAACCTGTTGTTTTTTTAAGACAAACAGTCTAGGGGGGAGGTCATCCGTACATGGCATCGGCCACGGTCCGGTCGCATCGACGGGCACGGAACCG
The DNA here is from genome assembly GCF_000177215.2 of Solidesulfovibrio carbinoliphilus subsp. oakridgensis. Lineage (NCBI taxonomy): Bacteria > Pseudomonadati > Thermodesulfobacteriota > Desulfovibrionia > Desulfovibrionales > Desulfovibrionaceae > Solidesulfovibrio > Solidesulfovibrio carbinoliphilus. Next base: position 2,723,308 of record NZ_CM001368.1, on the reverse strand, counting down.
GCCCTTGCGTCCAAGCGTCCGGAACACGCCGAGAACCTGCCAGGAGTCCGGCACAGGGACGTATCGTTGCCGCCTTCCAGCGCAACCCGCAGCCGGAAACGTGCCCATGACCCTTGCCCCGGAATCCAACTACGCCGTGGCCCGCCACCCCATCTACCGGGTGGACGGAGACGTGTTCGGCTACGAATTGCTCTACCGCACCGTGGGCGGCCCCAACGCCGCCGTCCTGCCGTCCGACGAGGAGGCGACCGTGGCCGTCCTTGGCAACGGCATCCACGCCATCTCCCAGGACATCGCCCCGGACAAGCGCCTTTTCATCAATTTTTCCCGGGAAATCCTGGAGAAGGGCTACCACCGGTTCCTCGATCCCGACCGGTTCGTCATCGAGGTGCTGGAACACGTGGCCTGCGACGCCGGCTTCACGGAACTGGTGCGGTCCATCCGGGGGGCCGGCTTTGTCCTGGCCCTCGACGACTACGTGGGCGATCCCGCCTTTGATCCGATCCTGCCCTTCGTGACCTTCGTCAAGATCGATTTCCTGGCCCTGCGCGGCGACCCCGGCCGGCTCGAGGCCGTCATCGAGGCCTGCCAGGCCTCGGGCAAGACCGTGCTGGCCGAAAAGGTGGAGACCGAGGCGGACATCGTTTTTTGCCGTAAGCGGGGGGTGCCCCTGGCCCAGGGCTTTTTCTACAGCCGGCCGCAGGTGGTCACGGCCAAGATCCTGGAGGCCAACCAGGCGGTCAAGCTGAACCTCCTGGCCGAGGTCACCCGCCCGGACATCGACGTGGGCAAGATCCGCGAAATCATCGGGTCCGACGTGTCGCTCACCTACAAGCTCCTGCGCCACGTCAATTCCGCCCGGTTCTACCGGGGCCAGCCCGTGGCGTCCCTGGACTTCGCCATAAAGGTCCTTGGCCGGACGGCCCTGGCCAGCTGGATTTCCGTCAACCTGCTGGGCTCCCTCGGCTCGTCGCCCAAGGACCGGGAACTGGCCTTCGCCTCGGCCGTCAGGGGGCGGTTTCTGGCCCTGGCCGACCAGTCCCGGACCGGGCACGCCTGCCACCGAGACCAGGCCATCTGCCTGCTCGGGCTCCTGTCGCTCCTCGACGCCATGCTCGGCGTGCCCATGGAAAAGGCCTTGGCCGGCCTCACCATCGACGCGGACATGCGTCTGGCCCTGCTTGGCCGGCCGGGCCCCAAGGGGACCTGCCTGGATCTTTGCCGGGGATTCGAAGGCCTGTCGGACGCGCGGGCCAAGGCCGCCCTGCGGACGGCCGGCCTGCAGCCGGCGGCGGCCACGGCGGCCTATTTCCAAGCCCTGGCCTGGGCCGCGGCGATGTTTCGAAGCTGACCCGGCCGCAGCCGGGGCGGCTTCAAATCTCGTAGTGGAGCGCCGGGGCGTGGACTTCCAGGCGCCGCTCCTCCTCCACCAGGTCCTCCAGGGTCCGGGTGTCGTAGACCTGGACCAGGGCCGCCCGGGCGTCGTCCCACAGGCCCCGGAACACGCAGCGCCCGCGCAGCGGGCAGTCGTGTCCCGGCCGTTCCCGGTGGCAGTCCACCGGGCTTATGGGCCCGTCCATGAAGCGGATGACCTCGCCGACGGTCACGGACGCGGCCGGCCGGGCGAGGTAGAACCCGCCTTCCTTGCCCCGCTGGGAATCCACGAAGCCGCCCTGGCGCAGCTGGTGCAGGATGACTTCCAGGAACCGCTTGGGGATGGCCTGGCTGTCGGCGATGCCGCCGGCCGGCACCGGCCCCTGGCCCTTGCGCCGGGCCAGCTCGAACAGGGCGCGCAAGGCGTATTGGCACTTCTGGGTGACCGCCATGCTTCTGACTCCTTTGGCCATGGCCGCGCCGGGCCAAAGGCCTGTCCGAGCCAGGATACGCCATGTCGCCGGGCCCGGGAAGCCCGGCCTGAACCCTGTCCCCGCAACCCCGAACCGCCCGCGCCAGGGAGCCGCCGCCGGGGCGGAGGGGGACGATCAGTCCAGGCGGCGGGCGTAGGCCAGGATGTCTTGCTGGGTGAGGATGCCGGACAGGGTGCCGTCGGCCTCGATGACCGCCACCCGGCGCACGCCCTTCTGGCGCATGAAGAGGATGACCTTGTAGACCAGGGCGTCCGCGGGCACTGCGACCACCGGCGCGCTCATGTGTCCGGACAGGGGCTCGGCCAGGCGTTCGGGGCGGCCCATGATCCGGGCCGTGGCGTCGCGTTCGCTGAAGATGCCGGCCGGCCTGCCATCGGCCACGACCAGGATGCAGCCCACGTTTCGAAGGCGCATGAGGGCCAGGGCTTCCCGCACCGGCCGATCCGGGGGCAGGGCGGCGGTGTCTGGCCGCATGAGCTGGCGGCAGGTGACGCTCTCCACCATGAAGTCCACGGCCAGGGCGTCCACGAGTTCCTTGTCCGTGACCAGCCCGAGGAGCGAGCCGCCGAAATCCACCACGGCCAGATGGCGCACCCGCCGTTCCAGCATCAGCTTGACGGCCTCGCTGACCGGCAGGTCCCGGGCGATGGCCCCGGTCGGGCGGGAGAGGAACTCCCGGATGGGGGTGTGCGGTTCCAGGTCCACGTCCAGGTGGCGGACCAGATCGCGCTCGGTCAGAAAGCCCACGACCTTGGCCCCGGTGACTGCGGCCAGGCAGCTCACGCCTTCCCGGGCCATGACGGCCGCCGCCTGGGTCACCGACGCATCCGCGGCGACCAGATGGGGCCGTTTGGCCAGTTCGCCGACCTTGCGCTGGAACATGTGGGGTACCCGGTTTATGAGGGTTCGTTGTGCCAAAGTATCCGGAGTACCTTGAATGTCAAGAAATCACTGGGAATGACAAGCGGCCTTTTTGTTGCCCGCTCTGGCGAATTGGGCTAGATTGAACAGGAATGCGTATCAGGGAGCAGGCCGCAGCATGTCAGCCAACCCCGTTTTGACGCCAGGCCCGGACCCGGCGGCGAGGGATCCGGCCGCCACGGCCGGTTCGGATTTCGCCGCCCGGTTCCTGCAATGCGGCCAACCGCGCCGGGCCGTGTCCCCCGGACCGGTCCCGCCGCCGCCTGCCCCCGACGACCTCGGCGCGGCCGCGTCCGTCTCCCTGGCCGAAATCAATCCCCCGCCCCTGCCCCAGGCGTTTCTGGCCCTGCGCCGGGCGGCCGAGAATCCCATGAGCCGCGTGGCCGACGTGGCCACGGTCATCGCCATGGACCCGAGCCTGGCCGCCTATGTCCTGCGCCTGGCCAACAGCGCCCTTTACAGTCCCAAATCCCGGGTGGAAACGGTGTCCCGGGCCGTGGCCACCATCGGACTTGGCGAGATCGAGACCATGGCCGCCGGGGCCATGCTCGGCCGGCTGTTCGAAAAGCCGCCCCGGCCGGATCTTTTGCGTCTGGACGATTTCTGGAGGCACGCCGTGGCCGTCGGCATCCTGTCCCGGGCCCTGGCCGACCGGGTGGGGGAGCGGGGCGGGGAACGGTTTTTCGTGGCCGGGCTGCTCCACGACATGGGCCGGCTGGTGCTGGCCGTGGCCGAGCCCGGCCTGGCCGCCTCGGCCCTGGCCCGGACGGCCGGGGGACGCCTGCCCCTGGACGCGGCCGAGCGCCTGGAGCTGGGGTTCGACCACGCGGCCCTTGGCGGCCGGATCGTGGCCAAGTGGCGGCTGCCGGACACCCTGGCCATGGCCGTGGCCGGGCACCACGAACCCGGGCTTTGCCCGGACAACCTCATGGCCGCGGCCGTGCACGCCGCGGATTTCATGGCCAACGCCCTGGGGGCCAGGCCTTCGCCCGGGACGGGGATGCCCCGCCTGGATGAGCGGGTCCTGCCGGCCTTCAACCTGGCGGCCGCCGATCCGCAGGAGTTCCTCGGCATCCTGGACGAGGGGCTGGCGGCCATGACCGCCCTGGTGGCCCCGTGACCGCCCCGCTCGGCGACGCTTGCCAATCCCCGGGGGCGGGGATATGGAACCGGAAAATGGAGCAATCAACCATGCGCGGGCCGAGCGTGACCCTGGCTCCCCTCACCGGAAGCATCCTCAATGAAATGATCCTGGACTACATGGCCCTTGGCGGCGAGCGCCGCCGGGCGGAAATGGCCCATTTCCTGGAAAGCAGCCGGTCCGTCCAAAGCGAGATCATGGCCACCACCCTGCGGGGCATGATCCTGCGCGCCTCGGCCTGAGCGAACCCCTCCCCACACGTATGAAAATCCGTTGCCTCCCCATAGCGGCCCTGTGCTGCCTGCTGACCTGCGTCCCGGCCCTGGCCTCCAAACACGCCCCGGCCAAGGCTCCGGCCCACAAGGCCCCGGCGGCCGAACCCAAGGGCGGCGACCATGAAACCGTGGAAGCCCCGGGCAAGGTCATCAAAGAGCCCAATGCCTTCCACGGCACCAAATGGGGCACGCCCATGTCCGCCATCCCGGACCTGACCATGGTGGAAAAGGACGGCCAGGCCGCCTACGCCACGGTCCAGGGCGTGGTCTACCGCATCGGCGAGGCCTTTTTGTCGGATGTGGTCTATGGATTCTGCCAGGACAAGTTCGCGGCCGTCATGGTCGAGTACAAGGGCAGAAAGGCCCACGAGACGATCCGCAACTTCCTGGCGGCCAAATACACCAAGCCCGTCGAGGCCGACGGCAATCCCGACGCGCTGGGCTGGCCCATCGGCAACGTCCTGATCCGCATGGAATTTTCCGCGAGCAAGGACACGGGCATCCTCAGCTATTTCTACCAGCCGCTCTTCACGCCCTGCTCGGGGCCTGACGGCAAGGCGCCCCAATGAGCCGGGCCGCCGCCTTCCTGTCCGGCCTGGCCGTGCTGGCCCTTACGGCCCTGGCCGCGGCGGCCGAGGCGCCGCGCAGCCTGCCGTTCAACAAGCAGAACGTGTACAATTATTTCCGGAAAGTCGAAGAGGAGAAACGCAACCTGCCGGAGAAGATTTCGCTCCAGGAGTTGCAGGAGCGCCAAGCCCACAGCTATGCCAACGCGCTCAAGCAGTCGGGTTACGATTTCGAGGCCACGGTCCTAAACGCGCTCCAGTTCGGGGAAAAGGGCAGCAACAAGCTCGACGATCCGCGCTTTCTCTTCCTGGCCGGGGTGTTCCGGTTCCACCCGGACGTCTACCTGCGCATGAAGCTCATTTCCAAGCCGACCTACGACGCGGTGCTCAAGTACTTCGGCAACTGACTGCCGTTCCAAATCTTTTTTTCATCCTCCGCTGTCTTTGCTGCGACGTATTCCCGCGACCCGGCGCCCTTTCAGCCCGCCCCGCAACCCCCATTTCCCTTTCAGGGGGTCCGGGGGGATGATCCCCCCCGGCCGCCGGAGGCATCTTTTATCTTTTATTGTAATAACCGCAGCAGCAGGCCGTCGAGGCGGTCGGCGAGGCGGGCGCACAGGCCCCCGCCGCCCGGGGCCGGGCCGAAGAGTTCCCGGCGTTCGGCGGCCAGGCCCGGCTCGGCGGCCGTGGGCCGGTGCTCGACCAGGGACAGGGTGATTTCCAGGCGCTGGGCCGGGAAGAAGGTGGCCAGGCGGCGGGTGAAGGCGGCCATGTCCGTGGCAAAGGCCGGGCCGTGCCCGCGCCAGTAGGCGAGCGCCGCTTCGGTCGGGGGCAGGGCGGCCACCCCGGCCAGCAGTCCCGCCAGGTTGGACAGGGAAAAGCCGGGCATGCCGGGCCGCCAGCCGAGCAGCCAGGGCGTGCGCTGGAAAAGGAGCCGGGCGGCCTGGCCGGCCTCGATGGCTGCGCCCAGGTCGCGGCGGGCGGCGAGCAGATGGGGGTCCTCGAAGCGGACCGGCTCGGCGGCCGGGTCCCAGGCCGGGACATGGCGGGAAAATCCGTTGCCGGACCCGTCGCCCGAGCCGAGGACGGCCAGCAGGTGGGCCAGCCAGGCGTTGGCCTCGGGGGAATCCGGGGTCTCCAGGTGGGCATGGGACAGGACGTAGCGGCCCTGGCCGAAGGAGCCGGCGATGACGCAGGCTCCGCCGTCGAGGAAGGCCGGCGTGAGCGGCAAGCCGAACCGTTCCCGGCAGGCGGCGAGCTGGGCCTCGGGCATGGCCCCGAGGTGCAGGTCGGCCAGGTGCAGGTCCGGCCCGGCCCCGGCATAGGCCGCGACCACCATGACCTCGGCCTCGGCCGGCGCCGGCGGCGGGGCGAAGCCGCCCGGCCACCAGACCGGCGCGGTCAGGTTCGGGGCCAGGGAGGCCGGAAAGAGCCCGGAATCCGGGTCCACGGCCAGCCGGACATGGCCGCTGACCAGATGGTCGAGCCGGTCGGCGAAGGTCCGGCGGGTCCATGGGGAAAGGGCCAGGCCCTCGTCGTGGGTGAGGGCCAGGCCGGCCCCGCCGCAGATGCCGCAGTAGGCGCCGCCCCGGGCGACATAGCCGCGGATGGCCGCCACCCCGGCCGGGCCCAGGGCCGCGAATTTGCGCCGGGCGAAGCCGCCGGGCACGAGCAGGGCCCGGGGCGGCTGGCGGTCGAGGGCCCCGGCGGCCACCTCGGCGCAGGAGACAGGGGCGAAGGGCGCGCCAAGGGCGGCGAGCCCCCGGCACAACAAGAGTCCCCACAGGTGCGAATGGTCCCACAGGACCAGGAACGGCGCGGCCATGGCCACCCCTACCGCCACTGCCGCGCGACGGCAAGACGGGCGGAGGTAAAAGGAGCGGGTCCACTCCTTTTACCCCTCTCCCGTTCTCCCGTCCGGGGGGTCCGGGGGGGATGATCCCCCCCGGCGGAGAGGTCCAGGAGAGGCGGCGCCTCTCCTGGCCGCCGGAGGCATTTCAATGACATACCGTCCTGGCCGCCGGAGGCATCTTCCTCCTTCGAGCCTGGACAGTGACAACAGCGGCGAACTTTTGTATCCAGGGCCGCTTGGGCGGCGCATTGGCCGCATCATTTCAAGGAGCGCACCATGACCAGCGAGGCCCTTTCCAAGGGGTATGAGCCGGCCGACGTCGAGGCCCGGTGGATCGCGTACTGGCAGGAAGAGAAGACTTTCACCCCGGATCCCGACGGACCCGGGGAACCCTACAGCATCGTCATCCCGCCGCCGAACGTCACCGGCGCCCTGCATATGGGCCATGCCTTGAACGTCACCATCCAGGATATCCTGTGCCGCTACCACCGCCAGCGGGGGAGAAACGTCCTGTGGGTGCCGGGCACGGACCACGCCGGCATCGCCACGCAAAACGTGGTGGAACGGTCCCTGGCCGCCGAGGGCGTCTCCCGCGAGGAACTCGGCCGCGAGGCCTTCGTCGAGCGCGTCTGGAAATGGCGCGAGGAATACGGCGGAAAAATTCTCAACCAGATCAGGTGCCTGGGCGCGTCGGTGGACTGGACCCGGGAACGCTTCACCTTTGACGAGGGCTTGTCCAAGGCCGTGCGCGAAGTCTTCGTGCGCCTCTACGACGAGGGCCTTATTTACCGGGGCGACTACATCATCAACTGGTGCCCGCGCTGCCACACCGCCCTGGCCGATCTCGAAGTGGAATACGCCCCGCACATCGGCAAGCTCTACCACATCCGCTACCCGGTCGAGGGCACGGACCAGTTCGTGACGGTGGCCACCACCCGCCCGGAAACCATGCTCGGCGACACGGCCGTGGCCGTCCACCCGGACGACGAACGCTACAAGGAATTCGTCGGCAAGCACGTCATCCTGCCGCTCGTCGGCCGGCGCATTCCGATTATCGCCGACGCCTACGTGGAGCGGGAATTCGGCACCGGGTGCCTGAAGGTCACCCCGGCCCACGACATGAACGACTTCGAGCTCGGCCGCAAACACGGCCTGGAGGTCATAAGCGTCCAGGACGAGGCCGGCCGCATCAACGAGAACGCGCCCGAGAAGTACCGGGGCCTCGACCGGCTGGCCGCCCGCAAGGCCGTGGTCGAGGAGCTCAAAGACCTGATGCTTTTGGACGACATCCGCGACTACGAGCACAACGTCGGCGAGTGCTACCGCTGCCGCACGGTCATCGAGCCCTATGTGTCCAAGCAGTGGTTCGTCAAAACCGGTCCCCTGGCCAAGGTGGCGCGCCAGGCCGTGGAAGACGGCCGGACCACCATCCTGCCCGACCAGTGGACCAAGACCTATTACGACTGGCTGGACAACATCCGCGACTGGTGCGTCTCGCGCCAGATCTGGTGGGGCCACCGCATCCCGGCCTGGACCTGCGACGCCTGCGGGGAGCTGATCGTCTCCCGCGAGGACCCGACCACCTGCCCGGCCTGCGGCGGCTCCGCCCTCACCCGCGACCCGGATGTGCTGGACACCTGGTTCTCCTCGGCCCTGTGGCCGTTTTCGACCTTGGGCTGGCCGGACGAGACCAAGGAACTGAAGGCCTTCTATCCGACCTCGGTCCTGGTCACGGCCTTTGACATCCTCTTTTTCTGGGTGGCCCGCATGATGATGATGGGCCTGCACTTCCGCCACGAAGTGCCGTTCAAGCAGGTCTACATCCACGCCCTGGTCCGCGACGCCGAGGGCAAGAAGATGAGCAAGTCGCTTGGCAACGTCATCGATCCGCTGATCATGATGGAGCGTTACGGCACCGACGCCCTGCGCTTCACCCTGGCCGCCTTCGCGGCCATGGGCCGGGACATCAAGCTGTCCGAGGACCGGATCGAAGGCTACCGGCATTTCGTCAACAAGCTGTGGAACGCGGCCCGGTTCGCGCTCATGCATGTCTCCGGCGGAGCCCCGGAGATGGAGCTGGCCGAGGCGGCCAAGGCCGGCCTCGGCCACGCCATGATCCTTTCGCGCCTGGAACGGCTGAAACAGACGGTTGGCGCGGCCATCGAGTCGTACCAGTTCAACGAGGCGGCCCAGGAGCTCTACGGCTTTTTCTGGCGCGAGTTCTGCGACTGGTACCTGGAGATGGCCAAGGTGGATCTCGGCGGCGAGGACGAGGCCAAAAAAGGCGCGGCCAAGCGGGTGCTCCTGACGGTCCTGTCCGACGTCCTGACCCTCATGCACCCCTTCATGCCCTTCGTGACCCAGGAGATCTGGAGCAAGCTGCCGGGTGTCGCCGAGCCCAACCTGGCCAAGGTGCCCTACCCCGCCGCCCACCCGGAGCTTGTCTCCGACGCGGCCGAAGCCGACATGGAGCTTCTGAAATCCGTGGTGGTCGGAGTGCGCAACATCCGGGCCGAACTCAACATCAATCCGGGCGTCAAGCTGACCGCCCTGGTCCATACGGAAAACGCGGCCGAGGCGGCCTCGCTTGCGGCCAACGCGGCCATGATCGGCTTCATGGCCAAGCTCGAGACGTTTACGGCCGGCCTGGACGTGGTCGCGCCCAAGGCCTCGGCCTCGGCCGCGGCCGGCACCTGCGCCCTGTACGTGCCCCTGTCCGGGGCGGTCGATTTCGACGTGGAGATCCTGCGCCTGTCCAAGGAAGAGGTCAAAACGGTCAAGGAGCTGACCATTGTCGAGAAAAAGCTCGGCAACGACGACTTCGTGTCCCGGGCCCCGGCCGACGTGGTGGCCAAGGAACGCGAGAAGCAGGATTCCCTGGCCGAACGGCTGGCCAGGCTGCGGGAATTGAAAGACAGGATCAGGAAGCTGATGGCCGACGAGTAGGGAGAAGAAGAGGAATCGGGGCTCCGCCCCGAACCCCGCCGGGGAAATGATTTCCCCCGGTCCCCCTCGACGGGGCGAAAAATATCGGTGCGATAGAGGGCGGTCCCGGAAGGGGCCGCCCTTTTTTAACGAACGCCGTGGCTATTGCACCCAATTCTCACAGGCAAGTCCCGGAACGCGGGGGAACTCGCGCAGATTATTGGTGACAACCACCAAGCCGGCCGCAAGCGCCTGGGCGGCGATCAGCATGTCCATGGAGCCGATGACCTCGCCGCGTCTTTCCAGACCGGCCCGGATCAGGCCATAGGCCGCGGCGGCCGCTGCATCGAAAGGGAGGATATCGAGGGGCAGGAGAAAAGCTTCCAGGGCCTCGGCGTTTTGTTCCCGTGACCTGGACTTGGCGACGCCGTATTCGAGTTCCGCCACGGTTATGGACGAAATGGCCACGTCGCCGGCGGACAGGTTCTCGAACCGTTGCCGCACGGCCGGTGGATTGTGTCGCATGCAGTAGATGCAGATATTGGTATCAAGCAGGTAGGTCATGAAAAGGAAGCTTCCCGTTCCTGCACCGGGGGCTGGTTCCGTTCTTCCATGAAATCCGGGCTGAAGCGCGAAAGCGCCTCAAAGAGGCCGTCAAACGGCCGGAGCTTGGGCAAAAGCACCACAGCCTTGCCCACCCGCTTGATGCACACGGTTTCGCCCTCGAACCGGAATTCCTTGGGGAGTCGCACAGCCTGGCTCCGTCCGTTGATGAAAAGCTTGGCTTCCTGCATGGCGTCCTCCAGTATATATCAAAGATATATATCAAATGGCCGGAATGTCAACCTTCCGTTTCCCCCGTTTTCCCTTCGCGCGTCGTTCCCAGCATCCGCTCCACATCTTCCCCGCAGACCGGCCTGGAGAAGAGAAACCCTTGCCCGGCCTCGCAGTTAAATCCTTCGAGGACGTCGGACTGGGTTTCCAGTTCCACGCCTTCGGCCACCACGTCGAGGCCGAGGCTGTGGGCGAGGGCCACCACGGCGCCGACGATCTTGCGGTTCTCGGAAGCTTCGATGTCGCTGACAAAGGCCCGGTCCACCTTGAGGGTGTCGATGGGGAAGCGCTGCAGGTAGGAGAGCGAGGAATAGCCGGTGCCGAAGTCGTCGACCGACAGGCGCACGCCGAGTTCCTTCAAGCGCTTTAAGCGCAGGATCGACACTTCCGGGTTGTCCATGATGACCGATTCGGTGATTTCGAGCTTGAGCGTGCGCGGGTCGAGGCCGGTCGCGCGCAGGATCCGCTCCACCTCCTCGACCATGGTCGGCTGGGCCAGCTGCTTGGCCGAGAGGTTGACACTCATGGACAGGTGCTCGGCCCCGGGGAAACGCTTTTGCCAGGCGGCCATGGTTTGGCAGGCCTCGCCAAGGACCCAAAGCCCGAGCGGCACGATGAGGCCGGTGTCCTCGGCCACGGGAATGAACTCCATGGGCGAGGCCACGCCCTTGCCCGGACGCCGCCAGCGAACCAGCGCCTCGAACCCGGTCAGCCGCCGGTCGCGCAGAGCCAGGATGGGCTGGTAGTCGAGGAAGAACTCCCCGCGCTTAAGGGCCAGGCGCAGGTCGTTTTCCAGGTCCATGAGCCGGATGGCGTCCTCGAGCATCCTGGTGTTGAAGACCTTGAACCGGTTTCGCCCCTCGCCCTTGGCCCGGTGGAGCGCGATGTTGGCGTTTCGCAGGAGCTCCTCGGGCTTGTCGTACAGGGCCGGGCTTATGACGATGCCCATGGAGCAGGTGACGTGGATGTCGTGGTCGCAAAGGACGAAGATGTCGCTTATGGCCGTGCGTATCCGCTTGACGATCCTGATGATCTCCCGGTTGGATCCGGTCTCTTCCAAAAGGACCACAAACTCGTCGCCGCCGAGCCGGGCCACGGTGTCCAGGCCCCGCACGCAGTCCCGAAGCCGCCGCGACACCCCCTCCAGGAGCCGGTCGCCCATGTGGTGGCCCAGGCTGTCGTTTATGACCTTGAACCGGTCGAGGTCGAGGAAGATGACGGCATACTGGTAGTTCTCGCGCCGTTTGCTCCGCTCGATGGCCTGCCTTATGCGGTCCAGGCACAGGCTGCGGTTGGGGAGGCCGGTCAGGGGATCGTGAAAGGCCATGTGGGCCAACTGGTTTTCGAGATGCTTCCGGTCCGTGATGTCGCTGACCAGCCCCCCGGCCAGGCGCGAGGCCTCGTCGATCCCCATGGGGAAAAGGGAGAGGAGCAGGGTCTTGTCCGTACCGCAGATCGTGGTCGTCATCTCTTTTTTGACCGGCTCGTTCCAGGCGATGACCCGGGAGGCGTCGCGGGCCAGCGACGTGGCCAGTTCCGACGGGAGGGCCGCCTCCAGCGGCAGGCCGGGCTCGGGCACGGAACACAGGCCAAAGACCCGGGTGCAGGCGGCGTTGACCAGCCGGAGCCGGCCGTCGGCGTCGATGACGAAAAAGCCCTCGGCCGAGAGGGACAGGTCGGTTTCGGGGTGGTCGGGCCGGCAGCCGGCAAGGCTGGCCGGGCGGGCTTCGAGCAGGGCGTGGGCCGCGCCGGAAAGGCGCAGCGGGGCCATGGACAGGGCCAGGGGGAATTCCCCGCCGCGCCCCCCGTTGTCCGGCCGCCGGCCCCGGGCCCGGGCGTGGCCGGATGCGCCGCCAAGGCCGGCGGCGAGAAGGGCTTCTCCGGCCGCGGCGTCGCCCGGGGCCAGGAGCCGGCTGAGGGGCAGCCCGGCCAGGCCGTCCGGCGGGGACCCGAAGAGCCGCTCGGCCGCCGGGTTGGCGTCCCGGATGCGCCCGGCGGCGTCCAAAAGGACCAGGGCCGCGGGCGCGGCCGCGAACAGGGCCCGGCCCCGGATCTCGCCCTGGCGCAGGGCGGCCTCGGCCCGCTTGCGGGCGAGCGCGGTTTCGATGGCCACGAGAAGGGCCTGGATGTCCGGGCATCTGGGCAGGAGCGAACAGGCCCCGGCCTGCCTGGCCCGTTCCCGGACGCGGGCATCGCCGTTGACGCCAAGGAGGATGACCGGGATGTCGAGCCCGTCGCGCAGGAGCGCGGCCGCGTCCAGGCCGTCGCAGGCCCCTTCGAGGACCAGATCCATGACGGCCAGGTCCGGGCGGTCCGATTCGGCGGCTTCCAGGGCCTCGCGGCAGGATCCGGCCGGCCCCGTGGTCCGGTAGCCGTGGGCGCCAAGCAGTCCGGCCAGGGCGGCGGCGGACGTTTTGTCCTCGCCAACGATCAGGATGCGGGGAGACGTCATCGGAACCCCCTGCCACGGTGTCGAAATGGCCGGGGAAGCGGCATGGGCCAGGCCCGATGCCCACGCATTCCCAGGAAAATCAAGGATAGCGCAAGGCACTTTCGCCGCGCAACTATAAAGAAGGGGATGGAACCGGGGCGGGGCTAGTTGACCGGCGTCCAGAGCTTGATGGTCGAGCCCTTGTCGCCCTGCTTCTGGGCCACCCGGAATTCGTAGCGGGCCGTGTCCTGGGGGAGCCGGAAGGAGGCGGTGCCCACGTTGCCTTTGACCATGCTCTGGAAGCGCAGGGACTGGCAGTCGTCCTCCAGGGGCTTGTCCGCGGCATCGAAACGGGACATGCAGACCTTGAAGAGGGGTTCGGCGCCGCTGAACATGGTGTCCATGGAGGTGGGCGGCTTCTGGATCAGTTCGGCCGTGACCATCACTTCCTTGTAAGGGATCTTTTGCAGGGTCACCTTGCCGCCGGACTCCACGTACTGTTCCTCGGTCCGGTCCCGTTCCTTGATGTCCGTCACCTTGACGTAGTCGTTGCGCAGGTCCTTGTAGCGGGTGAGGTCGGAGGCGGCGGCCGCCCGGCCGGCCGGCAGGGCCGACAGGCAAAGCGCCATCGCCAGGGTCAGGGGCAGGAGGCGAAACAGCGTCATGGCGTCACTCCTTCGGGGCCCCGAGGGCCTTGTGGCCCCGGTGGCCGTCCGCCCGGCGGCGGCCCGGCCGGCCCGGGCAAACGTCCGGGGCCCTGCGATCCGCCGGCCGGGCCGGGGCTAGTCCCCGCGTTTGGGGGCGATGGGAAAGATGGCCAGCTTGAGAAAATCGGTTTCCGTGATGATGCCCACGAGCCCGCCGGCCTCGACCACGGGCAGGCAGCCGTATTTGTTGTAGATCATGGTTTCGGCCGCGGCCCGCAGCGGCGTGTCCGGGCTGACGGTGGCCACGTCCGACCGCATGATGTCCCGAAGCGGGGTGGTGGGATCCTTTTTGTGTTCCAGGGACAGCAGATCCCGCTGGGTGACCAGCCCGGCCAGCCGTCCGGCCTCGTCCACCACCGGGATATGGCGGATGAAAAGTTCCTGCATGGCGGCCACGGCGTCGGCCAGACTGTCGGTTTCGCGCAGGCACCGCAACTGGCTGGTCATGAGGTCGGCAACGAGCATGGCGTTTCTCCGGAAAAGGGCGACTGCGGCGAGAGCGCCACGTGTCGGCGAATCCTTGCCGAATCGCCGGGCCAAGTCAAGAAGGCCTCCCCGGGCCGCCGGATTTTGCGTTGCGCCGTCCCTGCCTGTCTCGTAGGGTGCAGGTGGAGGAGCGCATGCGGCTTCGTTGGAAATTCTTCCTTATTCTGCTGGGATTCAGCCTGGTGCCCCTGGTCGTGGTCACGTCCTTCACCCGGGGCCACGTCGTCAGGCTCGGCCGGACCATCGCCGGCGAGGGCCGGGCGATGATGACGGACATCGTCAAAAACGAACTGCGCCAGACGGCCGAGGACTACGCGCTGATCCTGCGCCGGTCGAAAAGCGCCATGGATTTCAGCCTGACCGTACTCGCCACCGAGGCCGCCCGGGCCCTGGCCGGGCCCGCGCCCGCCAATACGGCGGTCTATCGGGCTTCCGACGGGGACCGGGACCGGAAAGCGCCGCCGGATATGGAGGTCGCCCAAGACTACACCCGGCGCCGGGCCGACGGCGGGGCCGAGCCCCTGCCGGTCAGCCGCGACAACCCGGTGGTCTACCGGCCGCCCGGGGCCCGGGCGACCGGCAGCGCGGACGCCCGGCTGGCCGCCCTGGGGCCGGCCTTCGCCCTGCTTCGCAGCGAGCTCGGCGACCTGCTCCTTTTCGCCGGCGTCACCCTGGCCGACGGCAGCCACGTCTCCTTCCCCGGCCACGTCGGCTACCCGGCCGACTACGACCCGAGGGACCGGCCCTGGTATCAGGCGGCCCGGGCGGCCTTCGTCCCCCAGGCGCCGGTCGGCGGCGGGGTCGTCTGGAACCATCCGGCCGTGGACGCGGCCACGGGCCAAGTGACGCTCACCTTGTCCAAGGCCTTTGCCGGCCCGGACGGCCGGTTTGCCGGCGTGGCCAGCCTGGACGTGCCGCTGGCCCGGTTTCTCCAGCAGCAGGAAATCGCCTCCCAGTGGTCCGAGGCCATGCGCACCTTTGTGGTGGCCCCGCCCGCGGCCGACCAGGCCGGCCGGCCGGAACTCACGGTCTGGGCCGAGCGCACGCCCGAGGGCCAGGCGCCGGACTGGAAAAGCACCGTCAATTTCGAACGCCTGACCTCCGCCGACGCGGCCGGGCTGGCCGCCCTGATCGCCACCATGCAGCGCGAAAAGGCCGGCGTGGCCGAGCTGCCCTTTGGCGGCCAGGAGGCCTTCTGGGCCTATTCGAGCCTCATGGGCGGGGCCTCGTTTCTGTGCATCGTGCCCAAATCCATGCTGGCCCCCCTGGCCGAGCAGGCCGGGCAGGAGATCCTGTCCGCGACGGGGGGCATCGTGCGCCTGACCGGGCTGGCCGTGGCCGCGGTCCTGGTGGCCGTGACCGTGGCCGCCTTTCTGAGCACCCGGGCCTTTGTCCGTCCGCTGCTGCACATGGTCGAAGCCTGGAAGCGGCTCGGCGGGGGCGATTTCTCCGTGCGCCTGACGATGCGGGTGGGCGACGAACGCCAGACGCTCATCGACGCCTTCAACGAAACCGTGCCGGTCCTGGCCGACCACCTGCGGCTGCAACGGTCCATGGAAGTGGCCCAGGAGGTGCAGCGCAACCTGCTGCCGGCCGCGCCGCCGGAGATTCCGGGCCTGGACGTGGCCGGGGTGGGGCTTTCCTGCGACGAGACCGGGGGCGACTACTTCGACTACCGGGCCGTGGTCCGGGACGGGGAGGTCTGCCTCGACACCGTGGTCGGGGACGTGACCGGCCACGGCCTGCCCTCGGCGCTCCTCATGGCCACGGGCCGGGCCCTGCTGCTGGCCACCGAGGACAGCGAAACCCCGGCCGAGCGCGTCAGCCGGGCCAACCGGCTGCTGGCCCGCGATGTCGGGGATTCGGGCCGGTTCATGACGCTCGTGGCCATGGAGATCCGGCCCCTGGCCGGGCAGGCCCGCTACGTGCGGGCCGGCCACGATCCGGCCCTGCTCTACGATCCCGAAGCCGACGCCTTCACGGCCTGGACCGGGCGCGGCCTGCCGCTCGGCATCCAGCCGGACTACCGCTACGAGGAAAACGTCAGGCCCTTTGCCCGGCCGGGACTGGTCCTGGTCCTTGGCACGGACGGCATCTGGGAGACGCGCAACCCCGGCGGGGAGATGTACGGCAAGGAGCGGTTCCGGGAGAGCATCCGGCGCGCGGCCCGCGAGTCGGCGGCGGCCATCGTGGCCACGGTGCTGCGCGACCTGGCCGCGTTCCGGGCCGGCGGCCGCCAGAAGGACGACGTCACCCTGGTGGTGGTCAAAAAGGTCTAGGCGAATCCTCCCTTCGGCCCGCAACGCCGGCATCGCGACGCGCGTGTCGCGTCCCTGAAGCAAGTCCCTTCCTGTCCATGGGTAACCAGGTAAACCCATTGATTTTTTTAAGGGAAGCAATACTAGCCGTCCGCCCCGTGGCCGTCTTCCAGAAGCGTCACCTCGATATCGGTCATCTTGCCGATCTTCTGGGCCGAGGCCATGTCCGGCACGGCCACGTCGATGGTGCGCCGGTACCGCTGGTGCATCGTGTCCTCGATAATGAAGACCCCAAGCCCCTTGATATGGACCTTGTTGCCGTAGTCCCAGCCCGACCGGAGCAGGTCGCGGGAGACCGCCACGATGCCCGACCGGATGGGCGTGCCGATGGCGGTGCCGGATTTGGTGCCCGGGCCGCCGTTCTCCCTCGGGTCCGGCGTGTAGGCCGTGATCGTGGCGGAGATGCTTTTTTTGGAGGGTATATTTTTTGTGGAAATACTGGTGTTTGCGGAAGATGTGGACGCGGCTGCGAAAAGCAGTACCGCAAACAAGACTGTTATGACTTTCATAATGCACGGACCTCCATGCAGTGATAATGCAATGACCCCGCGCAAATGCGACGGAAATCAAAGCTGTTGGTGCGGGGACCCAGGGAGCGGCGACCATGGATCGGAAGGTGATTGACGCTACGCAGAATACTCTCGGAGATGAATTCGAGCCGCGAGGATGATACGGAGTCATTCTCGGCGTGTGCCCCAGTTTCGCTTCCTAGAGGAGGGAGAGACGGATGTCAAGTCGTAAAAGCCCGCATTCCGGGGGAGGGCTAAAAATAAATAGTATTTAATTCAAGCATGTTGCCTGGAAATCGTGCAAAAAAGCACATGCTTTTCCGACTCCCGGCCGGCTCGGGCCGGTCCGAGGAGGCCCGCGCCCGGTCCGGGTGCGGCCCGCGAAGGGCCGGGGCCACGTGTCCGTCCGGGGGATGGGGGGAGGGCCAGCCCCGCACGGCGGGGGCCGTGCGGGCCGCGCCGGGCCCGTGGCCGAGCCGGACTTGCGCCAGGGGCGGCTCCCGGCTACGATGGGTGTTGCGGCCCGGCAGCCGTCCGTCTGCCTGCCGGGAAGGAGTGCTTATGTCCGTCACGCACGCCACCCCCAAACTCATGGTCGAGGACGTCAATCGCAGCGTGGCCTTTTACGTGGAAGCCCTCGGCTTTACGTTTGTGCGCGGCGTGGTCCAGGGCCTGCGCGACGAGGTCACGGCCTGGCCCGCCGCCGGCCGTCTGGCCTTCGCCCTGGTCGCAAGCGGCCAGGCCCGGCTTATGTTCCAGTCCCGGGCGTCGCTGGCCGCCGAACTACCCCGGCTGGCCGAGGCCCGCATCGGCGGCACCGTCGTCCTTGCCCTGGACTGCGACGACCTCGATGACCTCTATGCCCGCGTCAGCGAAAGAGTGCCGTTCATAAAAGCCCCACACCTCACGTTCTACGGCGCTCGCGAATGCAGTTTCGAGGACATAAACGGCTATGTCCTGACCTTTGCCGCCAGCGCCTGACAGGAAATCCAGGAGACCCAAGCATGACCGCGTCCGCGTCCCTTTTCGAAAAGGCCCAGAAGCTCATTCCCGGCGGCGTCAACAGCCCCGTTCGGGCCTGCCGCAGCGTCGGCTGCGATCCGCTTTTCATCGCCTCGGCCGCCGGTTCCAAGATGACCACGGTCGAAGGCCGGGAGATGATCGACTACGTCATGTCCTGGGGTCCCATGCTGCTCGGCCACGGCCATCCGTCGGTCACGGCCGCCATCCACGCCGCCGTGGACTGGGGCGCCAGCTTCGGCGCCCCGAGCCCGGGCGAAGTGGCCCTGGCCGAGGCCGTGGTCGACGCCGTGCCCGGCATCGAGATGGTCCGCATGGTCAATTCCGGCACCGAGGCCACCATGAGCGCCGTGCGGCTCGCCCGGGGCTACACCGGCAAGTCCATGATCGTGAAGTTCGAGGGCTGCTACCACGGCCATTCCGACGCCTTCCTGGCCGCCGCCGGCTCGGGACTGGCCACCTTCTGCATCCCCGGCACCCCGGGCGTGCCGGCCGACACCGTGCGCCACACGCTCCTTGCCCCCTACAACGACCTCGAAGCCGTCCGGACCCTCTTCGAGACCCGGCCGGACATCGCCTGCGTCATTGTCGAGCCCGTGGCCGGCAACATGGGACTCGTGCCCCCGGCCCCCGGCTTCCTCGAAGGCCTGCGCGAACTGACGGCCCGATACGACGCGTTGCTCATTTTCGACGAGGTCATCACCGGCTTTCGCCTGGCTTACGGCGGGGCCCAGGCCGTCTACGGCATCGATCCCGACCTGACCTGTCTCGGCAAGATCATCGGCGGCGGCCTGCCCGTCGGCGCCTACGGCGGCAAGCGCCGCATCATGGAGCGCATTGCCCCCTGCGGCGACGTCTACCAGGCCGGCACCCTGTCCGGGAATCCGTTGGCCATGGCCGCCGGCCTGGCCACCCTGACCCAGCTCAAGAAAGCCGACTACGCCGGCCTCGAAGCCCGGACCACGGCCCTGTCCGAGGAACTGGCCGCCATCCTGCGGGCCAAGGGCGTGCCCGTGCACCTCGCCCGCGCCGCCTCGCTCTTCACGCTCTTTTTCTGCGACGGCCCGGTCACCAACTTCGACGAGGCCAAAAAAGGCGACGCCGCCCTCTATGCCGCATTTTACAACCAGATGCGCGACGCCGGCGTCCTCCTGGCCCCCTCGGCCTACGAATGCGCCTTCACTTCCTTCGCCCACACCGACGACGACTTCGCCCGGACCCTGGACGCGGCGAAGCGCGTGAAGTTCTAGAGCGTTACGTTAAGATGCCTCCGGCGGCCGGGAGGGGGTCACCCCCTCCCGGACCCACCCGACCTGCAAGACGACAAAGGGCGGTCCCTCGACGGGACCGCCCTTTGTCGTCTTGCCCCTTTCGGGGGGTCCGGGGGGGATGATCCCCCCCGGCCGCCGGAGGCTTCTTCTCTCTTCTCTCTCGCCTATGCCGGCGCGGCGGCCCAGCGGATAAGTCCCAGGCTGTGGGAGTCGAGGAGCAGGGGGTGGTGGGGCAGGATGCGGACGGTGAAGCCGAAGCGGCCGGCCTCGGTGGGGTTGATTTCCCCGACGTAGAGGTTCCAGCCGTCGGCGGTGGTGTCCATGGTCCGCATGATGACGGTGTCGCGCTGGGCGAACTTGCCTTCGTAGTCCAGGTGGCCGGCGTAGATCTGGACTTCCACGTCCTGGGGCCGGATGCCGTTTAGGTGGACTTCGGCGGTCACGCGCACGGGGTCGCCGACGTGGAGCTGTTCGGGGTCGTCGGCCACGATGTTGCGGATATCGAGGCTGCTCCATTTGGTCATCATGTCCATGCGCCAGGAGGCCAGGTCCTTGGCCGCGGCGCAGTCGTCGCGGGTCAGCCGGTTGTAGTTTTCGAGGGCCGGCACGTAGGCGATGCGGGCGTAGTCCTCGACCATGCGGTGGGAGTTGTAGAGCGGCGCGAGCTGGCTGATGGAGTCCTTCATCTTGCGGATCCAGTTGCGCGGCAGGCTGCCGTGGTGGCCCCGGTCGTAGAAGGTCGGGATGATCTCGTTTTCGAGGATGTTGTAAAGCGTCTGGCTTTCCACGAAGTCCTGGTAGCCGCCGTCCTCGTATTCCTCGCCCATGCCCACGGCCCAGCCCACGGTGTTGTCGGGCCGCCAGGCCTCGGCCCACCAGCCGTCCAGCGTGCTGTAGTTGAGCACGCCGTTGCACATGGCCTTCATGCCGCTGGTGCCGCAGGCTTCGAGCGGCCGGCGCGGGGTGTTGAGCCAGACGTCCACGCCCTGGACCAGGAGGCTTGCGATTTCCATGTCGTAGTCTTCGAGAAAGACCATGTTGAACCGGCACTGGGCGCTGTTGCACAGCTGCACCAGTTCCTGGATGATTTTCTTGCCCTCGTTGTCGTGGGGGTGGGCCTTGCCGGCAAAGACGAACTGCACGGGCCGCTGCGGTTCGGACATGATTTTGAGCAGCCGTTCCCGGTCGGACAAAAGCAGGTTGGCCCGCTTGTAGGTGGCGAAACGGCGGGCGAAGCCGATGGTCAGGGCCTGGGGATCGAGGACCTCCTCGGCGGTCTGGAGTTCCATGCGCTTGGCGCCCCGGGCCAGCAGCTGTTCGCGCAGCCGTTCGCGCACGTAGCCGACGAGGCGTTCGCGCAGGCGTTCGTGGGTGCGCCACAGTTCGGCGTCGGAGATGAGGTGGGTCTGGGCGAAGACCCGGCCGGTGTCCGGGTCTTCCCGCCAGTTGGCCCCGAAATAGCGGTCGTAGAGGGCGGCCATGTCCTGGGACACCCAGGTCGGCACGTGGACGCCGTTGGTGATGGCCCCGATGGGCACGTCCTCCACCGGGTACTGGTTCCAGACCCGGTTCCACATCTTGCGCGAGACCACGCCGTGGAGCTTGGAGACGCCGTTATTGAACCGCGAGAGCTTGAGCGCCAGGACCGGCATGCAGAAGTGTTCCGAATCGTTTCGCGGGTCCTCGCGGCCAAGGGCGAGCAGCACCTTGAAGGCCAGGCCCAGGCGCTTGGCGTAGTCCTCGAAATAGAGCTGGATCAGGTCCGGCGGAAACCGGTCGTTGCCGGCCGGCACCGGCGTGTGGGTGGTAAAGATCGAGCTTGAGGCCACGAGCTCCATGGCCGCCTCGAAGGACAGCTTGTGCTTGTCCATGAAGTTGGCGATGCGCTCGAGGCCGGCGAAGGCCGAGTGGCCTTCGTTCATGTGGATGACCTTGGGTTTGAGCCCCAGGGCCTCCAGGGCCCGGATGCCGCCGATGCCGAGCAGGTATTCCTGGCGCACCCGGGTTTCCAGGTCGCCGCCGTAGAGCCGGTTGGTGATCTGGCGGGAGGCGGGCTGGTTCTCGGGCACGTTGGTGTCGAGCAGGTAGAGGGCCACGCGGCCGACCTGGGCCTTCCAGATCTGGGCAAAGACCCGCTCGCCGCGCAGGTCCACGTAGACCATGATCCGCTCGCCGGCTTCGTCCTTGCAAAGCGACAGCGGCATCTGCTCGAAATCGTAGATGGGATAGCGTTCCTGCTGCCAGCCGTCGGCCGTCAGGTATTGGCGGAAAAATCCCTGTTGGTAGGCGATGCCGATGCCGACCAGGGGCACGCACAGGTCGCTGGCCGATTTGAGGTGGTCGCCGGCCAGGATGCCGAGCCCCCCCGAATAGATGGGCAGGCAGGCGCTGATGCCGTACTCCAGGCTGAAGTAGGCCACCACCGGCTGGCCGTCGCGGTCCGGGAACGGGATGGAAGTGGTCTTGCGGGAAAGATAGACTTCCAGCGTGTGGCGCAGGTCGCCCACCCGTTCCACGAAAAATTCGTCCTCGGCCAGGCTCTCCAAGGTTTTCTGGGGCAGCCGGTTGAGGAACCCCACGGGGTTGCCGGAGCACTCGCGCCACAACTTCCGGTCCACCTGGGCGAAAAGCGACGCGATATCGTCGTTCCAGGAGAAAAGCAGATTGTAAGCCAGTTCCCACAGCGGCTTCAATTTGGCCGGCAACTTCGGCACCACACTATAAACCCGTAACGGCTGCATACGTTCCCCTTGTCTTCGGGCAAAGTCCGTTGCGGCGCGCTTCGCCGCCCCGTTTCCGCCTCGCCGGCATCTAGCAATAAGGCCGCTCAAAAAGCAAGGCCGGTCCCAAAACGTCACAGCCTTGGCACGGCCTTGAAAAATACCGTTATTCCAATAAGTTAAATTTCATTTACAAAATCAGCAGAAGAGGTAGGTTTACGCCCCGAATTCATCGTCCGGAGGTTTCGTCCATGCCCGGCCAGACAAGCATCCTTCGCCTCAGGTTCCTGCGGGAATCGAGCCGCCAGAATCCGCCCACCGTGTCCACGCCGGGCTCGGCCGGCCTCGACCTGCGCGCCGACCTCGACACGCCGGATCTGATCATCGCGCCGGGCGAGCGGGCCGCCGTGCCGACCGGCATCGCCATCGAGATCGCCGCTCCGGGCGTGGCCGGATTCGTCTATTCCCGCTCCGGGCTCGGGGCCAAGCACGGCCTGACCGTGGCCCAGGGGGTCGGCGTCATCGACCCGGACTACCGGGGCGAGATCGTGGTCTGGCTGCTGAACACGTCCAAGGAGCCCAAGACCATCACCCGCCACGAGCGTATCGCCCAGCTCGTGCTCGCGCCGGTCGTCACACCCGTCATCACCCCGGTCGACGAGCTCGGCGAGACCGACCGCGGCTGCGGCGGCTTCGGCCATACCGGCAAAGTGTAGGCACAGAGGGAAGAATGCCTCCGGCGGCCGGGAGGGGATGATCCCCTCCCGGACCCTCCCCAATAGGGGGCCGGAAGCCTGCCGCCCCGGACGCCATGCATAGAACCACATCACCCTTTAAGAGTTTTTGGGGAGGGTGGGGATCCGGGGGAGGGGAACCCCTTTTTGCAAAAGGGGTTCCCTCCCCCGGTTCCCTGCCTTCCCTCACCCCAAAGGAGGATCATGATGAGCGAAGCGTTTGACGCGCTGAAAGCGCGGGAGCAGGCGTCGGTCATGAACACCTATGGCCGGTATCCGTTGGCCGTGGCTTCGGCCAAGGGGTGCCGTCTGTACGATCTGGACGGCCGCGAATACATCGACCTTCTGGCCGGCATCGCCGTCTGCAACCTCGGGCACTGCCGCGAGGAGATCGCCGAGACCGTGGCCGCCAAGGCCCGCGAGCTGGTCCATGTGAGCAATCTTTTCTACCAGCGCGAGCAGGTGGAGCTGGCCGAGGCCATGAAGGCCACCTGCCACGCCGGCAAGGTCTTTTTTTGCAACTCCGGGGCCGAGGCCAACGAAGGCGCCATCAAGCTGGCCCGGCGTTACATGCGCACGGTCAAAAATCGCGACGCCTACGAGATCATAACGCTTTCCGGCTCGTTTCACGGCCGGACGCTGGCCACCCTGACCGCCACCGGTCAGGACAAGATCAAGTTCGGCTTCGCGCCCCTGCCCGAGGGGTTCGTGACCGTGCCGGCCGGCGACATCGCGGCCATGGAAGCGGCCATGGGCGACAAGACGGCCGCCGTGCTCCTGGAGTGCATCCAGGGCGAGGGCGGGGTGAAGCCTTTTCCGAAAGAATACCTCCAGGCGGTGGCCAAGCTGTGCCGCGACCGCGACGTGCTCTTCATGGTGGACGAGGTCCAGACCGGCATGTGCCGCACGGGCAAGTTCTGGTCGTTTCAGAACTACGGCCTGGAACCGGACGTCTTCACCTGTTCCAAGGCCCTGGCCAACGGCCTGCCCATGGGCGCGGTGCTGGCCACGGACGCCGTGGCCGAGGGGTTCGTTCCCGGCTCCCACGCCACGACCTTCGGCGGCGGGGCCCTCGTGGCTGCGGCCGCGACCAGGACCATCGCCATCATGAACGACGACCGGCTGGCCGAGCGGGCGGCGCGCATGGGCGACTTCGCCATGGCCCTTTTCGAGGACGTGAAAAGCCAGTTCCCGGACAAGATCGAGGCCGTACGCGGCCTGGGGCTCATGCTCGGCATCGGCCTGACCTTCCCGGGCGGCGACGTCTGGAAGGAGCTCCTCAATCGGGGCTTCGTCCTCAACCTGACCCAGGACAAGGTGCTGCGCCTCCTGCCGCCGCTTGTCATCGAGCAGGAAGACTTGAAGCGCTTCGCCGCCGCCCTGGCCGATGTGCTCGGGAAACTGTAGCGGGGGAGAGGAAGAGGGGAGATGCCTCCGGCGGCCAGGGCTCTGCCCTGGACCCACCGGGGGGGATCATCCCCCCCGGACCCCCTGGATGGGGTTTTTCCAGGTTGCCACTGTTACTGAAAACGGGCCGGGCTTCGGGCAATGAAAAACTCAGCGAAAGGGCCGTCCGCGTCAGGCGCGGGCGGCCCTTTTTTGCGGGAAAGGGGTGGGGAATTCTCTTCTCTGGCGGGACGCTAGCGCAGTTCCCGGATGCGGACCTCGATGGGCTCGCCCTTCAAAAGCTCCACCAGTCTGGACGGATCGGTGTCCCCGTAGTGGTAGGGGTAGAGGATCTTGGGCTTGAACATTTTGGCCGCGTCGGCCGCCATCTCCGGGGTCATGGTGTAGGGCAGGTTCATGGGCACAAAGGCGATGTCGATGTTGCGAAGGAGTTCCATCTCCGGGATGTTCTCCGTGTCCCCGGCCACGTAGACCCGCTTGTCCCCGAATAAAAGGACATAGCCGTTGCCCCGGCCCTTGGGGTGGTAGGGCACGCCCGGCGAGCGCATGTGCTTGAGGTTGTAGGCCGGCACGGCCTCGATGGCGATGTCGGCCACGGTGGTGCGCTGGCCGTTTTCGAGGACCGTGCCCCGGCCAAGCGTGGCCAGGGCGGCTCCGGGCAGGATAATGGGCGTGTCCGGACCGGTGATCTTGCCGAGGGCCTCCGGATCGAGGTGGTCCTGGTGCTCGTGGGTCAAAAGCACCAGATCGGCCGGGGGCATGGAGCCGTAGTCCCCCACTTTGCCGTAGGGATCGACGTAGACGACCTTGCCGTCGTAATCGAAGCGCAGCGATCCGTGACCGATGAAGGTGATGCGGAGATTGCCTTCAGCAGTGAACACCTCGTCCGAGGCCGGAGCGGCGGCCTGGGCCTGCCCGGCCCAACCGAGCATGACGGCGGCGAGGCCCACGATGCATTCCACAAACATAAGCGCCTCCTGGGTTCAGCCTCGCCCATCCTAGCAGCTTTTTCCGCAATGGCACAACCCGGACGCGGTCCGGCCGCACGATTTATTCCGAGTCCCGGGACAGCCGGTAGCGGGTGGACGGGCCGCGCCCGCTTTTCTGGAGGATGCCCCGGTTGACCAGGTCTTGCAGGTCGTGCTGGGCCGTGCGCTGGGGAACGCCGCCGACGCCCGTCTCCTGGTAGTCCTGGCGGGAGAAGGATTCCCGGTCGAGCAGGGCGCGCAGGGCTTTGCGCTGGCGTTGGGACAACGGGGCTTCGAACACGGCCGGCTCCGGAGCCGGTTCCAGGGCCGGCGGCATCTGGCCGGCCTGCCCGTCGAGCCCCTCCTCCTCGAAGCGGATGTCCTCGGCCAGGATCACCTCGCGTTCGGCCAGGGCCACGGCCCGGATGAGGCAGTTCTTGAGCTCCCGCACGTTGCCGGGCCAGCCGTGGGCCATGAGCTTGTCGAGGGCCCCCCTGGACAGGAACAGTTCGCCCTTGCCCATGCGCCGGGAGGCCAGACGCAGGAAATAGCCGGCCAGGATGCCGATGTCCTCCCGCCGCTCCCGCAGCGCCGGCGTGGACACGGCCAGGACCTGCAGGCGGTAGTAGAGGTCTTCCCGGAATTCCCCCGAGGCCACAAGCTCCTTCAGGTTGACGTTGGTGGCGGCAATGACCCGGACGTCGAAGCCCGTCTCCTCGTCGCTGCCAAGGGGGCTTATGCGCCGGACGGACAGGGCGCGCAAAAGCGCCTGCTGCACCCGGGACGAGGCGTTGCCGATCTCGTCCAAAAGCAGCGTGCCGCCGTCGGCGGCCACGAAGGCCCCCTTGCGGTCGCTTTTGGCCTCGGAAAAGGCCCCCTTCACGTGGCCGAACAGGGCATCCATGAGCAGGTTCTCGTCCAGGGCCCCGCAGTTGATGGAAATAAAGGGCATGGCCGCCCGGCGGGACAGGCGGTGAATGGCCTCGGCCGTCAGCTCCTTGCCGGTCCCGGTCTCGCCGACGATGAGCACATCCGCGTCCGTGGCCGCGGTCTTGCGGATGCGCTCGATCAACCGGGCCATGGCCGGACTTTCGCCCACCAGGTCTTCGAGACACTCCCCTTCCAGTCCCTGGCGTGATTTTGGCACGATTGCCGGCACTTTTTCTTTGGCGCGAACCGAGCGGAGGCGTTCGTCCCGGGCCTTTATTTCCATTTCCTTGGATAAAAGCGCGGCAATGAGGCTGTTTATGGCTCGTTTGAGGGTGGAAGATTCGAGGTCGCTGTCCGGTAGGTCGAGCTCGCGCAACCGGCCTTCCTGGCGCATCTCCCGGACTGCCAGGGTCAGGCGGTGCAGCGGCCGGGTGATCACCCGGCCCATGAAGACGATCAGCAGGGCCAGGGACAGGATGGCGCCGAGGGTGGTCATGAAAAGGATGTTGATCTGGCCGAACTCCGCCGCCCGGGGGAGAAGGCTCCGATCGATGTAGATGACGCCGCCCACCACTTCCGGTTCGCTGTCGCGCGCGGTTTTGAACCGGACCGGGGCGTAGCCGATGAAGTCCTCGCTCGTGGCGATCTTCGGCGGGCCGAAGTCCGGTTCGCCCCGCTCCATGCCGGATTGGCCCTGCTGGATGGCCGTGACCATGCGCCAGAAGGTCTCGTGCCGGGGCCCCGGACGGAAGGCGTTGTCGTAGCCTGGTTTGCCGTGGTCGCCGGACAGGCCATTTTTCACCGCTTCCACGGACAGCGGGCGCTGGGGATCCTCCACGTTTTCCGACTGGAGAAGCATCCAGCCACGGTCGTCGACGAAAATACTCTGCCGGTTTTCGGTGGTGCGGTTGAATCCGAGAAGCGGGGAACGGGGGGAGTTGTACAGGGACAGCACGTTGCGAGGCTTTCGGGCATCCAGGGACAGGACCAGATAACCGGCGATGCCTCCGGCCGCATCGGCTACCGGCGTCGTCAGCCGCAACAGCGTCAGCTCGCGGGGGCGCGGTCCGCCGCCGAAGCCGGTGGGCGGGTAATAGACCTCGGCCAGTTCCGACAGGCTGACCTGGCCCGGCACCAGGGACACGGCCTTTCGCGCCACCAGGAGCGGACCGTTGCGGGCCTGCCGGGCCACTTCGAGGGGAACTTCTTCGACGCTGTCGTCGTTCCTGAGGAAGACGTACTGGTTTTCCATGCCGTCCCCGATGTAGGCCGCCTCGGCGTAGAGATGCCCGCGGGCCACGGCCGAGGCCTCCATGAAATCGCGCAACCGGTCCGGCGTCAGGGGCTTATGGGCTAGGGAGACAATGTCCTCGCGGGCGCTGTCGAGCAGGTCCTCCAGGGCGTGGGCCTGGGCCAGGGTCAGGGTGATGGAACTGCGGCTGATGGCCAGGTCGATGTAATAGTTTGAAAAGACGTTCAGAATGAGGCCGGTGGCCGTGAGGATGGCGATGACGGCCGGAATGAGGAACACCAGAAGCTTTTTGCGGATGCTCCACTCGGCCAGCTGTTCGAAGTAGGCCTCGTTGGTGCCGAGGCCAGTGGCCCGGCGGAAAAGGCTGAGCATCGCGGCTTCTCCTTCGGGGACTTTCCTTGCGCGATTGGCGCAATTCCCCCGATCTGGCGCTCTTTATGCGCAAGAAAACCGCGAGGCTGTCAAGCGCTTTTTTTCACTAAAAACAAAAATATCATAATTTCAATTGGATAATCACGCAGGCACAGGCCTTGCTTTAAGAGGCGCGTTGCCGTGCCCGGCATGGCGGCACAACGCTTAAAGGAGGTGAGATAATGCGGATTCTGGTTGCTCTGGATCAATCCCCATTCGCAACGAAGGTACTGGAAAAGGCCCTGCTTTTGGCCAAACACCAGACAGCAGCCCTGACCATCATGACCGTGGCCGAAGATTTCATGGATATCGGCGACTATATGGACACGACGGCCGTGACCGACAAACTTTTCCAAGCCGCCAAGAAAGCCGCCGAGGGCTATGCGGCCAAGGCCAAGGCCGCGGAAGTCGAGGCCAGCGTCGTAGTCGAGCAGGGGGTGTCTCCGGCCAACCTGATCATCAGCCAGGCCGAGTCCGGAAAATTCGATCTGATCGTCATGGGGCATCAGGGGAAATCAGGCCTGTCCCGCTTCCTCATCGGCAGCGTGGCCAGTCGCGTCGTCTCCCACGCGCCCTGTTCGGTGCTTGTGATCCGTTAATGTAAAGGGGAAACATCATGCGCACGAAAATGAAGGCTCTTCTCGCAGGACTGACCACCTTTCTGTTGCTGGCGCCGGCCATGGCTTTTGCCGCCGGCGGCGGCGGGGCTCCCATCGTCATCGTGGCCGACACCCGCAAGCTGACCGGCATCATGGCCTGGTGGGCCAGCCTCTACAACGAGTCCCACCTCTACTTCACCATCCTGACCGTCATCCTCATTCCGCTTATCGGTGTCATCTTCGGCGTGTTGGCGGACATCATCATGCATTTCATCGGCATCGACCTCAAGTCGCGCGAACTGGCCGAACATTAAACCGGACGCCCAAGCATAAAGGAGCACGACATGGACTGGCTTTATATCCTCATGCCCATTGCGGGCGTCAATATCTTCTGGCCCGGCCTTATCATCCTTGGCATCGGCGTCGGTGTCATCGGCGGCTTCTTCGGCATGGGCGGCGCCTGGATGGTCACACCGGGGCTTAACATCCTCGGCTTCCCCATGGCCTTCGCCATCGGCACCGATATCGCCCATATGGCCGGGAAATCGCTCATTTCCACCATGCGCCACGGCAAATTCGGCAACGTGGACTACAAACTCGGCTTCATCATGCTCTTTGGCACCATCGCGGGCTTTGAGGTCGGGGCCCAGATGATCATGTGGCTGGAGCGGATCGGCAAGGTCGACATGGTCGTGCGCTGGATTTATCTGGCGCTTCTGGCCTTTATCACCTGGATGGTCTTCGCCGACGTGGCCAAGCGCCGGGCCAAGGATCGGGCCGCCCTGGCCGCCGGCCTGGAAGTGGACAAGCTGTCCACGGGCCTTGAGTGGCACAAGACCCTGCACAAGATCAAGATTCCGCCCATGATCCACCTCGAAGTGGCCGGCATCTACTGTTCCGCCTGGCTGCCCATCGCCGTCAGCTTCTTCACTGGCTGGATGGCCGGCATCCTCGGCATCGGCGGCGGTCTTATCCGCATGCCCGCCCTGATCTACCTCGTCGGCTGCCCGACCCACGTGGCCGTCGGCACCGACCTGTTCGAAGTCGCCATCTCCGGCCTCTACGGCGCGGCCTCCTACACCTACAAGGGCCGCACCGAACTCGTAGCCGCCATCGTCATGCTGATCGGCGCAGCCATGGGCGCCCAGGTCGGGGCCGTGGCCACCAAGTACATCAAGGGCTACGGCATCCGCATCGCCTTCGGCCTGGCCGTCATCGGCTGCGCCGTCTCCATCCTTTTGAAGCTCATCCCGGTCTACATTCCGTCGGTTTCCTACATCTGCAACGAAATCGCCACGTACCTCATCCTGGGGTTGGTCTCCGCCATGGCCATCTACATCACCGTCAAGATGGTCCAAGGCGCCAAGGAAGAGTTGCGGCGCAAGGCTGCCAAGAACACGGCTTAGGACAACAGCCCACGCAAAGGAGAATACCATGCGTACAATGTTCACAAAGTTGCTGCTGGCCGCCCTGGCCGTCGTCTTCCTGGCCGGCTGCGTGGATTACGGCAAGGTCGATCAGGGCCGCACAGTGGCCATCGACAAGGAAAAAAAGCTCATTACCATGATCCCCAACATGTCGACGGACCCGGCCAAGGGCGACTTCAAGTTGCCGGCCATCACATTCACCTATCCGACCGACCCGCAGGACATGGGCCAGGAGCCCAAGGCCGGCCTGCGTATGAAGCTTGATACCGACAAGGGCGAGATCGTGCTCTACGATCCCAAGAAGCAGAACTTCGAGACCATCCCCATCCAGATCGTGGACAAGCAGCAGGGCATCGATTCCAAGCACCCGCTCGTCTTTGACGCGACCACGGAAAAGGCCAAGAAGTTTCCGGTGGTGGACAAGGACAAGAAGCTTGTCACCATCTACTCCGGTTCCCAGAAGATGCTCGTGTCCTTCATCCCGCCCGAAGAATACCTGGCGCTTCCGGCCTCGGCCTGGGACGCCGGCGACATCGTGCGCATCTACTTCAAGACCGAAGGCACGGCGCTTCGCGTGATGAACGTGACCTCGACCAACATCTTCAAGAAATAACCCCACACCCCGCCAAGCCGTCCCGGTTCCGCGAAATGCGGGCCGGGGCGGCCCTCTGCAAAAGGAGCCCGCCATGTCGCTTATTTTCGACCGCTCCGCCCACCCGGCCTCGGAATTGAACACCCGCCAGCGTCTGACCGTCATCGTCATGGACGTGGCCGTGCTTGCCGAGGTGACCGTTTCCATCTATATGGCCTCACGGGATCCGGACAATTACACAATCGTTTTCATGAAGGCGTTTTTCACCATGCTTCTTCCCACCGTGATCGCCGGCCTCGTGGCCATCCGCCGATTCCGCGAACGTCCGACCGAGACATCGGAGAAGGCGACCGCATGACGGAACAGCGCCTATTGCGCACGCGCAGCCTCCTCGGGTGGCTGGCCACCCTGTGCTGCCTGTGCGCCGGCCTGGCCCTGGCCGACAGCTTTGTCAACAGTATGCATACAGGGCCCAACACCTTCTCCATCCTGGCCGGCGGCACGGAAAATCTTTCCGGTCCCATGCCGCCCGACGCCTCCGACGCCTCGGCCATGCGGGCGACCACCGACCATCCCGGCCTGTCCCTGGAGCTCTCCACCCAGGCCCAGGGATTCTGGTTGGGCAACCGCATGTGGCTGGCCCTGGTCAAGGCCGCTCCGGACGTCTCCCCGGGCACGGCCACAATCACCCTTCGCGGCCCGTCGGGCGATACCGCCGCGCCGGCCCAGATCTTCACCCTCCTGGTGTTCCCGGACCAAGCGGCCCTCAATGCCGCTTCCCACTCGCGCATCAGACGGGCGTTCGGCCTCCCCCCTCTGGCCGTGGCGGCCGGCGGCCTGGTGGCGGCCATGTTGGTCGGCTTCTGTGTTTTCCTGACGTCGCGGCGGGTGGAGGCGATCTGGAAGCGGGAAGGCAAGGCCGTGGTCTACATGACCAAGAAGACTCCGGACGGGCTGCTGATTTCCTTTGGACTCGGCACGGAGCACGGGCTGGCCACGGGCGCGGCCGTGGCCGTGCACGACGAATCCGGGCTGCCCGTGGCCGTGGCCTCGGTGGTCCGGTGTTCGGGCGCGGACGCCGCCGCATTGGTGGTGGGCGACGGGAAGGTCGCGCTTGGCAACATCGTCAGCCGGCCTTCGGCCACCGAAACCGGCAAGGTGCAGGCCGCCGCCGGAAGCTAGCCCCGCCTCCTTTCCGGGGGGTCCGGGGGGGATGATCCCCCCCGGCCGCCGGAGGCATCTTTTCTTCTCTTCTCTTCGCTTTCGCTCTACCCCAAGTTCTTGGCCACGAAATCCCAGTTCACGAGCTTGTCGAGCACGGCCTGGATATATTCCGGGCGCCGGTTCTGGTAGTCCAGATAGTAGGCGTGTTCCCAGACGTCGAGGGTCCACAGGGGTTTGAGGCCTTCCTGCAGGGGATTGCCGGCGTTGCCGGTCTTGACGACCTTGAGCTTGCCGTCCGGACCGGCCACGAGCCAGGCCCAGCCGCTGCCGAACTGGGTGGCGGCGGCTTCGCTCAGGGCTTTTTTGCAGCCGTCGAGGCTTCCGAAGGAGGCGTCGATGGCCTTGGCCAGCTTGCCCGAGGGGGCGGGGCCGCCGGCTTTGAGGCCGTTCCAGTAGAAGACGTGGTTCCAGGCCTGGGCGGTGTTGTTGAAAAGCCCGACCATCTTCGGGTCCTTGCCCGCTTCCAGGAAGACCTTTTCCAGGGGCTGCCCGGCCAGCGGCGTGTCGGCCACCAGCTTGTTGGCGTTGTCGAAATAGGCCTTCTCGTGCTTGCCGTAGTGGAAGCTCACGGTGCGGGCCGAGATGACCGGTTCGAGGGCGTTTTCCGGGTAGGGCAGGGGGGGCATGGCAAAGGTTTCGGCCTGGGCGTTTCCAGGCAGGATCATGCCGCCGGCCAGGAACACGAGTCCGGCGGTGGCGGTCAGGCGAAGCATATCGCGGCGGGAAAAAGCTGTGGCGCGTGGCGCTGGCATGACGCTCCTCCTTGGCACGGTGCGCCCCGGGCGGGGCGGCGTGGTTGGGATTGGGGCGGGCCGGAGGTTTCCGGCCCGCCCGGGGTCAGCGTCAGTATTGCCAGATCGCGGGACAAAAGGGAACGAGGAACCGATTATTGCCGGGTTTCTCCGGGCGTTTTCGCCGCGTCGGGAGCCTCGGCGTCGGGGGCCGGGGAGGCCTGGGGCGGCCGGGACCCGGGGGCCGGCGGCGGCATCCGGCCGTATTCCGGCGGCAGGGGCGGATATCCCTCGAATCCGGGCGGGGGCGGCCCGCCCGCCATGCCGGGCGGGGGCGGCGGAAAGCCGCCGAACCCGGGCGGCGGGGGCGGCGGGCCGAAGCGTTCCAGGGCCCTGCGCCGCTCCTGGAGCCGTTCCATGAGGGCCGTGAACTTCTCCCGCTGCTCGGGGGTCAGGATGGCCTTGGTCTCGGTGATGCTGTTTTCGATGGCCTCGCGGACCTTGGGTTCCTGCTCCCGGCGGATCTCGATCATCCGTTCGGAGGTCTTGCGGATGATGGGCCGCAGCTTTTCCCGCTGGGCCTTGGTCAGGTCCAGGTCGTCGGACAGGCGGCGCACGACCATCTCCGAGAATTGCCGGGGGTCGCCGTGGAGCAGGGCCAGCCGGCCCCGTTCGGCCAGAAACCGGGCCCCGAAAAAGCCCATCACCGTGCCCGAGGCGAAAAGGACCAGTCCGGCCATGATCTTGGTTACCGTGGGGTTCATTGCCGCACCCTACACCCCGAGCATGGAGACCAGGACCTGGCCGTTCGGATCGTAAAAGAGGGCGCGCCCGATCTCCTCTTCGAAGCCCGAGCCGAAGACCAGGGCGAAAAGGACCATGGCCGCGGCCAGAAAGCCCGCGCCAGCGGCCATGCGCCACAGGATGCCGTTGGCGGGCTCGGCCGGGGGCGCGGCCTTGATCGCGGCCAACACCGAGGCCACCATCGCCTGGTCCGGGGCCGGGATGTCCCGTCCGGCGTGGGCCGCTCGCAGCACCGCTTCCAGGCGGTCCATGCGCCGTGTGTTTTCTCCGTCCATGGATTCCTCCTTACGCGCCAAAGACGCCGCCCAAGATTTCCCGAAGTTTCTTTCTGGCCCGAAAGGCCCGCACCTTGACGTTGGGGACGCTTATGCCGAGCATTTCCGCGGCTTCGGCCACGGAGCGCTCCTCGAGGTGGGTGAGCGTCACCACCATCCGGTCCGTGGGCGAGAGCCGGTCCATGGCCCAGGCCAAAAGTTCCCTGGCCTCCCGCCGCGAGGCCGTTTCTTCGGCCGCTTCGCTGGTCTCGAGGGCCGCGGCCTCCTCGGCGAAGGCCCGGCACTCGTCTGAAAGTTCGCTTTCGGGCCGCTCGCGCCGGCGGTACTCGGCCCGCCAGAAGTCGTGGCAGGTCCTGACCGCCACCTTGGCCAGCCAGTGGCCGAAGGGGCTGTCCCCCCGGTAGCCGGGCAGGGACCGGTAGGCCCGGACAAAGGCCTCGTGGGTCAGCTCGGCCACCCGGTCCCGGGGCGCGTGCCCGGACACGATGCCGGACACCCGCCCCTGGTACTTGGTCATGAGCCTCGCATAGGCGTCCACGTCGCCCTCCCGGACCTTGGCAAGGACCAGGGCGTCCTCCATGTCCACCACGGCTTCGGCCATAACGTCCCGGCGTCTAGCTGTCCTGGCCGGCGTGGGTGTCAATCCACGTATCGACCAACTCGCGGCCTGCATCGAAACGCTCCTTGGCTCTGGGGCCCATGCCGGCTTCGGCTTCCTGCCACTGCTTGCGCTGCTCGGAGGTGAGCATGGCCAGGGCCTGCGCTTCCACCTTGCCCCGGAGCACGGCCAGCTCTTCGCCGGCGGCCGCGACCTTGCGGCTGGCCTGGCGCACGAGCTGCTCGTTGCCCGGATCGTTCCGCATGACGTCGCGCATGGAGCCGAAGGCCTCGCGCGTGGCCTCCATGGCCGACTGGAAGGCTTGGCGATTGTTCTTGAGAAGCACGGCCACGTCGTGTTTCTGGGCCTCGGTCAGCTTAAGCGACAGCAGCCTGCCGATCAACGGCCCGCCCGGGCCGCCGGGGCCGCCAGGACCCGGGCCGGCGGCCACGGCATAGGCCGAGCCGATGAGGATCACCAGCGTCAACAAACCATAGAGCAACTTTTTCATTGGGATGACCTCCCGCGTGAACTAAACGGCCTTGGCCGTCCGTTACGCGGTTGGTCGGGGCGGGTGGGCGGCAGGTTACAAGGCCGGGGCGGCCCGGTCCTTCCGGCTCGGCCCGCCCCGGACGAAAGGCCGCCTCAGGCCACGGTCACGTCCTGGCACAGGTAGACGTCCTGGATGGCGTTTAAGAGCTTGACGCCTTCGTCCATGGGCCGCTGGAAGGCCTTGCGGCCGGAGATGAGGCCCATGCCGCCGGCCCGCTTGTTGATGACCGCCGTCTTGACGGCCTCGGGAAAGTCGGCCTGGCCGGAGGCGCCGCCGGAATTGATGAGGCCTATGCGGCCCATGTAGCAGTTGGCCACCTGGTAGCGGGCCAGATCGATGGGGTGGTCGGTGGTCAGTTCCGAATAGACCCGCTTGTCGGTCTTGCCGAAGCCGATGGCCGTGTAGCCGCCGTTGTTGGTTGCCTGCTTCTGCTTGACCACGTCGGCGCCGATGGTGGCGGCCAGATGGTTGGCCTGGCCGGTCAGGTCCGCGGCGGTGTGGTAGTCGACCTTGTCTTTGACGAAGCCGGGATTGCGCAGATAGGCCCACAGGACGCAGGCCATGCCGAGCTCGTGGGCCCGGGCGAAGGCCTCGGAAACCTCCTGGATCTGGCGGCGGGACTCGGGCGCGCCGAAATAGACCGTCGCCCCGACGGCCACGGCGCCCATGTCGAAGGCCTGGTCCACGGAGGCGAACATGGTCTGGTCGTGGATGGCCGGCAGGGAGAGAAGCTCGTTGTGGTTGATTTTCAGCAGGAAGGGGATCTTGTGGGCATATTTGCGGGCCACGGACCCGAGGACACCAAGGGTCGAGGCCACGGCGTTGCAGCCGGCCTCGATGGCCAGCTTCACGATGTTTTCCGGGTCGAAATAGACGGGATTGGGCGCGAAGGACGCGCCGGCCGAATGTTCGATGCCCTGGTCCACGGGCAGGATCGACATGAAGCCGGTGCCGCCGAGCCGGCCGTGGCCGAGCATGTCGGCAAGGGAGCGCACCACCGGCACGGGCCGGTCGGTGTGCACGAAAATCTCGTCGATGTAGCTCGGCCCCGGCAGGTGGAGCTGCTCCTTGGGAATGGTTTTGCAGACATGGGAGAGCAGCGACTCGGCCTCGTTGCCGAGGTATTCGGTAATCCTGTCGATCATGGTGACGGCCTCCTTTGGCGGACTCGATACGGATCATAGTGCGGAGCGGCGGCTATTCACAACAAAAAAACGGCGACCGGACGCATCCTGCCGCAGACAGCGCGGGAAAACGCGGCGCCGCCGCGACGGTTGGGACACGTTTGCGTCCGTTCGCGCCCGGGCGGACGGTAAAACGGGGGCGGCGGGGCAGGGGGAATCAGTCCCCCGGACAGGAGGCCGGAGGGCGTGCCTGTTTTCCCCCGCGTCGCCACCATTTGGCCAGCGTCACGCCGGCCAGATTCTGCTCCAGGCTGAAAAGGGCCGAGGGCAGGGCGACCATCGGCGTGAAATAGGTCTTGGCCAGGGCCACGCCCAGGCCGGAATTCTGCATGCCGACTTCCACGGCAATGGCGATGCAGTCGGCCCGGCTGGCGGCGAACAGGCGGGCCCCGGCGTAGCCCAGGGCGAAGCCGCAGCCGTTGTGGAGCACGACCGCCAGCATGACCAGCCCCGGAAAGGCCAGCACCGTGTCGCGGTTAAGCCCGACCACGCAGGCGATGACCAGGGCGATGACGAGAATGGACACCGACGGGAAAACGGCCAGCAGCGGTTCCAATCGTCGGCGCAGCAGCCGGCGCAGGAGCAGCCCGTCCACCACCGGAAAGGCCACGATCCAGAAAACCGACCCGACCATGGCCCCGAAATCGACGGCCAGCGTCCGGCCGCCGAGGAGCGCGACCAGGGCCGGCGTGGCCAGGGGGGCGAGAAGCGTCGTCGCCAAGGTCAGGGTGACGGACAGAGCCAGGTTGCCGCCGGCCAGGTAGGTGATGACGTTGGAGGCCGTGCCGCCCGGGCAGGCTCCGACCAGGATGACGCCAAGGGCCGTTTCCGGCGGCAGGCCGAGGGCCACGGTCAGGAGCCAGGCCACGCCCGGCATGATGGTGAATTGCAGGAGTACGCCGAGGCCGACCAGCCGCCATTTGGGGAAAAGGGCCGCAAAGTCTTCGAAAGTGAGGGACAGCCCCATGCCGAACATGATGATCCCCAGGGCCGGGGAGATGTAGGGCGCGATCCAGGTGAAAAGCCCGGGCACGGCCAGGGCCAGGCCGGAAAACGCCAAGGCGATGGGCAGAAAGGCCCCTTCGATCAGGCGGGCGATGCGGCTCAGCATTTCCCGGACGTAGCTTTGGCCGCCCGGCCGGTCAAGGAACAGATCGCCATATTTTTGTTGAAATCGCACGGGACTGGGGCTTGGCCCCGTCCCCTCTCCAGGGCTTCTCCCGGAATCAGACCACGAATTGGTTCCTCAACTGTCCGGGCCTTCTTCGCTGGGGGTTCCCCGGGATTAACGCGGCGTCAATTGTTTTTATCGAATAGTTGTAATTATTTTATAATGTTATAGACATTTCCGGTAAATATTTACCCCGAATTAACCGGACTCACCGCTCATCGGCCGCGGGGAAGAACCATCGGGCACCCTTGGTCCTGCCTATCACCCGGACTTGGCCGCGTCGTTTCAATTCCTCCAGATAACCGGAGAGCATCCGTGGGGTGACGTGGGGGAGCACGGGTTGCAAGTCAGACAGGACACACCCCTTCGCTCCGCAGGATCGGAGATGATTGAGCACGAACTGCAAATTGGCCTCCTTGCTCAGGCCGCGCTTGCGCGTGTGGACGCCGGCCTGACCTTTCATTTCATAGTACCGTCTGGCAAAAATCAGCTTGCGCCCAATCCTTTC
Organism: Solidesulfovibrio carbinoliphilus subsp. oakridgensis; assembly: GCF_000177215.2. NCBI lineage: Bacteria > Pseudomonadati > Thermodesulfobacteriota > Desulfovibrionia > Desulfovibrionales > Desulfovibrionaceae > Solidesulfovibrio > Solidesulfovibrio carbinoliphilus. The sequence goes on along the minus strand of NZ_CM001368.1, from coordinate 2,686,096 downwards.
CAATATTCCCTGCTCGACAAGATGTTTTACCCGTCCTCGAAAATCCCTGGGAACTTCCTTGTCCTGGCTCACGAAATGAAGCACGGCCAAATCCGAGGCGCCAAATGTCCGATAACGCTCCTCTCCAATCTCCTCTAAGAAACGAAGAAGAACCGGATCATGGATGGTCCCATGAAGGCGGACGTACACATGGTGGTCGTCGGTCCGGGAGTAGTCGGGTGGCATCTTGCCGTCCAGGAGGGCCATCCGCCACATACGGTCCACGCCCTGGCCGGAGCGTTCAATCAAGTCCGCCTTTTCCAGGGCCTCAGCGATGCGACGGTTCCGCCAGGCCCTTTTGAAGAGCATGTTTTCGATGGTAACACCCGGCAGCAGGCCGCCTGGGCTTTCAACTTCAATCAATCCGGGAAATTGGCGGATGAAAATGGATTCCCGGTAGCGGTAATCCCGGTGGCAAACGCCGTTGAGCAGGGCTTCCCTGATGACCTCCTCCCGAAAGGAGGGAATGTCCCGCCGGACCAATCCCATCTGGTAAGGATACACTTCATTGCGCAGGTTCACCAACTCCCACAGGCGGTCAATGTACAGGAAGAGCCCTTCCCGGAAGGATTCCCGGACCGTAGGGTCGATACCTCCCTCCGCGTGTCGGTACTCGAAGATGATTTCGGCATCCGCCACATAGCGGCCAAGGCTTTCGGCCGTCCCCAAAAGGATGAGGGCCGCCCTGGTCACGCCGCCGTCCACTAAAAGCTCGGCATCTTCCAGGAGTTGATGGGCGGGCAAATCCAGAAGATGCGGCCTGTTCGCTTGCCGCACCCAGAGATGACGGAACTTCTCGATTGCTTCCGTCGACAAGTCGGCCAGGGTTGCACCCGGACAAATTCCGGCGGAAAAATCGGGAACCGTTTCCTCCAGAATGGCCTGGAGCCGGTCAATGGTCATGGAAACAAGACTGCTGCCCCGGCGCATGAGGTATTGCCCGCCGTACTCCACGGGAGTGCCTAATGGACGGCCAGGAATCGAAAAGAGGAGGGTACGTCCGCCTGTACTTGTGTTTTCGGAAATCTCGACGTTCAGGCGTGTGGCTTGGTATATGGCATTGCGGGTATCGTCGAGGTCGCCGAAGGCCCTGGTCCCAACGACCTGTCGGGGTATGGCGTCCGTTACGCCAAGCACCAACTCTCCCCCACCTTCGTTCGCCAATGCGACACAATACCTAAATAATTCTTTCTTATCGAAGGAGTTCTTGGCTTCCTTGAACTCGACGTTGGTTCCTTCGGAAGTCTGCAATAGTTTTGAAAGCTCCTCCGACATCCAAGGTATTTGCCCTGGCACGAGCCGAGACATAGGGCGCTCCCGTTCTGAATTGGAATTGTTATTGAGGGTGGTTTCCAATTCCTCCGCCCTCTCCCTTGGCTACCGCATGTCGAAGGCGACCTTGACGCTGGCGGTGGCCCGTTTGTCGAAGGCGGCGGCAAAGGCCTTTTGCCAGTCGGCCAGGGGAAAGAGGTGGGTGAGGAGGCCATGGGTAGGGTAGCAGCCCGAGGCGAGGAGATCGAGGGCCAGGGCGTAGGTCCGCACCCGCCGTCCGGGCCGGCGCGGATCGGGGGCCGTGGCGCAGCCGGACGAGCCGGATACGGTCAGCTCCCGGAACCACAGGCTCGAAATGTCGACGTTCGCCAGGCGCGCGCCGGCCCCGACCATGACGTAGGCGCCGCCGGCGCAAAGGGCGAGCAGGCCGTCCTCGAAGGTCCGGGACGAGCCCACGCAGTCGAAGACCAGGTCCACACCGCCCTCGATGTTGCCGCCGCCAAGGCTCGTGGGCACGAACCGCCCGCCCACGGCCGCGGCCAGCTCCCGGCGGTTTCCGGCCGCCACGATGCCGTCGGCCCCGCCGGCCGTGGCCAGGGCGGCCTGTCCCCGGTGCCGGGCCGTGACCAGGATGCGGGCCGGGCTGCCGAGGGCCCGCAGGCAGCGCACCACATGCTGGCCGAGGATGCCGGCCCCGAGGACCAGGACCGTGTCGTCCGGGCTCGGGAAGTGTTCGAGCACGGGCTGCAGGGCCGAGGCCAGGGAGTCGGTCAGGACCGCGTCCTCGTCGGCCAGCCCGTCCGGCACGGCCAGAATGCGCGAGGGGTGGGCGGCCGTCCGCTCGGCCATGGCTCCGCCGGCCCCCCGGGTGAAGCCGAGAAACGAGCCCGGCGGCAGGTCGCCGTCCAGAAACCGCTCGCACCGGTTGTACCGCCCCTCCCGACAGGGCCGGCAGGGGGGCAGGCCCCGGACCTCGCAGGGAAGCCCGGGTTCGACCACCACCCGGGCCCCGGCCGCAAGGCCGAGGTCCGGCGCGTCGCCGGCCAGGGTGGCCACCATCTCGTGGCCGAGGATGAAGGGCAGGCTGGCGTAGGGTTCGAGCAGCGGCGACTCCAGCCCTTTCAAGAGCCCCAGATCCGAGCCGCAGAGGCCGCACAGGCGCGGCACGAGCGGCAGCCAGCCGCGCGGCGACTCAAAGGGCACGTCCTTCAAGCCCAGCGGGGCGAGGGACGGAAAAAAACGCCTGGGCGCCAGGCGCGAGGCCAGGGCGCAAGCCAGGTACCTCGGGATGCTGCGGTGGTAGACAAGCGCCTTCATGGATTCTTCCTCGTTTGCCCCTCGCGGGAATGGCTTGAAATGATGGCCCAATCACGTATAAGGATGCGACCGTTTCCGGCGCATTCCGCCGTGCAACATCAGGGCCTTATACCACAAGCGGCCCGTCCTCAAGGGACCGTCAAGGAGACGCACAATGCTGATAAAGGATTGGATGAGCAAGTCCCCCGTCACGGCCAAGCCGGGCACCTCCATCATGAAGGCCGCCAAGCTCATGAAGGAAAACGGCTTCCACCGCCTGCCCGTGATCGACGACAACGGCCGACTGGCCGGCATCGTGTCCGACCGGGACATCAAGGAAGCCTCGCCGTCCAAGGCCACCACCCTTGACATGCACGAGCTCTACTATCTGCTCTCCGAGATCAAGGTGGCCGACATCATGACCAAAAAGGTCATCTTCATCGGTCCGGACGACACCGTGGAAAAGGCCGCCGTGCTCATGCTGCGCAACAACGTCAGCGGCCTGCCCGTGGTCGACGGCGACAGCAAGGTGGTCGGCGTCATCACCGACAGCGACATCTTCAAGGTCCTGGTCAACATCACCGGCGTCCTCAATGGCGGCCTGCAGTTCGCGCTCAGCCTGCCCAACGAATCCGGCAGCCTCAAAAGCGTGCTCGACGATCTGAAGGCCCACGAAGTGCGCATCATCAGCATCCTGACCTCCTACGACGAGGCCAGGCCGGACCGGCGTACGGTCTACATCCGCGTCCATCCCATCGACGACGCCCAGTGCCAGTCGGTCATCGACCGGCTGAAGGCCAACCACGACCTGCTCTACTGGGCCAAGGACAACTTCTAGAAAACGCCGTCCGCCCGGGCCGCACGGGGAAAGCGCCCGACGGCCCGGGATATTTCCAGGCGCCGGCCGACAGTTCCGTCCGGGCCGCGCCGCGTCCGGCGGCTGTTGACGCCGGCCGATTCATGCCTATCTAGGGGCATGCCGCCGGTCGTTCTCCCGGACCCGGAGGCGCAAAGGAGCAAAGGATGCTTGAAGAACACGTTTGCCCCCACTGCGGGGTCAAAATGGAATCCTGGATAGGCCCACCCGAGTCCGGCTGGGGTGAGATACTCGTTTGCAACAACAACGAATGCGTCTTTTACCGCGGTTCCCAACACGACATCCGCCACAAGGACGAAGACAGCAACCTCGGCTGCCGCTACGCCCTGGACCCGGACAACGGCTACACCGCCTTCAATCTGCTGTCCTGGTACAAGTAATCCGATCAAGGATTCCATCGCGCCAAACGCCGGCCCCAGGCCGGCGTTTTTTTTGCCATCCGGCCGTATTTCCAAACAGTAACGGCCAGTTCCCGAGAATTCTTCCGATTAAAGGCGCTTTTGCCCTTGCCTGCCCCGCCGGCTTTTCGCTATCTAGGCCACGCAGGCTCGCCGGGAGGCCGGGTATTTCCCGACCGTCCAGCCCAGGCCAGCCACCACGGATTATCGCCAGCCATGAGCCGCATAGCCATCACCAACCGACAAGGCGTCCTCTGGGCCCACGTGGCCGCCGTCCTCGGCGGACCGCTGGCCCTGGAACTCGAAGCCGCCATTCTCGAAGCCGCGAACATCGGCCGCTACGCCGTGACCGTCCTCGACCTGGCCCAGGTGCCGGGCATGGACAGCTCGGGCGTCGGGGCCCTGGTGCGGCTCCAGACCGCGCTGGCCACCAAGGGCCGCCGGCTCATCCTCGCCAACCCCGTGCCGGCCGTGGCCAACGAACTGCGGCTGCGCGACCTCTACGGTTTCTTCCAGGTCTCCCGGGACATCCACCCCGACATGGATCCCGAGGAACTGCTCCTGGCCCGCGACGCCTGACAACCGCCCCCCCGTTGACCCCCCGGCCGGAATCGGTCAGAAACTAAAGCAAGATCTCCACTCGTCGCCTGCCACCCCGGCAGGCTCCCTTCCACCGTGGGAAAAGGAGCAGCATATGACCGACCCCAAAGCCATCGCCCAGGCCATCACCACCCTGTACCCCGAAGTCAGCCGGCACGGCGTCGACATCATCGTGGCCGACGACCCGGCCACCGGGGACTGGCTTGTCACCATGCGCCGCGAAGGAAATTCCCTCTCCACCCACCTGGCCAAAAAACACGCCGAGGAGTGCCTCGAAGGCATCCAGTGCGCCACGCTTGGCATCCAGATCGGACGGTTCATCGAAGCCTACTGCCTCGGCAAAGGCGATTGCCCCGTTTAAAAGAGGCCTCCGGCGGCCGGGAGGGGGTCACCCTCCCGGACCCTCCCGAACGGGATGGACGGGCCGGCGGGACGGCGAAGAACGTACAAAGTTATTTTCTTCTAAACTCGCCCCGTCCCCGGGGCGACGGGCCTGTGTGGGCGGAATCGGGTTGGCGTGCTGGCTGGCTTTGCAGCCAGTGTCGCCAACCCGATTCCGCCCACACCGACGCACACCCGCCCAAGACCACACCTCCACCCGCTTCCCCAAATCCCCGCTCAGGGGGTCCGGGGGGGATGATCCCCCCCGGCCGCCGGAGGCATCTTCTCTCTCCTGCCTCCACCTTCCACCCCATTCCGCCTTACTTGTGCAACGCCGGGTGCTCGGTGACGATTTCGCCGTCGTGGTAGCGGAAGACGGCGTCGCGGGTGCCTTCGGGCACGGCGAGGACGGCCTCGCCGATGCCGATTTCGACATTGGCGCCGACGTGGCCGGGCACGATGACGCGGCAGGTGGAGAAGCGCCGCATGGCGGCAGGGCTGGCCCAGAGGCGCAGGAGTTGGGCCTTGTAGGCAGCGAGGCGCTTGTGGAGTTGATCCAATTCCAGGTCGCAGGCTTCGGCCCGTTCGCTGCCTTTGCCGGCCTCGGCCTGGCAGGCTTCGATTTCGACGAGGGTTTCGCGGACCAGGGCTTTGAGGTGCTGGTCCTTGTGGATGCGTTCGGCGTCGTAGCCGAGCAGGATGCGGGTCTGGCTCTGGTCGCCGCCGCCGAGCTGTTCGCCGACGTAGACCGCTTCGCCGCAGTAGGCTTCGCCGCCGACAAGGCGGCCTTTGACGGCCAGTTTTTCGCCCGCGAACAGGCGGCAGTGCATGCTGGAGCCGTCGATGAGGATATTCTGGCCGGCGTGGAGCACGGCGTTTTCCGCAAATTTGGCGCGCAGGCTTTTGCCGGCCCGAAGCGTGGCCCGGCTGCCGCCCTGGATGCCGGCCTGGCAGGTGATGTTGCCCATGGCCTGGACCCGGGCCGCTTCCACGGCGCCCCGGATGGTGGCGTTGCGGCCCATGACCAGGAAGCCGGACCGGACGTTGCCGCCGATGAGCACGTCGCCGATGGCCACGATGTTGCCGGTGTGGAAGTCCACGTCGCGGCCGACGGACAGGGTTTCGCGCACGGTGATGGCGCCGTCCACACAGGAGACGTGGCCGTTGACCGAGGCGAGCAGGCGCAGCGGGCTCGAGGGGTCGACGCGGCAGCCTTCGCCGTGGGCGAAGGCGATGTCGTCGGAAAGCCTGCCGTCGTGTTCCTGGGGGGCTTCCGGCGGCAGTTCTTCCCATTCGGCCAGGACCTGTCCGGCCACCACGTTCTGGGCGTAGCCCAGGTCGTACTGGTCCACGGAGCCGTCGTCGCGGTTTTTGGGACGCAGGCGACGCCGTTCGTAATCCGGGTCGAAGTGGAACTTCAGGAGATACGGCATGGCGATCCGCCGGGTTGCGAGCATGCGTTCGGGATGACTGCCCCAGGTATTGTTTTCGTAACGAACGGACTGCATTTGCACAACCCCCGTGCATCCTGGTTGTTTTTGGAGTCCAGGTCCGGCCGGCCGCGAGGAGGCCAGGACAGGGTGCAGGCCGATTGACGCCCGGACCTGAATATTTTAGTTTTCCATACTTTTTTATGTCACCCTTGCGCCCCTGCGCGTCCAAACCACGAACTAGGCGAAACTATGGAAATTTTACGTACCCTCCCGGGCGACGACGTCCGGCAGATCATGTGGCGCTTCGCCGACCGCTTCGACCTCCAGATGGCCGTCCAGTCCGCCCGCTCCGTGGCCCGTGGCCTTGTCGCCCGGCTCGTGGCCGACGGGGTGCGCCATTCCCATGAATGGACCCCGGAAAAAGACCAGCTTCTTCAAGCCTTTGACGATGCCGGCATCACGTCGGTGTTCCTCGATCCGCACCAGGGCGGCTACATCGAAGGCCCGAAGAACATGGCCCTGGCCCTGGTCGCCTTCGAACTTTCCTGGGTGGACGCCGGCGCGGCCACCTGTTCGCTGGCCAGCAACCTGGCCCTTTCCCCCATCCACGAGCGCGGCACCACCGAGCAGCGCGACCACTACATGAGCCTGTGCGCCCCGGCTCCGGGCAAGGCCCCCTGGCGCGGCGCCTTCGGCCTGACCGAGCCGTTGCCCTATGTCGGCGTGGACACGGGCGTCCTTTGCGGCAAGGTCCGGGTCGATTCCTGGGAGGACGGCCAGGAGCCCATGCTCCATATCGACAAACGCGGCCGTTTCATTACGGGTATGGACTTCGCGAATTTCGCCACCGTGGCCGTGGACACGGCGGACCCGCGGATCAAGACCTCGTGCATGGTCATCCTCGAGGAAACCGACCCCGGCCTCTTCGACCGGGGCGCGCCGACGCTCAAGATGGTCCACCAGCTGTCCTCCACCCGCGATCCGGTCTTCAACATGAAGGTCCCGGCCAGCCGCATCATCGGCGGCTACACGGTGAAAGACGGCTGCATCGTTCCCAATTATTCCCACTCCGAGATCATCGCCGCCGTCTTCCACCGCACCCGGGTGCCGGTGGCGCTCATGACCACGGCCAAGCTGCTGTCCGCCGTGGAGCCGGTCATCCGCTACCAGCGGACCCGTTTCCGGGGCGGCGACGCCTGCGCCGATGGCACGCCGAAGTTCGAACTCGGGCTCCAGCAGAAGCAGGACGCCCCCATCCGCCTGGCCGAACTGTGGGCCGCCGGCGAGGCCGGCGCATCGCTCGGGTTCGCCACGGCCCGGCTCTTCGACCACCTCGACCCGACCGAGAAGGCCAAGGAGCACGCCCTGGCCGCAGCCGGCGTCACCGGCATGCGGGCCCAGCTGACGGCGCTCAAAAAGGTCCAGCCCCAGGCCGTCGAATACGTGAATCTCCTGTTTGCGCCCGAAGAGACGCGCGACGCCGCCCGCTTCGCCGCCCTGGACGCCGATCCGGTGGTCAAATACCAGGCCCTCGAAGCCGAGGCCGGCGTCCTGTGTCCGGCCTGCAAGCTGTGGAACACCGGCTACGGCGCCACGGTCATGCGCGAAGCCGTGGCCATGATGGGCGGCTACGGCATCACCGAGGACTGCCCGGGCTTTCTTTTCCACAAGTGGAACGACAGCCAGCTCGAAGCCACCTACGAAGGCCCCGAGTGCGTGCAGCGCCGCCAGCTCTCCATCACCATGGCCAGCGACATCTTCCTGGCCTACTGCGACAACTACGTGGCCGAGATGGACCGGGTGGCCGCGACCAATCCCGAGACCGGCGCGGCCTCGGTGGCGGCCGGCTTCCGGGTGTGGCGGGCCGCCTTCGACTTCCTGGCCGCGGGCAAGGATGCGGACGGCAAGAAGCTCTACCACAGCACCCGGCAGGCCGTGACCTTCCCCCTGGCCGACGCCCTGTGTCCGCTCCTGGCCAGCCGGCTCTTGATCCTCGACACCCTGGAGCTGGCCGCCAAGGGGCCGGAGAATCCGGTGGTGGCCGAGGGGCTTCCGGGCTACGTCGCCTTCTTCAGCGATCTGGCCAAGATCCAGGCCGCCAAGGCCGCGACCGAAGCCGCCCGGGCCTGCGCCGGGCTGGTCCACGGCTACGCCCCGGCCGGAGCCGACCTGGCCGCCTTCGCCGGCCTGCGCCAGGCCGTGGACGCGTCGCTCGCCGGCCTCGGCGCGGCCCGCGAACGCGCCGGCGCGGCCATAAGCCAGGTGATGATCCCCGAAGCGCTCGATTATCCGATGTAAGAATCGGGGCTCCGCCCCGAACCCTGCCAGGGCTCTGCCCTGGACCCGCCGGGGGGCGCCACGAAGACTGGGCCCCCCGGACCCCCTGGGCGGGGTCGAAGCCGGGATGGTCGATGCGTCATCCCGGCTTCGACCCTGACAAGGGACGTGGAAGGCGACGGTAACCGTTAAAAGTTTTTGGGGAAGGTGGGGGTCCGGGGGAGGGAACCCCTTTTTTCAAAAAGGGGTTCCCTCCCCCGGTTCTCCACTCTCCTCTCGCACACGGAGGCGCATATGGATGAGCGGCAGGTCATGGAAGCGGACATTGTCTGTGTCGGGTTCGGCCCGGCCATGGGCGGGTTTCTGACCACGTTGGCCCGGGGCATCGTCAACGAGGACGGCTCGCCGGTCATGGAGAGCGCGCTGATGCCGGGGCTGCCGCCCCAGGTCATCTGCTACGAGCGGGCCGACGACCTCGGCGTCGGCGTCTCGGGCGTGGTCTCCAAGGCGCGGGGCATCCGGACCAGCTTTCCGCACCTCAAGCCGTCGGACGTGCCCATGTGCGCCCCCATCACCGACGAGAAGGTCGTCTACCTCCTCGATCCGGTCGGAGCCAGCCGCCGGCCGTGGCTCATGAAAGCCAAGGATGCGGTCCTGAAGCTCGTGGGCGAACGCCTGCCCGGCTTTCGCGACATGGCCGTGGAGCTGCCCTGCATCCCGCCGTTTCTGCAAAAGCACGGGGGGCTGACCTTTTCCATCGGCCAGTTCAACCAGTGGGTGGGCAGCGGGATCATGGCCACCGGCGCGGCCCAGATCTGGCCTTCCTCCCCCGTGGCCGGGCCGGTCGTCGAGGACCGCAAGGTCGTCGGCATCCGGCTGGCCGACCAGGGCGTGGACAAGACGGGCAAGCCCGAGATGGCCTTCCTCCCCGGCATGGAAGTCCGGGCCGCGCTGACCGTCGTCGGCGACGGGCCGGTCGGTCCGGTCGGCCGGGCCCTGGACGAGATGCGGGGACTGCCCGAGGGCCACCACCAGCGCGACTATGCCGTGGGCATGAAGATGGTCATCGACCTGCCCGGCCACTGTCCCTGGAAGGAAGGCACGGTCATCCACACCATCGGCTACCCCGAGCCCGAGATCTTCGGTTTCCTCTACGTCCTGCCCGGCCGGGTGGCCTCCATGGGCATCTTCGTGCCGTCCTGGTTCGACAACCCGGTCCGCACGGCCTACCGCTACCTCCAGCACTGGATGCAGCACCCCTACATCTGGAAGAACATCAAGGGCGGGACGCTCCGGTCCTGGGGCGCCAAGACGCTCCAGGAATCGGGCAAGAACGGCGAGCCCTACCTGGTTGGCGACGGCTACGCCCGCATCGGCGAAGGCTCGGGCACGACCAACGTCCTGACCGGCTCGGGCGTGGACGAGGCCTGGATGTCCGGGGTGCTCCTCGGCGAGGCCGTGGTCCAGCTCCTGGAGCAGGGCCTGCCCTTTACCGCAGAGAACCTGGAAGAGACCTACGTCGCCCGCCGCCGGGCCTCCTGGCTCGAGGAAGAGGCCAGGGCGGCCCGGCGGTCCCGCGAGGGCTTCGCCGCCGGCTTCCTGCCGGGCCTCATCGGCATGGGCCTTTCGGGCCTGACCGGCGGCAGGCTCTGCTGGCCGGCCGCCTCCAAGCCCGTCTCCAAGCGCATCCCCACCATCGAGGACTACTACCGCTGCCGCATCTCCTGCGACGAGATCGAGCGGATCCGTAAGGACGCCACGGCCAAGGGCCTGGCCCTGCACGACGCGCTCATGGACCGGGCCGGCTGGCCGGCCATCGAATACGACGGCCAGCTTCTCATTTCCCACCAGGACGCCTTGCTGCTTGGCGGCAAGGTGCAGGCCGGGCCGGGCTACGCCGACCACGTCACCTTCGAAGACCCGGACACCTGCCGGGCCTGCCGGGAGAAGACCTGCATCGAGGCCTGCTCGGGCCAGGCCATCACCACCAACCCGGACGACGGCGTGCCGCTTTTTGACCGGGAAAAATGCGTGCACTGCGGCGCCTGCCTCTGGAACTGCTCCAAGCCCTCAAAGGCCGACCCGGAACGGACCAACGTCCGCTTCGCCGCCGGCGCCGGCGGCCTGCACTCGGCCGAGAATTAGGAATCTGGGGCGCCGCCCCAGACCCCGCCAGGGCTCTGCCCTGGACCCGCCGGGGGGGATAATCCCCCCCGGACCCCCTTGACGGGAGGGACGGGGCGTGTAGAGGCGTTTTGACTATGGGGCGGGCTTCGGGCCCGCCTTCCCGTATCGGGGGCGAAGCCGGGCGGCCGCCCGGTCTCCCCCCCTGATACGGGGAGCGGTTTGCCATGATACCTTGAGGAGTTTTTGGGGAGGGTGGGGGTCCGGGGGAGGGAACCCCTTTTTGCAAAAAGGGGTTCCCTCCCCCGGTTTCCTCGCCTCCCGAAAGGAGTGCCTATGTTTCATATCATTGTATGCGGCGGCATTGTGCCCGATCCGCTCCAGACCCTCGAACCGGTCAAGGGTCCGGCCGGCTGGGGCCTTAAAAACGAGCTGATGCTGCCCTCGATTCTCGATCCCTGGGCGTCCCACGCCCTGTACGAGGCGGCCAACCTGGCCAGGACCGTGCCCGGCAGCAAGGTCTGGCTGGTGTCGCTCGGGCCCAAGGCCAAGCTGCAGCAGGTCATGATGACCGTAGCCCAGAAGGCCCCGTTCGAGCTGGTGGTGGCCGACGGCCCGGCCGGCGGCTTCGCGGATTCCTTCGAGGTGGCGGGAGCGCTCAAGGCGGCCATCGACGGCATCGGCGGCCTGGACACATCCAAGCTGCTGCTTTTCGGCGGCTGGCAGTCGGCCTCGCGCGGCTCCGGCTCCACCCTCCAGATCCTTGGCGAGATGCTCGGCGTCACGGACCAGTTCCAGGGCGTGGACAAGCTGACCGTGGGCCCGGACGGATCGCTCGAAGTCATGGAGCGCATCGAAGGCGGAGCCTACCTCGTCTCGACCTGCGCCGGAGCCCCGGCCGCCATCGGCTGGGCCACGGGCGAACTGCCCGAGCCGCCGAACAATCCGCAGGTGGGCATGGCCAACATGCGCCTCGTCATGCCGGCGCTCCAAAAGGCCAAGCCCGCCGCCCTGGACGCCGCGGCCATCGACTACCTGGCCGTGGCCGTCCCGGCCCAGAAGCGCGAGACCCGCGTGGTCAAGGACGCGCCGGTCGAGGACATCGCCCGGGAAATCATCGACTGGATCAACAGCTAGGGCCAGGAGCACCATCATGGATACCATCGTCTTTCTCGCCCACACCGAAGCCGACGGCAGCCTGGCCAAGGCCTCGCTGGAAGCCCTGACCGCGGCCAAGACCCTGGCCGGCGGGCTTGGGGCCACGCTTTCCATCGGCCTTTTCGGCGCGGACGTGGCCGCCGCGGCCAATGCCGTGGCCGGCTGCGACGCCTCGGCCATCCACGGCGTCTCGGGCGAGGCATTTGGCCAGCCGCGCTACGCCTCGGACGTCGCGGCCATGGAAGCCCTCGTCAAAGCCGCCAATGCCACCATCGTCGTCGCCGCCGACGACTCCCGCATGTCGCGCGCCCTGCCGGGCGTGGCCGCCCGCCTCGGCGGACGCATCGACGCCCACGTCACGGGCCTGGCCGCCAGGGATGGACAGGCGGTCGCCACGCGCGGCTATTACCGCCAGCGCATGCAGGCCGAACTGACCCGCACGGCCCGGCCCTGGTGCCTGACCGTCTCGGCCGGCGTCTTCGCGGCCTGCGACGGCCCGTCCGGACAGGCGGCCGTCACGCCGGTCGACGTGCCCGTCACCGAGGCCCTGACCCGCACCACCGTCAAGACCGTCATCGCCCCGGCCGCCGACGAGCAGACCATCCGTCCCGACGCCCGGCTCCTCTTCGTGGCCGGCGCGGGCTGGACCAAGAAGCAGGCCGACGGCGTGCCCCACGTGGCCGATGCCGCCGACCTCATCCTCGGCTTCGTCGGCAAGGCCGCCGCCTCGCTCGGCAGCAGCAAGTCCCTGGTCGACATGGGCGGCGAGGGCGAGGCCGTGCTGCCCTTCCTGTCCCACCTGCACCAGGTCGGCCAGACCGGCGCCACCCCGCGCCATCCCAAGGGGCTGGCCACCTGCTGCCACGGCGAGGAGCCCCACGTCGTCGGCTGGCGGTTCATCGGCGAACGCCGGGCCGTCAACCTCGATCCCGCCTGCGGCTGGGCCCAGGGCAAGGCCGACGTGCTCTACGTCGCCGACGCCTTCGCGGTGATGAAAAAGATCAACGAATTGTTGGGATAGCGTCGGGCGGAAAAGAAAAGATGCCTCCGGCGGCCGGGGGGGATCATCCCCCCCGGACCCCCTGAAAGGGGAGCCGTTTTGCAAAGCGCTTCCGGCACCGGCACGGTGTCGGGAGCGCTTTGTTCTTCATGCGTGAGAACGTCGTCGAAACTGGGTACTCTGTCCTTTTCCCCCTTCCGGGTGGGTCCGGGAGGGGGTGACCCCCTCCCGGCCGCCGGAGGCATCTTTTCTGTCCTACTCCCCGAGCGGCTCGATATTCCAGATATTCCTGGCGTATTCCAGGACGGCCCGGTCGCTGGAGAAATAGCCCATGTTGGCGGTGTTGAGGATGGAGGCGCGGCTCCAGGCGTCGGGGTCGAGGTAGAGGGCGTTGACCGCGTCCTGGGCGTCGAGGCAGGCGCGGTAGTCGGCGGTGACGCAGTAGTAGTCGCCGTGGTCGAGGAGGCTGTCGAGGATGGGGGTGAAAAGGCCCGGGTCGGCCGGGTGGAAAAAACCCCGCCCGATCATGTCCAGGGCCTCGGCCAGTTCCGGGTCGGCGGCGACGCGGCGGCGGGGGGGCGTGCCGCCGGCGCGGGCGGCTTCGACTTCCGGGGTGGTCAGGCCGAAGATGAAGATGTTCTCGCGCCCGACCTGCTCCATGATTTCGATGTTGGCCCCGTCCAGGGTGCCGATGGTCAGGGCCCCGTTCAGGGCGAACTTCATGTTGCCCGTGCCCGAGGCCTCCATGCCGGCGGTGGAGATCTGCTGGGACAGGTCGGCGGCCGGGATGACTTTCTCGGCCTGGGAAACGCAGTAGTTGGGCAAAAAGACCATGCGCAGCCGGCCCCGGATGGCGTCGTCGGCGTTGACCGTTTCGGCCACGGCGGTCACGAGCCGGATGATCCGTTTGGCCATGAAGTAGCCGGGCGCGGCCTTGCCGCCGATGAGCACGGTGCGCGGCGGCACGGGCAGTGCCGGGTCGCGGCGCAGGCGGTTGTAGAGCGTCACGACGTGCAGGACGTTCAGGAGCTGGCGCTTGTATTCGTGCATGCGCTTGAACTGGACGTCGAAGAGGGTGTCGGGGTTGATGCCGATGCCGGTCTTGCGGAGCACGTAGCGGGCCAGCCGTTTTTTGTTGTCGCGCTTGGCCAGGCGCCAAGCCTGGCGGAAGGCCGGGTCCCCGGCCAGGGGCACGAGGTCCGTAAGCCGGGTCAGGTCCGTGGCCCAGTCCGGGCCGATGTGGTCGGTGATGAGGCGGGAGAGCGTCGGATTGGTCTGGAGGAGCCAGCGGCGGGGGGTGATGCCGTTGGTGACGTTGGTGAACTTGCCGGGATAGAAGGCGTCGAAGTCCTTGAAGACCCGGTCCTTGAGGATGTCGGAGTGGAGCCTGGCCACGCCGTTGACGGCGTGGCTGCCGACGATGGCCAGGTGGGCCATGCGGACCCGGCCGCTTGTCCGGTCAATAATGGCCATGCGCGAGAGCCGGCCCGTCTCGCCGGGGTGGCGGGCGGCCACCTCGGCCAGGAAGCGGCGGTCGATCTCGGCGATGATTTCCAGGTGCCGGGGCAGGACCCGGCCCATGAGGTCCGCGGACCAGGTTTCGAGGGCCTCGGGCAGGACGGTGTGGTTGGTGTAGGCAAAGGTGTGCCGGCAGATGTCCCAGGCCGCGTCCCAGGCGAGGAATTCCTCGTCCACCAGGATGCGCATGAGTTCGGCGATGGCGATGGTCGGGTGGGTGTCGTTTAACTGGATGGCCACCTGGTCGGCGAAGCCGTCGAAGGACGGGCCGGATTTCTTGTGGCGGCGCACGATGTCGCGCAGGGTGGCCGCGACCAGGAAATACTGCTGCTTGAGGCGCAGTTCCTTGCCGGCGATGGGTTCGTCGTTGGGGTAGAGGACCTTGGAGATGTTTTCCGAAAGGATCTTGGCCTGCATGGCCCCGACGAAATCGCCCTGGTTGAAGTCGCGAAGGGAGAATTCCTGGGACGAGGCGGCGGTCCACAGCCGCATGTTGGTGACGTGGGCCCCGCCGTGGGCCGGGATCAGGATGTCGCAGGGCATGGCCATGACGGTGTCGGCCTCGACCCAACGGTAGCGCAGGGCGCCCTTGTTGTCGCGGTAGGGTTCGCTCCTGCCGTAGAAGCGGACGGGGTAGAGGTGCTCCACCCGGTCGATGACCCAGGGGCTGCCGTGGCGGCGCCAGTTGTCGGCCCGTTCCTCCTGCCAGCCGTCCACGATGGTCTGGTGGAACAGGCCGTAGTCGTAGAGGATGCCGTAGCCGTAGCCCGGGATGCGCAGGGTGGCCAGGGAATCCATGTAGCAGGAGGCCAGCCGCCCGAGGCCCCCGTTGCCGAGGCCGGCGTCGCGCTCCTCCTCGGCCAGGTCTTCCAGGGCGTAGCCGAGGTCCGAGGCGGCCTGGCGGCAGCCGTCCTCCATGCCCAGGTTGGTGATGTAGTTCATGAGGAACCGGCCGGGCAAAAATTCCATGGACAGGTAATAGACCCGCTTGGTCATGGAGTCGTAGTACGAGGCCTGGGTGGCCAGCCACAGCCGGATCAGCCGGTCGCGGATGGCGTAGGCCAGGCCGCTGAAGGAGCGGAAGGGGTCCGGCGGATAGAGGTCGTTGCCGAGATTGGAGAGGATGTGGCGGCGGATGTCCTCGCCAAGGGAACCGATATCGTGGAAGTCCGTAACGCTCGCGGTCGGCATGGGCTTCTCCGGGTCCGGGTGTGGTGCGGCAAGGGAAAGGATAGCCATGGTCTACGGAAGGGCGGGGCGGCTGTCAAAGCGGGGGAGGGAACCGGATTTCGGACATGAAAAAGCCAGGGGACGCGAGCGGCGTACGTCCCCTGGCCTGCCCCAGGCCGTCCGTGGGTCCGACGGGCGGCCTGGAGGACGGGAAGCGGTGTGCCTAAGCCGCTTCCCTGATACGGTAGTTGCGAAGGGCGATGCGCAGGGCGGCCACGCACCAGTTGTCGCAACCGAGCTTTTCGATGACCCGGGTCATCCTGGGCTGGAAATCCTCGGTGGACACGGCCTGGGCGTCGTAGACGCTCATGCCGCGAACGGTTTCGATGAGGGCGGCCATGCATTCGCGGCTGTAGCCGCAGCTTTCGACCGATCCACCGGCCTCGACGATGACGTCGTCGTTGATAAGGAGCTGCATCTTGACGGCCCGGCCGCAGGCGGAACATTCGCTCATGCCTTCGACGGTGTAGTGTTCGAGCGGCCGTACGATGGGGCGGACCTTGGCGGTGGTGGTTTCGGCGTTCATGGCGGTCTCCTTATGAAAATCTTTCGTATTTTTTGTGCTGCAGCGGCGTTGCCGTTGCCTCTTCTAAAGCAATGGCCGTGCCAGATATTGTAATTTATTGTAATCATTAAAATTCATAAAAATTGATCTGATCATCACTTCAAGCCGATGGGATGGTGTTGCAAATCGGCAGCGCGATTTTTGATGACGATCCTGTGAAACCCTGCAAAATCAAATTGTTATCGATTTTGCTCCATGTTGCATATTTGCCACATGTTGCGGTATTGCACAGGTGCAACCCGGTGAGATTGGGAAAACAGGGACGAACAGGAAGTCATTCGGGGGCAGTCTTGAGAAAAAAAGTACAAACACCGCCCGATCCCGTGGCCCGGCACCTCGACGCCATCCTCGACAGCATCGAGGACGGCGTGTTCATCGCCAACCGCGACGGCTATGCCCTCAAAGTCAACGCCGCCTACGAACAGCTGACCGGCATGTCCAAGGCGGAGCTGATCGGCAAGAACGTGGAAGAGCTCAAGAAAGCCGGGCTTTTCAACCTCGCGCCCATCACGCCCGAGATCGTGGCCACGGGCCGGCCCGCCTCCTCCATCCAGGTCACCCGGGACAACCGGTCCATGACCATCGACGGCAAGCCCGTGCGCGACCCGGACGGCACGGTCAGCCTGGTCGTGCTCTACGCCCGGGACATCACGCTCATGGCCCGGATGCGCGAGCGCATCTCGCGCCAGCAGGAGCTGATCGAGACCTACCAGCACCAGATGGATTTCTTCATCCGGGAGGGCGGGGGCATCACCAACTTCATTGCCGAGAACTCGGCCATGAAGCGGCTGATGGACCTCCTGCGCCGGGTGGCGGCCACCGACGCCGTGGCCCTGGTTCTGGGCGAGACCGGGGTCGGCAAGGAGCTTTTTGCCCGCATGATCCACGAGGCCAGCCCCAGGCGCGAGAAGCCCTTTGTCAAGGTGGACTGCGCCTCGATCCCGGAGAACCTGATCGAATCGGAACTCTTCGGCTACGCCCCGGGCGCCTTCACCGGGGCCCATCCCAAGGGCCGGGTCGGGTTTTTCGAAATGGCCGAGGGCGGGACCATCTTTCTCGACGAGATCGGCGAGATGCCGCTTCTCCTGCAATCGAAGCTTCTGCGCGTGCTCCAGGACCGGGAGCTGACCCCGGTCGGCTCCAGCCGGGCCAGAAAGACCGATGTCCGGGTCATCGCGGCCACCAACCGCAACCTCGAGGCCGAGGCCCGGGTGGGCACCTTTCGCAGCGACCTCTTTTTCCGCCTCCGGGTGGCGGTCCTCGAAATTCCGCCCCTGCGCGACCGGCCCGACGACATCCTGCCCCTGGCCCGGCTCTTCCTGCAGCGCTTCGGCGCCCGCTACCGCAAGCGGGCCGCCTTTTCCCTGGAAGTGGAGCGCGTCCTTGCCCACTACAACTGGCCGGGCAACGTGCGCGAGCTCGAAAACCTGATCGAGGGGCTCGTCATCACCTGCGACGGCGAGATCGCGGCCGACGACCTGCCCACAGCCATGCGGGTCAAGGAGTGTCCGCTGCCGGCCGCGGCCATGGGCGGGCCGGGCGGGGCCATGGCCACGGGCGGCCCGTCCCCGGCCGCCTCCTGCCCCGACGCCACCCCGGACTGGGACCGGCCCTACAAGGACGTCCTGGCCGCCTTCGAGCACGACTACCTGGAACGGGCCATCGCCCACTTCGGCACGGTCGGCGAAGCCGCCAGGCGGCTCGGCCTGGACCGGACGACCATCTTTCGGAAGATGAAAAAGGCCAGCGGGGAATAGCGGAGGGACAGGGGGAGGAGAGAGAAGGGATGCCTCCGGCGGCCGGGAGGCGATGACACCCCTCCCGGGCCCTCCCCGGCGGGAAAAGGGAAGGGCCGGAACCGGGGAAGCCGTGTGGTCGGCCGTGGCCGGCGTTGCAGGAATGCAACGCGGCTCCCGCGGCGGCCGGCCCGAGGCGCTTATTTTCCGACCGGCGGGGCCAGATTGAATGGGGCCAGCCCTTCGTGGGACGGCAGTTTTCCGAGCAGCTCCGTCACGGCCGCGTCGGCCGGAGCCGGGGCCCCGCAGCAGCACGACGACCCGCCGGCGTCGAAGGCCGGATTGGCGATAAAGCC
Organism: Solidesulfovibrio carbinoliphilus subsp. oakridgensis; assembly: GCF_000177215.2. Lineage (NCBI taxonomy): Bacteria > Pseudomonadati > Thermodesulfobacteriota > Desulfovibrionia > Desulfovibrionales > Desulfovibrionaceae > Solidesulfovibrio > Solidesulfovibrio carbinoliphilus. The sequence continues at coordinate 2,667,836 of NZ_CM001368.1, read as the reverse complement.
CTTGTCGTCGAGGACCAGCAGGGCATCGCCACGCAGGTCCTCCTCGTAGAGCTCGATGTCCCGCACGTCCCCGGCCCGAAGCACGTCGCCCGAGGCCGTGACCACGGCCCGAAACGGGCCCCGGTACAGGACCGTGCGCCGGGGCGCGCCGGCGGCCGGCCGGCGGGCTTCCACCGTCACCGAATAGAACTGGTGCCCGCGCACGAACCGGTACGGAAACCGCCGGATGATCCGGATGCCGACAAAGCCCGATTCCTCCAGGATGGCGAACAGGTCCTTTTGGGTCAGCGTGCCGGAGATGCACTCCCCGCGCAGGGTCGGGTCGTTGCAGATGGCGGCCGAGGCCGGGGTGACGGTCGCCACGTCGGAAAAGACGATCCGGCCGCCGGGCTTGAGGATGCGGAAGATCTCGGCGTAGAGGCTGCGCTTTCGGGTCGAAAGGTTCAGCACGCAGTTGGAGGTCACGCAGTCGGCCGTGGCGTCGACAAGCGGCATGGCCTCCAGGTAGCCCTGGAAAAAGACCGTGTTGGCAAAGCCGAGGACCTCGGCCGTGGCCTTGGCCGCCGCCCGGGCCCGGGCGAGCATGGCCGGCAGCATGTCGAGGCCGATGACCCGGCCGCCTTCCCCCACCTGCCTGGCCGCGATCAGGCACTCCACCCCGGCCCCGCAGCCGAGGTCCACCATGGTCTCGCCCGGGACAAGCCCGGCGTCGGCGATGGGCGAGCCGCAGCCGTAGCCGCGCACCCGGTAGCGGACCGGAATATGGGCCACCATCTCGTCCGGGTAGTGGACCGGATTGACGATGTCGCCTTTCTCCGCCGCAGCCGCTTCGGTGTAAAAGGCCTTGATCTGGGACAGGCTCCCTTCCCCGGCGATGGAGAGCAGGCAGTTGGTGTGGGCAAGGGCCACCTCGCCGTGGGCGTGGCAGCTCTCGTGGGTCTCGCCCATTTTAAGCCGCACCGCCGGCCGTCCGGCCGGGACCCGCGGCGACACCTTGGCCGCCTCGCGCACGATGGTCCAGGCCGCCAGCCGTTCGAGGAGCGGCTGGTAGGGATCGTTGTCCGTGAACGTGCCGCTGTGGCGAAAGGAATGGTCGGGATCCCCGCCGCCGAGAAGAAACCGCCAGGGCGAGCCGGCCTCGGCGCAGGTGGCGGCCCGCAGACGCGCCAGCGGCGCGGACTGGCGCCAGGCCGTTTCCAGGCCCGTGGCCAGGGAGGCGGACAGTTCCTCCACGCCGATCAGGGCCGGGCTCGGATAGAGCCGGTCGTCCGGGCCGATGGCCACCGATTCGTAGCCCGCGCTGGTGCCGTCGTGGCGGGTGCCGACCGGGGCGAAGACCTGGGTCCGAAGGGCCTCCAGGTTGTCGATGGCCACGCCGCGCGCCTCGGCCCGAAGGGCGGCCGCGACCACGGCTTCGTACAAATCGTCCAGGTCCGGCTGCTGGTCGTCTGCCGCGCCCCGGCCCACGGCGAAGTGCCACATGAGGTGGAGCCCGGCCGCGCCGGTGGCGGCGGCCACGTCCACGATGCCGGGCAGGTCGCGAAGGTTGTCGCGGGTCGGGCAGAACGACAGGGTGACCGGATAGCCGAGCTGCCGGGCCAGGCCGAGATCGATCAGAAGCCGGCCAAAGGCCCCGGGTCCGCGCAGGGCGTCGTGGCGGGCTTCCAGGCCGTCGCAGCTCACCTGGAAATGGAGCCGGTCCCTGGGCCAGCGGCCAAGGGCCGGACGGGCCGCGTCAAAGCCCGTGCCGTTGGTCAGGACCACGACGTGGGCCGCTGGGTCTTCGAGGGCCGCGTCGAGAAGGGCCTCGAACCCGGGGTGGAGAAACGGCTCGCCCCCGGTCAGGGCGAAGACGCGGCAGCCGAGGTTCCGGGCTTCGGCGATGCGGGCCAGCCCCGTTTCGGTGGCCAGCTCCCGGGCCGCGGCCGGTCCGGAGCAGAAGAGGCAGTGCCGGCAGGCCAGGTTGCACCGGTCCGTGACGTGGAGCCACAATTCCTTGAGCGAGGTGAGCGGCAGCGCCGCCTGCCGCCCGGCGTAAGGGGCCAGGGGGAAATCGGGCAGGCGGTCGCAAAAGAGGGCGGCCTCGATGCCGGCCGCGCCGGCGCGTCCGGCCCCGACCAGGACCGCGTCCCCGGCGGCGTTCGGCACGAACCAGTCCGGCACTTCCGGGCGCAGGTACAGCGGCGTGTCGTCGTGGACCAGCCGAATCCAGCGGGCGGCGTCAAAAACCATGGTGTCCCTCACGGGTTGTCGCGTATTTTCAGGGGAGTTGGCATAGCAAGGCACACTCTTCCGAGCGTTCAGGAATAGCCCATGGCGCGTGTGGTGACAAGGCCGGGCACACGGATCGTCGGCAGCCGTCCGGCCGGGGCTCGCCGGCCGCGTCCGCTTCGGCCGGCGCACACCCGGGCGAGACGTGCGGCCAGCCATTTCCGGACGCAATGCCCTCCGTGCCCGGGCGGCCTGTCACTCCGGCTTGCGGGCCTTCAAGGGCGCATCGAAATGATAGCCGCACACGCCGCCGCAGCGGGCCACGTCGAGGATATCCTTTTGGTCGAGAGGAAAGAGCCGGCAAGCTTTGGGGCGGCATTTTCCATAGATGCGACACAGTTTATCCGCGGTCAGCATCGGACAGGTCAGGGAAAAATGGCAGCATGTTCCACATTGGTGGCAGTCGCCCCGACGCTCCTGCAGTTGCCTGGCCACGTAGCCCTTGCGAAAATGAACGGCGTACAAGCGCCGTATTTTCCCAACGAGAATATGCATCGGATGTTTTGTCGTCGTCATGGCCAAATCCTCTATCGGGCTTGCCGCCCAGGCCGGCCGGTCCGGGCATCCCCGGCGGTTTACCCCACCTCCTTGAATTTCTCCAGGTCGAAACGACCAGGGCCGGCCATGGCGTCCTGGCCCTGGGACGGCAGCCATTCCCGGCACGCCTCGCATGGTCGTGGGCGCCCCCGTGACGCAGGGAGGCAAAGCGGTTTTTCCGATGCAATTGTCGTCGGTCACGAACACGGTGCCCCGGAAGCCCAGGCCCGGATGGCTTCGAGTTCGCCGCGGACCTGATCCGGCGCCTTGTGGCGGCGGCCCCGGTCTTGCCGGGCAAGGCGGCTTTTTGTATCTCTTGCGGCAGACTTGGCATATGGCTGGTGGGATGGCGCCGGAGAGGCCGGCCGGCAGCCGCGGCAGGGAAAATGTCACGTAACAATCGCATTTACTTGGCGCGCCCGGAGCGATTCGAACGCCCGACCGTCGGATTCGAAGTCTCATAATACGTTCAATTTTTACCATGCCTTATCAGAAATAATCAAACAATATCAGATAGATGAGTGTTCATGAATTTTCATGAAAATGCACGCTTTTTCAGACCGAGTGGAGCAAAATTGGAGCAAATTGGAGCAACTTTTTTTGGCGTCTTCGATGCACAACGTGGGATGGCCCCTGTCCCCGGAAAGGCAGTAGCCCGAGTACGGTCCCTCCCGCCGGAACGACCGAGTGAAGATCCTCGCGTGAATCTTCACTCGCAAAAACTCCTCGTGCTGCAGGTAATATGGGGAGTTTTGCGTAACGGCCCAGGTCACAACAAATGATGTCCGGCCCAGATGAGACTCGCGTCCGGACGTCACGCTCTCCTCGGGATTGTATGGTATGCCGCAAATTCCCTGCTATGTACGGCAGGATAAAAAGGCGGCCGAGCATGCCCGGCAGTTCGTACTGGAGCCGGAAGCACTTCAAGCCCGCCATCGACTTCTTCTGCGGCGGTTTTGATTTTTATCCCAAGCATGCCTGAATGCAGCCACCTACGGAAAAACACGGAAGGGGTTGCCCGAAACTAGGTAACCCCTTTTCTTTGCAACTGACTCGCCCAAAGGACAGGGTCAGGCTATCAAACAAGAGCCCGGCCTATTCTTCTTCCCCCCAGGCTTTGGCGCTACGGGCGATTTTCTTGCGAATGTTCTTCCACTCCCCGTCCACATTGAACATGGATTCGGGCAAGGCGGCCAGCATTTTCCTGTAAAGGCCCAAAGGCACCGTGAAAGTCAGTTCGTCGGGCTTCATGCACTTTCTGGCCGAAGGATCGAACCCGCCGAGGACGGCTTTTTCCAGCCCCTGTTGCTGGTAATACAGAGGCCAGGCGAGCATGTTGGTGCAACCCGCACCAAAGGGAGAAACCACGCAGTCCATGTCACCTGTGGTGAATGCCGTTTGAGTGAATAAGCCGGTCAAAACCTCGGGTCGGGCGAAGAAGATGACGAACTCTGGCTCCTGACCGTTTGTGAACTGGGACAACGGCTTAAAGATACAGTACTTCGCCGGAGCCGGGCGCGGATTGACCGTGGCAAGGAAATTTCGCACGCTCTCAGCATTGGGCATATACCTCTCGCCATGAATTGGCGTGCCCTTGATGCCCGTGCCCACATAATGCTCAATGAAAGCAAAGGCTGGCTTCATCATGGAGCAGTAGTACACGCCCCCGATGCAGCCGTATTCTTCCGTTGAAATAAAGGCGGCGCTGTGTCGCTTTCTGGCCAGCCAGACATTGCACATGACGCAGGAGAATGTCTTGAAGATTTCCTGCATGTCCAACTTGCCCTGATCCTCCAATTCGCGCGAAATGGGTACCCCCACCTTCGGCCCGACAGCCTTTTCCGGCAAGGTATCGGCGTAATGCACGCCGAACGGCTCTTCCTTCATGCCGAGATGTTCCAGAAATGTATTGGTGTCATTAAGGACAGACTGCATGGTCATATTCTTTCGCTCCTGTGGTTGGTTGCCGAACAATCTGCGCCGCGCATGCCTCGTCTCTGTAGGGTGATGCCGCTCATCACCGATGCTTCGTCGTGAGAACCACCCTCCGGAAGCCCGGACGCGCCCCAGGTGTTTGTCGGAAGCGGCTGCACCAAACCTCCCGGGCGGGTTCGAGGCCTCATCGACGGCAGGCACACCGCCTTGCGGTTCTTGCATTCCGCAGTATGCTTTTTTAACATTCGCAAAAAATAAATAAATAGCCTAAATGGAAAACTCTAACCCAAAAATGGGCATAATCATGCAAGAGTTTCTGACAGACCTGCCACTTCTGGTCGCGGTCGCGCGGCAGAAAAGCTTTTCGAAGGCTGCTGCAATATCGGGGATGAGCGCTTCAACACTCTCAAGGCGCATCAAATTGTTGGAAAAGCGGATGGGGGTGCTGCTCTTTTACAGGGACACCCGCAATGTGAAGCTGACAGATACCGGATCGGCTTTGATAGAGCGATGCGAATTCATTCTTGGCGAAGCGCAAAAGGCTTATGATTCCGTAGTGACTAACATGAGAAGGCCTTCTGGCCTGGTTCGTGTCTGCATGTTCCGGGATATGTACGAGAACCACATGCGGGGCATGCTGCTCGATTTCGCTGCGCGTTGGCCAGACATCCGGTTGGACCTGACCTTTGCGGAGCACTCGGTGGACCTGCGCATCGATCCCTATGACGTCGCCTTTCTCATCGGGCCTTCCATCGCCCCACCGCTTGTGGTCAGAAAGCTGTTGACCATTGAGCCTTTTTTGTACGCATCCCCCGAACTCTTCAAGCATCACCCCATGCCGGTGGAGCCGAAGGACCTGTACCGACTTCCCTGCATCGTGCTCGAACGCTTCGGGCATCGTTGGCCCATGCACAACAGCAATAGGCAGGTCCTTGTCGATGTCGAGCCCAAATACACCTTCAGTTCCGTGGAGATGTGCCGCGATTTCGCCCTGGCCGGACATGGCATCGCCTTGCTCCGGGATCGGCTGGCCGCACCGGACGAAACGGCCGGACGCCTCGTGCGGGTACTCCCCCAGTGGAGTGGGGGATTAGGGCACGACGTCTATCTGGTGACAGGGCCCGGCCAGCTCCCTCAGAGAGTCCGCCTGTTCGTGGATCACATCCAGGCGAACTACGCCTCACGCCCATAACCGGGTGAGGCTGGCTTTGTCGGGGTGCACGCGAAAAAAGGAAGAACAACAAAAAGCATCAGCAGGAAGGACGCCCCTGATTTTCCCGAAGGATCGTGAGCGCGTCAGGCACGGCGTCCAGCACCTTTAACAGGTTGGTCACGGCCCGGCTGGTCAGGGCATCCCCCTTCTCGTACTTGGTGAACGCCTTCGGGCCGCCGCCGATGAGGTCGCCGGCCGCCGCCTGGGTCAGCCCGAGCTTTTTGCGGATGCGCTTGACCTGCGGGCCGTCCAACAGCCCCTCGCACCTCGCCTTCATGGCGTTTAGTGCCCGGTCGGAGACCTTCATGTCCGCACGGGTATAGAGACCTTCCCCGCATTTCGGGCAATACCATCCGGGCATGGCGACAGTCATCGTCTGTCCCTTGTAGGAAAATTCCACCGGCCTCACGTCACGAACCATTTCGGTTCCGTCTTCGTGGCACAGGGGATTTGTTTCCATGCTATTTCTCCTTGAAAGAGAGCAGGTCAAAGGCCGAAATCCTTCCAGCCATAAACTTCACGTATAAAATCCCGGCGGATGTCGGCACATGATACACGTCCTGCCAGGCCGCGTTGTCCGCGTAGGCGGTCATGGATTTGTAAAAGTGCCTGCGGTTCATGCTCTCAATGACCGCCATCATGCCATCGTAATCGAAGCCGAGGCGTTGGGCTGCCTGGGCGGCGGTTCTCGTCACGGCGACTTCGCCCCTTCTCGCCGCATCTTGGAAAGAGCCCAGGTCATACGTCGGCTTTCGTTTTTCCATAAGTAAAAATTACCATAAAGGTACTTTCTGTCAAGACCATCAGCCTCGGCCAGGGCGGGGCCATTGTCGCCGCAGGCCTCCACGCCCCTCCCAAGCGTCTCCCTAATCCGCCCTGTCAGCAGCGAAGTCCGAAGCTCTCCCGAGCCGTGCCCCGAGCACTCGCCCGGCGGCAACCACCGTAGTCATAAGGCCGCCTTCGAGAGTTGACTGGTCCGAAGAATGCCGGCAGGTCGCCGGCCTCCGGGCAGGCATAAGCAACGTGCAATCGCAGGATTGACGAAGGCACACTCCTATTGGTCTGAAAAAAAATTCAAATTATTTTATCGCATATATCATACTAAAATAGTTGTGTGTTTTACAAAAGCCACCGCAACAAATCAGGTCTGAGCCAACCATAACCGCAGAATTTACATCGCATACGGGCTGGAAATGACAAATCTATGCACTATAGTGACAAATAGTGACAAATAATGACAAATCTTTTTATTAGTACTCGAACTCACTACATTTTTTCGAAAGTTGACATAGAATAACAATTCATGATTATCCTCGCCCATTCATAAACAGCCAATGGGACAAGGATTACTCATGGTGATCAAGCGTTTTTACAACATCGAAGAGCTGTCAATTATCCTCGGAAAGAGCATCGCTTCAATCCACGCTCATCTCTCCCGCAAACAGTTTGACGCCGTCCCCCCGCCTGTGAAGTTAGGCCGTCGACTGGCTTGGCAGGTGGAGTCCGTGAATGAATGGATCGACACCAAGGCCTCCCAGGCAACTCCCTGGAAGCCGACCTCCCCCGCACAGCCCGCGCCGCCTGCCAGACGACGCGGTAGGCCCAAAAAAACGGAACAGCGGGACAGGGGTGAGAAATGAGCGGCAGGCCCTTGGTCTCTTCGCTGCCCTGCACACGCCAAGAGGCCCCACCGGATGATCCCATTGGCCTCAACCTCAAGGAGTGGCCTCGATTCTCGTTTGACGCCTGCCCGGGCATCCTGGGCGAGTTTGTGCGGCTGGCGACGCGTGACAGCGAAGCTGATCCGGCGGCGGTCTGCATCACGGCGTTGGTGCGTTTCGGAGCGGAGGTCTACGGCTATGCGCCCGATAAAGGCCCGCACCTCTATGTGGGCGAGACCGTCCACTCGCCGCGCCTCTTTGCCGTCATCTGCGGCAGCACCAGCAAGGCCCGCAAAGGAACCTCTCGACATCCCGTGGCGAAGCTCTTTGGGCGGGAACACTGCCTGCCCGCTGATCTGAAGATCTGGGGGGTCCCTTTGCCCGCCAGAGAGAGTGGCGGCCCGCTCTCAACAGGAGAAGGGCTGGCCCATCATGTGCGCGACGAAAGCGATGAAGAGCGGGAACGGAGACAGCGTCAGAACCCTGCCGAACCGGTCCGCGAAAAGGGAGACAAAAGGCTCGTCATCATGGACGAGGAGTTTGCCAGCGCCCTTGCCTGCACCAAACGGGAAGGCAACACGCTCTCCATGGGCATCCGTTGCTTCTGGGATTCCGGCGACTATGCCCCCCTGACCAAGAACAACCCCGTCCTGGTGCGCGGCGCACACATCAGCATCATCACCCACATCACCATGCAGGAGCTCGCCGTGTGTTTGGGAGAGGTGCAGGCCGTGAATGGCTTCGGCAACCGTTTCCTCTGGATATGCGCCCGGCGCTCGAAACTTGTCGCCCTGCCTTCACGGATGCCGGACGCAGAGCTTGCGCCCTTGCAGCGTGAGCTTTGGCGGTGCGTGGGACAAGCCCAGCAACGCGGCGTCATGACCATGACGACGAAAGCACTGGAGCTCTGGCGACACGTCTACCCAGAGCTCTCCCAGGAGCACACGGGACTGGCCGGGAGCATTATCAACCGGGCCGAAGCCCAAACCCTCCGTCTGGCTCTCCTCTATGCGCTCTTGGACGCTCAGGGGAAAATCGAGGAGCCCCACCTGCAAGCGGCCCTTGTCATGTGGCGCTATGCCCAGGATTCGGCGCGCTACATCTTCGGAGACCGGGCGACGGACCCGCTGGAGGATAAGATCCTGGAAGCGCTCAAGGCCGGCCCACTCACGGCCACCGAACTAAGCACCGTCCTGAGCAGGCATGTCCCCCGCGACCGCCTCAAACCTCTGCTACAGCAACTCGAAGCGCAACAGCGCATCACCATCACCAAGCTCAAAAACGCAGGCCGTCCCCGGATCATCCTGGCTCTGCGCGAATTAAGCGAAAAAAGCGAAATAAGCGAAGAAAGGAGGAGTCTCGCGTGAACCTTATTTCGCTTATTTCGCTTTTTTCGCCATCGGTATGTAGTTGCGGGAAGCCTGCGCGCATCGGCGGCATGTCGCAGAGCCAGCCTACCCGTTGTGGGCACGCGCTGACGCGGTGCCCCCTGCCGGGGCTGGCGGGTGGGCTGCGCCCCCCTCGACCCCTGCCAAAGGCATCAAGGCAGGTGACGCCATGAAAGAAAAGGCTCCGAGCCGGACAGCCTGGATCAAGCTTCGCGTCACCCCGGCTGAGAAGGAAGCGATCACGGCCAAGGCGCAAGCCCAGGGCCAGACCGTGACGGATTTCATCCGCCAACGCGCCATGGACTACCGCCTTCGCCAAACACCCCTGGAGAAGGAGCACGTTCGCCAGCTTGCCCGAGTGGGTGCGAACTTGAACCAACTAGCCAGGTGGGCCAATACGTACAAAAGCCGTGCAGAGGCCATTCAGGTCTTGGCTACCCTCTTGAGCATCGAGAGGTCCCTCAAGCGAGGCGCAGGCGCGGGAGAAGGCGAGCGGCAAGAACCCTCTTCCTCCATGGAGTCAAAAGCTTTCAGGGAGACACCATGTACATGAAGGTCTTCCCGCACGGCCAGGGGGCCGGGGATGGGCCGACGCGCTATCTTGTGCGTCCGGACTACCCGGACCGGGACAAACATCCGCCGGTAGTGCTGCGCGGCGATCCGGAGCTAACGCGAGAGCTGATCGACTCCCTGGACACCAAATGGAAGTTCACGGCCGGGGTCCTTTCCTGGCATCCGGACGAAGTCGTGACGCCCAAGCAAGAAACGCGCGTCATGGACGACTTCGAGGCCGTGGCCTTTGCCGGCCTGGAGCCGGACCAGCGCAATATTCTCTGGGTGAGGCATCACCATGCCGGGCATCATGAGCTCCATTTCGTCATCCCACGCGTGGAGCTCTCAAGCGGCAAGGCCTTCAATCCCTGCCCGCCCGGGTGGCAAAAACACTTCGACGTGTTCCGGGACCTGCACAATCACCGCGAAGGTTGGGCCAGGCCGGACGATCCGGCCAGAGCCCGACTGCGCACGCCGGAACACGCGGACCTGCATAAAGCCCGTCTAATTCGGTGGGGAACAACACCCGGCAAGGACGAACGCGCGGAGGCCAAGGACGCCGTCCACGCCTTCCTGCTCATGAAGATCGAAGAGGGGCAGGTTACAAACCGCTCCGAGCTTCTTGCGGCGCTACGGGAGGCTGGCCTGGAGATCAACAGGGCGGGCAAGGACTACGTCACCGTCAAAGACCCTGCCAGCGGCGAAAAGCTTCGCCTCAAAGGGGGAATCTATGCCGAACACTGGCAACTCGCTGGCCTCCCTGGCCGAGCGCATGCGGGCCAAGACCGAACAGGACCGGCAGGAGCTCGAAGCCCTGACCCGGCAGCAATTCAACGCTTTGAGCGAGAGCTTACGGCAGTCATCGACCGCCGCGCTGCGTACAACCGAAGCCGCTATCCAGGAAAAGCTTGGGAAGCTGGAAGAGAGCATCGCCTCACGCTGCCAAACCCTGAGCTGGGCCTTTGGAAAAAGATGGCTGCAAGCCCTGCTCCTGAGCATGGCCTTGCTGATGGGAACCGCTTTGGGCGGCTGGGGCGTGGTGACCCTGATCACAAACAGGGTCTTGGCCTTACAGGGGGAGATTCAGAGCCTCAATGCGAGCAAAGCCGAGCTGGAGAACACCGTCGGCCAACTGGAAAAGCGGACCTGGGGGTTGAAACTCCTGGAGAACCAGGATGGCCGGTTCATCATCCTGCCGCCGAAAACTTCGGCCCACACAGGCTGGACGGTGGGCAAACAGCAAGCCGTAAAACTGGAGTAGGTCATGACCGAAATAGAACGTACTCTCACGGATACTCTGAGTGTTTTGGAACGGGAGCTGCGACAAGCACAGGAAGTCCAGGGAACAATCCAGGCCAGCCAGCAGAACGCACTAGCTACGCACTTAAATACTTTGAACCATCTTCAGGAACAGATCAATTCTATACTTATTCAACAACATGGATTCTCACAGCATTTGAAACGATTGACCATTGTATACAAAAAATTGAAACTGCTGCTGAATCGATTGAACGACATTATAGACAGGCGTCAAGATCCATAAGGTGGAACAACCATCTAAAAAACGAGATGGAGGAAACTAGGTAACCATACAGGACGTATACCGGGATAAATGTGAATATCTAGTTTCGTTTTTTCTTCTTCATGGACGCTTAACCGCAAGATCCTAGAGTCACAGATCCGTGTCCTTCATGGCCTCCCTCCCGGGAAGGCCATTGCCTCTCATGTACCCACGGGAAAGTCGAAAGTCCCTCATTTTCAGAGCCAACCAGAAAAAAACTTGACCTCATCGCCAAATTTGACGATGATCAAGGCATGCGATTTGACGGAGGAAAAGGGGTTTGCTTTGCGCAAATCATTAATCTTATCCCTCCCCACACGAGATACATCGAGACTCACCTTGGGGGAGGAGCCGTCATGCGGAATAAAAAGGCATCCACAGAACAAATCGGAATAGATATTAACCCGTCGGTAATTCAAAAGTGGGAAAAAAGTGAAGATAGTTTATGCAAATTAATTAACGACGATGCAATATCTGCGCTGCAAAAACTTAAATTAGACAGTGAGACCGTTATATATGCTGATCCTCCTTACCATCCACTGACAAGACGACGCAGAAAAGTATATAAGCACGATTACAGCCTAAATGATCACATTATGTTGTTAGACTTTGTTCTATCTATTCCGAGTAAAGTCATTATATCAGGATATTATTCTGATCTATATTCTGACAAGTTAAAGTATTGGAATGTTCACAAATTCAAGGCAAAGACACACACTGATGTTAGAGAAGAATATATTTGGTATAATTTTGAAAAGCCAAAAAAATTACATGACTACAAATATGTAGGCAATAATTTTAGAGAGAGGGAAAGAATAAGAAGAAAACGGGAGAGAATCATAAAAAATCTCATGTCAATGCCAATTGTTGAAGTAAATGCTATTTTATCCACACTAAAAGAAAATGTTGACCCTATAATTGAGAACTGAAAAAATGCAAGTATTAACATACCTTGAAGAAGGGCAAGTTCGTTCCTTAACTCTTCCATCTCCTGAAGAGGAAGTAATGCCAGGAATACGCTGGGGAGAATGCGAGAAGGTATTTACTCCTGCTTACTGGGCCTACCAAGCATGCAGAAGAGAAAAATATATAACTACTCATAGACTAGGCAACACATTGCTGGAAGAGATAGTTGCTTGTATTTTAGGAGGCTTCGGCATCCCAGCCGAAGTAGGAATGGCTGCTTTTTATGAAGTTCGACGCCAAAATTGTTTTGATCATTCAGGGTGTTCTATGGAAACTATTTACAACATATTGAGTCTGCCCATAGACATAAAAGGGAAAAAGGTAAAATATCGTTTTGCTAAACAGAAAGCTAAATACATTAACAATGCCATTGTAAAATATCATCAAATAGATTCTAACTTTGATGACCCATTAACGATGCGCTCATGGCTATTGAAGCTAATCGGGATAGGGCCAAAAACAGCTTCATGGATTACACGTAATTGGTTGGGATCGGATGAAGTCGCTATCCTCGACGTACATATATTTAGAGCAGGGCTGATCGCTGGTTTTTTCTCCACCAAAGATAGTGTTGCCTCAGACTATTTTCAGCTTGAAAAGAAATTTCTGAATTTTGCAGAATCGATAAAGACCAAAGCTTCAACCTTAGATGCTATTATGTGGGCAGACATGCGGGTTGCCCATAGGACAGTGTCTACTCATTTTTCGTAAGGGCCTTTCCTCCCTACGATACATCCTCCAACAGGAGATAAGCTTTCGGGAATACACAACAATTCCCTTATTTCATTATCACCAGTAATGCCTAGAGGACAAAAATTAAGTCCAATGGCTTCAGCAACAAAAGCCAAATGCCCTAATGCCACGCCCGCATCTCTCCAAATCAGGCTTTCTGCGTTTTCATACTTTGACGACAATTTTAAATCTTGTGAGACAAACCAAATTATATCACCAAATTGCGGGTCAAGTACAGAAGAAATTTTATGGATAAAATTTAAAATTTGCCGATTATTTATATCAAGTAAACATAAGGCGTGTGCACAGTCATCATACAGAAAACAGTTCCATCTATTATTATGATGCGTTATATACAAAACATCAATAGAATGCCGACCTCCGGCGGAAGGGAACGCCTTGTGTTTAATCGTTATGTCAAATTCCTTTCGCGTACAAATACTTTTAAATGAATACCAAAAAAGCAAAGAGATATCAACACGACTTGTTTTGTAAAAAATACGCTCAGTCGCTCTTGTTGAGCATAGGTCAAATATATTAACAACATCTGTTCGCTTCACATGTTCTAAATATTCGACACTTTTAACATCGTATTTATATTCTGAGAAAAGACCTGCTTGACTTCGTAGACTTGGCGAATTAAGCTTAACAAGATTCCTTTCCATAGCATTCTTCCATTACCAAACGATGTTTATTACATCCCCTGCATCTGCCACAGGCAAAGTCAGACACATGGCACGAATGTGACCACGCCAATAATGTTCTAGGAATCTTTGACATGTTCACTAATTCGGCAGCAGTCATGTCAATAGCAGGTGCCATAACCTCTATATTCCCTTCTTGAAATGATAATGTCCTCGAAATTTTATCTACAAAATCAGAACACCCATCTTTATAGCTCGAGTCACTCTTGACTAGTCCGATATATAGCAAATTGATATTTCTACAAATAGCTTTCATTGCTGCTAATGTAATAAGCAGTTGGTTGCGAAATGGCCACCAATCGGTCGACGGGGCATTGGGTAATGGGGCTGCCATTGCCATGTCGCCAGAACCTAGACTGGAGCAATCTATGGCTATCGTATCATGAGAGATGCCAATTTCCTTTGCCACCTGTCGCGCTGCTCGTATTTCTGCCATAGCTGCTTTTTGCCCATAGTCAATTGTAAAGGCAAAATTAGGCTTTTTCCAGAAAGCCAAAGATGTTGAGTCCATGCCGCCAGAAAGCAAGATGGCACTATTTTTTACCATAACATCCACCGAGTATTATACACAGCCGCAACGAAGTCGTTAAAAACATAACACCCCGAGCCTTCAATCATTTTTAGGTCCTCTTCTTTTTCGTTTTCAACAAATACAATTACTGGCTTATCAAGTGCCTTTGCGAACCCAATTTCAAATATCGTTCCCGGGTCTTGCCCGCTGAGGATTGCAAAGAGAATGTCACATTCGCGAATTGCCTTAATATCCTTAGGAGCAACATCGACACCTGCCCCCTCGCCAATGTCGTGGTATGGCGAAAAGACTTGTAAGCCTAAATCAATGAGAGCATTTCGCGCCTCTTCTATCATCCATAATTGCGAAAGCGTAAAGAACGGACCCGCTAGATAAACTCGTGGCTTTTTCCTGATGTCCTTCTCAGCAATCGGCTTTAGCCCCAATTCTGTAGGCGACCTGATTGTAGCAAGAGGCAGTGCTGGCAACTTGCAAAATTCAGCCACTGCGCCAGATGCGTTTTCAGCGGCTTCGATAGATTTCTTTTTGTTTTTAGCCCACTCGAAAGCAAAAACCGCGCTAAATATATCCCCAGAACCAATTGGTGAAATCGAATTTGTCTGGAAGCATGGAATTAGATTATAATTTCCGCTCTCATAGACTAAAGCCCCACGCGGCCCCATTTTCAAAACAACAACTGAGGCATTGTCCACATGACTAATTTTAGCAACAATTTCTTTTTCATCTTCAAGGCCTGTGAGCAAATTTCCTTCATGTTTATTAAGAATCACCGCCAACTTTCCAGCCTTAGATCCATTGTCGTGAAACATTTTTGGCAGATATGCGTCCTGAGGATCATAGACAGCTATTTGCGAATCAATAATTGCATCTCCCTCCAGCATGCCGTATCGTAAAACTATTTCAGCAGCTATCGAAATTGGAGTATTCTTTTTGATCAACAACGGATGTGGACATATTGTTGGAATGGACAAAGGATGTATATATGAAAATGTTATTTTCTGGTCATTATTTGTGTGAGAAAAGTCAAACTTACAAGAGTGAGCTATTGCAGAAAATTCTTTTTCTACTTGACGAGAAGCATACGAGTACAATTTTAAGCCATGGTCAAGACGAGACAACGCCACAGCAGCCCTGCCACCTGACCCGTATATGTTGCGCATATACGGCGTCATGCAATGCTCATAATATACTCCACCAACTATTATCATTTCTTCACCTTCGGCCTAATCGTTACCTGACATTGACCACCATCTACAGCATCCACTGTAGCAATATATTCGAATCCAGCCTGAATACACTCTATAAACTCAATAAGCTTTGGAGATATTATCGATCCAGCACGCTCTCCATGGAAACTTGCTGCCAGGATTCGTCCTTGGTCTATTAGTTCTATCTGTAATATACCCCCTTGTTTCAACTTCGTGATGACTTCTGGCACTGGAGAGCTAAGGATTGTTCTTTCAAATAAGCTGCTGCAAATATTGCCACCGCCCCCGCTGCCACCCCCTCCGGACGACCCTCCACTACCACCACTAGAGCTATTAGACCCCTCTCCGCCTGGAGCGCCACCTTGACCAGAATTCCAACCATCTCTTGGGAAAGAACTACCGCCAGCACCTGACATAAAAGCCTCCCGCGTAGGTGTATTTCATACAATAATGGCCACTCTTTTTGTTGCCCAGGACTAAACTAATATAACCTTCTTAAAGTAATCCCCCATGCTTCGAAAAGGAGCAAACAGACCAGACTAACTCTGCATCAATAGGGGCACACTATGCTTATTGGTATATTGTTATTTATTTGAATTTTTTAAGTAACATTTTTCTATTGTTTCTAAAGATAACTTCAAGTCTTCCACGCTAACGTAGGACTTATTTTTGCCAAGAAAAATATCAACCCCTCTTTTCCATCCAATCTTTCTAAAAAACTTCAAAAAAAATCCTAGATCACAATTTATCAAAATATGAAACAAATAACTCTCCATCTTATATTGGTAACTTTTTAAACATTTTACATAGATATCATGAGTCATGTCGGCGACATCTGGACTAGATTTTCGAAGACTATTCACACCCCCTTTTGAGGCAAGCGCGATCAACATACACAAATTTCTTACGTCTCTGGCCAATCCTATGTTTATCAACGATATTCTTTCACAGGTTGCAGCAACCTCTTTATGAAAATCTTCCCCCCCAAGAATAAATTCACTTCCATATTCTAATGATAATTCTTCCGAAAAATGCCTATTTTTAACAAACTTTCCCTCTCTGATTTTAACAACAAGTTTGATATCGTCTAAAACTAGAATTAAAAAATATGCTGCCTTAGACACCTCCCCGCGGACCGCCACTCGGCGTTGGACGAAAAAACCTACTTGGGCCAAAAGAAAACCCAAAAGCAGCCCTCCTATCCCAGTGGTAGTGCTATTCATTCAAGACCTTCGGTAAGTTGAAAAAATCAAATTCGGAAACATATAAATCTAACTAGCCATGAATTCTTATCTGTTTACATATAGATCGTCCCGGTGGCAAGGGGGAAGTTGGGCCATCATAAAAACGCCATCGTCACCTTCCTCATTCAACTGCATGTCTCCCTGACAGCGGTTTTAAAGCCAGTGCTTACATCCAGATCGCTATACAAGCAGGCAGAACACAAAAGGGCTTTTCCTCTTGATTTCGAAAGAAATTAAAAGCGCCTGACCTCTCCACGCTTCGCGCCATCCAGTCTCGCGGCGAGGTTGGCCGAGCGTAAGTGCGTGTACCTCGCCAGCATTTGCAATGACTTATGCCCGGTAATGGCCTTGATTTCCATCACATCCAAGTCCGTATGCTCAAAGAAGCGACTGGTGGCTTCATGGCGCAGGTCATGAAAGTGCAAGTTCGCCAGTCCGGCCAATTGGCAAGCCTTGCCCATCTTCGATGACAGCGTGTCGGGATGGAGGTGGCCGGGAAAGACTCGCCCGGAAATATGACGAGGGAGCCCTTGGAGCACTTCGATCGCTTTTCGAGATAAAGGGACTGTCCTGCATGTCCCGTTTTTGGTGTCACGCAGCAGCACCGATTTGTTGCGGAGATCAATGTCTTCCCAGGCGAGCTTGACTATCTCGCCACGGCGCATGGCTGTTTCCAGGGCGAACTTGATAATTGCGCAAAACTCAAAATCATCGCCAATAGCTTCAAAGAGTTTTTCTTCCTCGCCAGATTCCAGCCGTCTCTCGCGTCCCGGCGGCAATTTTGGTTTGGCGGCGAGTTGCACGGGATTGGTCAAACTCTCCATTCCCCAATCGCTCTTGGCAAAATTAAAGAGCCTGGAGAGAAGAGCCAGGTCCAAACGGATCGTATTGGCCGAAATACCCTCTTTCTCCCGGGCGCGTCGGTAATCCGCAATGTCTTTAGACCGAATCGTTGACATGATACGGTGGGCGATGGCACGTGATTGAAGGCAATTAGCTCGGGAAATTTCACGGCGAGGGTCTTTGAGCCTTGGCAAATATTCCTCTTTATAGCGATCCAAACATTCGCTCAAAGTGTAGCTCTCGGCCTCTTTGGTCGAGACAAACTGTCCTTTGGACATCTCGGTCTCGACTCCCTTTGCCCATTGCTCGGCCTCGGCCTTTGTATCGAAGGTCTTGCATGTTGCCGGGTAACCTCGCTTGCGAATCCTGGCTTCCCACTGGAGATTTCCCCGCTTGCGAAATGTTGCCATCGCTCCACCTCTCTGTTGGAGCAAGTGGAGCAAAATTGGAGCAGAAAATCAAGAAGGCGACCTGTCGCTTTCGACAGATCGCCTTCAGGCTTTGTGATTATTGAACTTTTTTGGTGCGCCCGGAGCGATTCGAACGCCCGACCGTCGGATTCGAAGTCCGATGCTCTATCCAGCTGAGCCACGGGCGCGCGGGTGGAACCTAAATGCCGGGGCCTGTCGCGTCAAGGCGCGCGGGCAAAGGAACGGCCATGGAGGCACCGGTGCGGCCCCTTCCCTCTCCCGTGACGGTGGACGGCGACCTGCGGCCCATCTTTGGCCGGTTTCTCGACATCCAGCGCGGCCAGATCGAGGCGCTGGGCAACGCCCTCGTAGCCGGCGACCAGGGAACCGCCGTGCTCTTGGCCCATACGGTCCGGGGCGCGGCCGCCACCTACCAGTTGCCCGAGGCCGCCGCCGTGGCCGCCGCCATCGAGGAACAGGCCCGTGGCCGCAATCTGGCCCCGGCCGCGCCCCTGGTCGACGTCCTGCGGCGCTATTTTCGGGAGGTGGAAGTGGTCTTCCGGGACGAGCGGGAAAGAACCGATGGGCCGGTTGCGGCCCGAACGGAAAACCCGTAGTCCTTTCCAGGACATGGTTCCGCCATGCGACGACAGCCCCTGACCGCCTCACCCGGGAGCAGCAGCATGCGCTTTCTCATCGTGGATGACGATGAAAGCATCATCCTCTTTCTGCGAACCTTTCTCTCGGCCTATGCCGAATGCCTCACGGCCTGCGACGGCATGGAGGCCCTGTCCGCCTTCGAGGCCGCCCTGGAGGAGGACCAGCCGTTTACGGCCGTGTTCATGGACATCCTCATGCCTGGCATGGACGGCAATGAAGTGGTCCAGGCCCTGCGCCGCATCGAAGACGCCTCGGGCCCGGCCGAGCGGTTCAAGCTCATCATGATCTCGGTTCTGGCCGACACCAAAAACGTCAGCGAATCCTTTTTCCAGGGCCGGGCCGACGCCTACCTGCCCAAGCCCCTGCGCCGCGAATCCCTGCTCCTGGAACTGGCCCGGCTCGGGCTCATCGCCCCGCCCCCCCCGCCGCAATAGGCGCGTCCACCCGGGCACGCATAAGGGCCGGGAGGGGGGTTCCCTCCCGGCCCTCATGCGTATGGAAAGCGTCCGGTCCCGGGCCACACGGCCCTGTCCGGCCCGTCTCGCGTCCATGAAAAATACGGCAGTATTTTTTACGATGAAAACCAGTTTTGTCCGTGTGTTGCATTGAAAATGGGCAGCCCGGGCTGCGGGGCGCGACCCTAGGCGGCCGGCGGTCCCTGGGTGACGAAAAAGGCGCTGCTCCAGGCCATGGCCTCGCTGGCGCAGGCCTTGACCACTTCCTGGTCGAAGCCGAGCTTGCGGGTCAGCTCGCCCAGGCGTTGCCAGTCCGCGTCCTCGATGCAGGCCACGAGATCGAGGAGCGGCTGGTATTCGCTCTGGGTCTCCCGGCGCAGGGCCTCCTTGAGCTTTTCCTCCAGGGGCAGGTATTCGGTCACCTGGCCCATGGGCAGGCCGAGGATGGCGTCGAGCAGGGAGAAAAGCCCGAGCAGGAAAAGCGACCCCGGATTGAAGTCCCAGAAGTCGTAGCGGCTGCCCACCTGCTCCAGGAAGCGGGCCCGCTCCAGGGACAGCTCGGCCAGCTCCCGGGGCATGTCCCCGTGCTGGGCCATGTCGGCCAGGAGGACCGCCCGCAGCCAGTTGCGCATCTTGATCGTGCCGAGGACCATGATGGCCTGCCGGATGGATTGGATTTTTTGCGGGAAGCCGAAGGCCGCGCTGTTCAAATAGGACAGGAGCCGGAAGCTGACCGACACGTCGCCGGAAATGGCTTCCGACAGGGCGTCCACGTCCGGGTCCTCGGCCTCGATCAGGCGCAGGAGGCTGAAGCGGCTCATCTGGTGGGAGGTGAGCTTGCGGTCGGCCATGATCTCGGGTTCCTTGAAGAACCGGCCCTGGAACAGGGTGAACCCGGCGGCTTTCAAGGCCTCGAACTGCTCGAGGCCCTGAACCCTGGAGGCGAGGAGTGCCACTTTCCTGCCCTTGGCCCGGTCCAGGAAATCGCGCGGGTCGGCGCCGCTCCCGGCGTCGAAGCACAAAACGTCGGCCAGCTCGGGCAGGCCCGGCAGGTCGGCCATGCCCGGGCCGGATTCGAGGGCCAGGGCGTAGCCGTCGGCCCGCAGCTGGCGGGCGGCGTCCAGGACCGCTTCCGGCCGGCTGACCCGGCCCACGGCCTTGACCACCCCGCACTGGGGCGGCAGGGCGTAGGGGGCCTTGGACAGGAGCCCGGTCTCGTCAAAGGGGGCCACGACCTTCTTGCCCCGTTCCACGGCGTGCTGCACGCCCATGTAGGAGGACGAGGCCAGGGAGCCGACGACCTGCTCCTGGTCGATGAAACAGGCCAGCGCCGCGCAGGCCTCGGAGCCGCCCTGGATCTCGTAGCCCCACAGCTTGCGCTTGACGTCGAAAAGGGCCTGTTTGGTGAAGAAAAAGGGCGTGGCGCCGCTGGTGTCCGTATCGGTCATGGCGTGATCCCCGGCGTGGGAGTTTTTTGGAAAAAACACCGTCCGTATGCTGGCTTTGGGCCATCATGCCCGAGGGATGCGGCCTTGACAACGGTTTTCGATTTTGCGGCCTCCCGCAGGCAGGCAGGCAGGCAGGCAGGCAGGCAGGCAGGCAGGCAGGCAGGCAGGCAGGCAGGCCCGTTCAGGCCGGCAAGGGGGCCCTGGGATCGGCCGCCGGCAGGGTGAAGGTGAAGCGGCTGCCGGCGCCGGGCTCGCTTTGCACGTAGATGGTGCCGCCGTGGGCGTAGAGCACGGCCCGCACCAGGGACAGGCCGAGGCCGAGGCCCCGCTGGGACCGGCTCTTGTCGGCCCGGTAGAGGCGGTCGAAGATGCGCGGGATGTCCTCGGCCACGATGCCCTCGCCGGTGTCGGCCACGCACACCGACACCGTGTTGCCAAGGCGCGTGGCCGCGACCTCCACGTGGCCGCCGGCCGGCGTGTACTTGACCGCGTTGTCGAGCAGGTTGGCCAGCACCTGGCGCAGGCGGTCGGCGTCGGCCACCACCGGCAGCCGGTCGGGGGGGGCCACGGTCAGGGTCACGCCTTTTTCCTCGGCCACGTACTGGTAGAGCTCCACCGCCTCTTCCATGAGGGCGGCCATGTCCGTCGGCCCCAGGTGCAGGCGCATGGCCCCGGTCTCGGCCTCGGAGATGTCCATGAGGATGTCGAGCATGCTGACCATGCGCCGGGTCTCCTCGGCGCAGTCGAGAAGCGCCTCGCGCAGCTCCTCGGGCTCGTTCTTGGTGGCCGCGGCCATCTCCACGGCGGCGAGCGTCCGGGTGGCCGGGGTGCGCAGGTCGTGGGCCACGTTGTCGAGGGCCTCGCGCATGCCGGTGATCAGGCTCTTGATCTTGTCCAGCATGGCGTTGAAAAGCCGGGCCAGCTCGTTGAGCTCGTCGTCGGCCCCTTCGCCCGGGACCCGGGCGTCCATGCGGCCGGTGTCGATGGCCCGGACCGTGTCGATGAGCGCCTGGATGGGTTTGAGCACGCGCCGGGCCAGGATGAAGCCGGCCGTCAGGCCGACCAGGGCCACCGGGGCCATGATGCCGGCGAAAATGACCCGGAACTGGCGCAGGAGCCGCTCCCGGTCGCCGGCGTCCTTGCCCATGTACACGGCCCCGCCGCCGGGCAGGGCCCGGCCGGCCATTTCGATCAGGCTGCCGCCCTGGGCTTCCGGCAGGAAAAACCACTGGGTGGCCGGCCCGGGCGGGCCTGTCGGCAGCCGGTCGGGCAAGGGCGGCTGGTCGGAGGGCGACAGGACGAGCAGCGGCTTTTCGTCCACGCCGTCGATGCGCAGGTAGTATTCGTCGTAGTCGTAGTTCTCGCGCTCGAGCTGAATGAATTCCACCAGCCCGGCCGGCCCTTTCTTCTGGCTGATGGAGGCGTATTCCCGCACTTTTTGGATGAGCGACACCCGGTCGCCCTCGCGCACGGCGTCGGAGAGGAGCGAATAGGCGAGCAGGAAGAGGATGAGCGCGCTCGAGATGAAGATCAGGGAATAGCTGGCCGTCAGCCGGAAGGTGGTGGATCGGAAAAGGACCCTACTCCTTGAGGACATACCCGACCCCGCGCAGGGTATGCAGCATCTTGCGGTCGTAGTCCCGGTCGATCTTGTTGCGCAGCCGGCAGACCAGCACGTCGACCAGGTTGGTCTGGGGATCGAAGTGGTAGTCCCAGACATGCTCCATGATCATAGTCTTGGACAGGACCTTGCCGGGATTGCGCATGAAGTATTCGAGCAGGGCGAATTCCCGGGGCTGAAGCTGCACGGCCGTTTCGCCCCGGTGCACGTCGCGGGTGAGGAGATTCATGGACAGCTCGCCCACCGACAGGCGCGTCGGCTCCGAGGCGCTGGTGGACCGGCGGATAAGGGCCTGGACCCGGGCCAGGAGTTCGGAAAAGGAGAAGGGCTTGGAAATGTAGTCGTCGCTGCCGGTCTCGAGGCCCCGCACCCGGTCCTCCACCGACCGCTTGGCCGAGAGGATGATGATGGGCGTGTTGACCTTGCGCCGCCGCAGTTCCTCGATGACCTTCAGGCCATCCATGCCCGGCAGCATGACGTCGATGACGGCCACGGCATAGGGCTCGGTGGTGGCCAGGTGCAGGCCGTCCAGGCCGTCGGCCGCATGATCCACGGCAAACCCGCTTTGGCGCAGGCCGCCGATGATGAACGAGGCGATTTTCTCGTCGTCTTCGACGAGCAGAATCCGCATGGGCCTTTTGTCCTTTTCCTGGCCATCGGCGGCCGTCAGGCGGCCGGGGCCGGCTCCCGCGCTCTCTTTTGGCATGGTGTACATGCAACGCCTCTTAAAGGCCAGTGGCCGGGACGGCTATGGATTTCCTTTTTTTTTCACTTCTGTAATCGCCCGGCAAGGGGAAAGTAACCTGCCGGAATATTGCCCGTTTCAACTTTCGAGGCTGTAATGCTGGCGTAAGAGGCCGGAAAGGGGGCGCGGCATAGAGCCCATGGCGTCGGCCCGGGAGGACGCTTCCGGGCCGCGCAGGAAGCAACGCCTGCGGGGCGTGCTTCCCGGCTGGGGGGGATTTGCAGAACCTGCCACCTCGTAAGGAGAATAGAGCATGAAAAAAATCGTCATCTTCACCGTCATTTCCTGCCTGCTCGCCACCTCCATGGCTTTCGCCGGCACCAAGAAGAAGGCCAAAAAAGCCACCAAGGGCGACAGCTATTCCACGGTCGAGATCTTGAAGGCCAAGAAGAAGGCCAAGAAGGCCACTCCCGCCAACTAGTTCCGGCCGGGCGCCATCCTGCCGCGGCCGCGCGCCGCGCCACGAAAAGGCCGGGGCTTCCCCGGCCTTTTCGTCGTGGCCGGGCCTGACCTTTGGCTTGCCGCGATTGACAAAAGAGGCTATTTCGCGCACCCTGGCTCATTACGGATCGCCTTGACGTCACGTCGCTGCCGACCGCCGCCGGGCGGCCGGCGCTTTCTACGCCCAAAGGAACAGCGCCCATGGCCATGATCGAGTTTCACAACGTCCAGAAATGGTATGGCGAATTCCATGTCCTCAAGGGCATCACGGATTCCGTCGAGCAAGGCGAGGTGCTGGTCATCTGCGGCCCGTCCGGATCGGGCAAGTCCACGCTCATCCGCTGCGTCAACCGGCTGGAGGAATACCAGCAGGGCCATATCCTTTTCGACGGCCACGACATCCACGGCGACGACATGGACGTCAACCGGCTGCGCTGCGACATCGGCATCGTCTTCCAGCAGTTCAATCTCTATCCCCACCTGTCGGTGCTCAAAAACATCACCCTGGCCCCGACCAAGGTCAAAAAGATGCCGCGCAAGGAGGCCGAGGAACTGGCGCTTGCGCTCCTCGAACGGGTCGGCATCCACGAGCAGGCCAGGAAATTCCCGGCCGAACTGTCCGGCGGCCAGCAGCAGCGCGTGGCCATCGCCCGGGCCCTGGCCATGAAGCCCAAGGTCATGCTTTTTGACGAGCCGACCTCGGCCCTGGACCCGGAGATGATCAACGAGGTCTTAAACGTCATGAAGGACCTGGCCCGCGACGGCATGACCATGCTGTGCGTGACCCACGAGATGGGCTTTGCCCGGGAGGTGGCCGACCGGGTCGTGTTCATGGATTTCGGCGAAATCATCGAAGGCGCGCCGCCGCTGGAGTTCTTCAAGAACCCCCGGCACGACCGGACCAAGCTTTTCCTCAAGGAAATTCTCTAGCGCCCGCGCGGTGCCCGGACCAACCCCAACACGCCCGACAAGGAGGCTCCCATGCGCAAGACAGCCTGGATTTCCGCCCTGGCCGGCCTGCTGATCCTCGGCCTGGCCGCCACGGCCCTGGCCGGCAAGCTCGACGACATCAAGTCCCGCGGGGCGCTGGTGGCCGGCGTGAAGGACTCCCAGCCGCCCTTTGGCTATGTCGACGAGAAGACCAACCAGGTCGTGGGCTTCGAGATCGACCTCATGGAGGCCCTGGCCAAGCGTCTGGGCGTCAAGCTCGAACTCAAGCCCGTCACCTCCTCCACCCGCATTCCCATGCTGGGCCAGGGCGCCATCGACATCGTGGCCGCCACCATGACCCACAAGAAGGAGCGCGAGGATCAGGTCGACTTCTCCATCACCTATTTCATGACCGGCCAGAAGCTGCTCGTCAAAAAGGGCGGCGGCGTCAATTCCGTGGCCGATCTCGGCGGCAAGAAGGTCGGTTCGGTCAAGGGCTCCACGTCCGAGCAGAACGTGAAAAAAGCCCAGCCCGACTGCACGGTCATCTCGTTCGAGACCTACCCCGAGGCCTTCCTGGCCCTCAAGCAGGGCAAGGTCCAGGCCATGACCACCGACGAGTCCATCCTGGTCGGCATCAAAAACAGCGACGACAACCCGGACGCCTGGGACATCGTCGGCGAGTACATCTCGCCCGAACCCTACGGCCTGGGGCTGCCGGAAAACGATTCCGACTTCCGCGACTTCGTCAACCTGGCGCTCATGAACATGTGGGAGACCGGCGAATACCAGAAGATCTACGAGAAGTGGTTCGGCAAGGGCAAGAAGGACTATCTGCCCCTGACCTGGAAGATGGAGCTCTGGCCCTAAGTCGTCGGATATCTTAGATATTGCCATCACGCGGCCGGTGGGTGATCCCCGCCGGCCGCCCGTTTGCCGGGGCCTTGGCTCCGGCGGACGCCATTTCGGGGAAGCATTTTGGCGTACACTTTCGATTTCGGCCAGGTGGTCAGCGGCGAATACGGGCAGTGGCTCGTTTCGGGGCTTGTTACCACGCTCAAGATTTCCAGCCTGTCCATCGTGCTGTCGCTCGGGCTCGGCACGCTGGTGGCCGTCCTTCGCCTGTCCAAGGTCAGGCCGCTTGTCTGGATAAGCGCCGGGTTCACGGAATTTTTCCGCAACACCCCGCTCCTGGTGCAGATTTTCTTCTGGTATTTCGGGTCCTACAGCATCCTGCCCAATTTCGTGAACGAGTGGCTCTACAAGCAGGACTTCGAGTTCGCCTGCGGCGTCATCGCCCTGACCGTGTACACGGCCGCGTTCATTGCCGAGGAGATCCGTTCCGGCATCTTCTCCATCCCCAAAAACCAGTTGGAAGCCTCCCGGGCCTGCGGCCTGTCGTTTGTGCAGGCCATGGGCTACGTCATCTTGCCCCAGGCCTTCCGGGTCATCATTCCGCCGCTCATTTCCCAGTTCCTCAACCTGATCAAGAACTCGTCTCTGGTCATGACCATCGGCGTCATGGACCTGACCTACATGGCCCGGCAGATCGAGGCCCACACCTTCCACGGTTTCGAGGCCTTCACCGTGTCCACGTGCATGTATCTGGCCATCTCGCTGACCGTTTCCCTGGGCGTGAACATCTACAATCGGCGCGTGCTCCACGTGCGGTCGCGGTAGACGGGGGAAGACGGTGCACTGGAACGTTATTGCCAAAAATTTCGATTACTTCCTGATCGGCGGCTTTCCCCAGGGCCCGCTCGGCGGCCTGGCCATGACCGTGCTCCTGGCTGTCGGCGGCATTTTCGGCGCCTTCTGGCTGGGCCTTGGCATCGGGCTTTTCCGCATCTCCAAGCTCCGGCGCCTGCGCTGGCCGGCCATGGTCTACATCGAGATCATCCGGGGCACGCCCCTTTTGATGGTGGTCTTCTGGTTTTATTTCCTGGCGCCGGTCCTTTTGGGCAAGACGTTGCCAGAGGCCCAGAGCGCGCTTATCGCCCTGATCGTCTTTACCAGCGCCTATATCGCGGAGATCGTCCGGGCCGGGGTCGAGGCCCTGCCCAAGGGCCAGATGGAGGCCGCCCGGGGCACGGGGCTCAACCATTTCCAGACCATGACCCACGTCATCCTGCCCCAGGCGCTCTTCAACATGATTCCGTCCTTCGTCAACCAGTTCGTTTCCCTGACCAAGGACACCTCCCTGGCCTTCATTATCGGCGTCAACGAGCTGACCAAGGCCGCGACCCAGGTCAACAGCCGGACCCTGACCGCGCCGACCGAGATCTTCATCACCATCGCCCTGCTCTATTTCGTCATCTGCTACTGCCTGACCGAACTCTCGCGCCGCCTCGAAAAGCACATCAACCGCTATCAGGCCCGCACCCGCTAGCCGGCGGCGAAGACGCGGGCGCGAGCGCCGAGCGGCCCGGGAAACAGGCGTTTCCCGGGCCGCTTGCGTCTGGCCGCTTGCGTCTGGCCGCTTGCGTCTGGCCGCTTGCGTCTGGCCGCTTGCGTCTGGCCGCTTGCGTCTGGCCGCTTGCGTCTGGCCGCGAGCCTGCCTGGCGCGGCCCTCGGGCGCCTGCCGTCCGGCCGGACGTTGCCCGCCGGGGCCGCCGGCAGCGGCCCCGGGCCCCGGGGACCGGGCGGTTGCGGTGGGGGCGCGTGCCGGGGCGGGCAGCCGGGCGGGTGGCACTGCGGCGGCCAGGGCCTGGCCCCGGTCCGCCGGGGTCACGGACGGGGCAGGGCCGCGATGGCCGTGGCCCGCTCCAGGGCCCAGCGGAAGGCGGTGGTGTCGATGTTGACGATGCCGACAAAGGGCGTGTTCAGGTCGATGATGGTGGTGATGACCAAAATGACCATGGCGAACATCGGCAGCTCGAAGGCCAGCTGGGTCTTCCGGCTGCCGACGCGGGTCAGAGAGGTCTTCACCAGCATGACGTAGTAGCCGAAGACGATCAGGAAAAAGATCATGGGGTGGAGGTTTTCCTTGGCCTTCATGCGACGGGTCAGCCGGCACTTGGTGATGTCGCTCAGTTCGCCGAGCACCAGGCTGTGGATCGATTCCTCGTTTTTCGAGGTCAGGCTGATGGCATAGGCCTGGTTCCAGAGGGCGTCGAAGGCGGTGGAGGCCTGGGCCGACATTTCCCCCCGGCCCATGGCCGGCAAGTCGAACTCGACCACGGCCTTGGCGTAGGCGAGCAGCTTTTCCGTGAGCGGTTTCCCCTGCGACAGGCCGTTTATCAGCCGGGTGGCCGAGATGATGTCCTCGGCTTCCTTGCGCGTGTCGTCCTGAACGGTGTTGAAGTTCACCATCAAGGTGACCAGGGCCAGCCCCAGGAAAATGGAATAGAGGGAATTGAACAGGTTGTAGTTGGCGATCGTCTCCGAGAGCTGTTCGATGGGCCCGGGCTGTCGCCGGTGGGCGGCGACCAGATAGAGAAGGGTCGGCAGGCCGAGGATGGCGATGACGCCCGCTTCGCTTAGCAGAAAGAGGTTGCCCATGGCGTCACGCGGCTCCGCTTCGCTGGTGGTTTGTGTCCCGGGGGATCGGGTCCCTGGATCGTCCGGGAAATCCACCGTCGCGTCAATGCCTGGGCCTGGTTGCGGCCTCTGGGCCGGGCCGGTGGTCAGTGCATCATGCCCGGCGTGGCCGCCTTGCCGGCCCGGCGCAGGAGCAGCACGGCAGGCATGCACAAAAGGCACAGGTAGGCCAGGATGCGGAAGCTGTCCATGTAGGCCAGAAGGGTGGCCTGCTGCACCAGCAGGTCGTAGGTCAGGCCAAGGGCCTTCAGTTTGGCCGTGACCGGATCGAAGGACCGGGACAGGGAGGCGGTCAGGGACTGGAGGTAGGCGAGGTAGCGGGGGTTGCCCAGGTGGATGTGGCCGGAAAGGAGGTCCTGGTGGGCTTGCGCCCCCCGGTCCACCACGGCGATCAAGGCCGAGATGCCGATGCTGCCGCCGATGTTGCGCATGAGGTTGAAGATGCCGGCCGCGTTGCCGATCTGCTCGTTTGGCAGGTTGGACATGGCCTGGGTGGTCAGCGGCACGAAGACCATGGCAATGGCCAGGCCCAGGATGAACCCGGGCCAGACGATGGCGGAAATCGAGATGTCGAGATTTATTTCCGCGAACCGGTAGGACGAATAGGCCATGAGCAGAAAGCCGAGGCCGATCAACACCCGCGTGTCCACCTTGCCGATCAGCCGGCCGACGAGGATCATGGCGATCACGGCCCCGACCCCGCGCGGCGACAGGGCCAGGCCGCTGGCAAAGGCGGAATAGCCCATCAGGTTTTGCAGGAAGAGCGGCAACAGCGTGATGGCGCTGTAAAGGACCACCCCGACCACGCCGATCATGCCCGTGCAGGCGGCGAAATCCCGGTCCTTGAGCACCCGCAGATCCACCAGCGGATACTTGGCCCGAAGCTCCCAGAGGACGAAGGCGATCATGGACGTGAGGCTTATGCCGGCGAACCAGCGGATCCAGACGGCGGCGAACCAGTCGTCCTCCTGGCCCTTGTCGAGCAGGATCTGGAGGGTGGCCAGCCACAGGACCATAAAGGCGAAGCCCACGTAGTCGATGGAGCCGCCCCGCTTGGCCTTGGCCTCCTTGAGGTAGGGCGGGTCCTCCAAAAAGGCCTGGCACATCAAAAGCGCCGCGATGCCGATCGGCAGGTTGATGAAAAAAATCCAGCGCCAGGACATGTTGTCCGTGATCCAGCCGCCGAGAAGCGGCCCGACGATGGGCGCCACCACCACGCCCATGCCGAAAATGGCCATGGCCATGCCGCGCTTGTGCGGCGGAAAGCTCTCCATGAGGATGGCCTGGGACATGGGCTGGAGCGCGCCGCCGGCCGCGCCCTGGAGGATGCGGCTGACCACCAGGAGGGCCATGGTCGGGGCCGCGCCGCAGGCGGCCGAGGCCAGGGTGAAGCCGGCCACGCAGGTCATGAGAAACCGCTTGCGGCCGAAGTTGGTGCTGAGCCAGCCGGTCATGGGCAGGACGATGGCGTTCGATACCAGATAGCTGGTCAGGACCCAGGTGGACTCGGACAGGGTGGCCGACAGGTTGCCCGCCATGTAGGGCAGGGCCACGTTGGCCACCGAGGTGTCGAGGACCTCCATGAACGTGGCCAGCATGACCGAGGCCGCGATCAGCCAGGGATTGACGCTCGGCTGCCACGGCTGGCCGGAAGCGGCGGGGGATGCCATAAGCGCCTTGCTCCCGTCCCTAGCGGACCCGCACCGTCGGCACGACCGACATGCCCGGCGCCAGCAGCATGTCCTGGTCGGCGTCCGTACGGTCGAAGACGATTTTGACCGGCACCCGCTGCACGACCTTGACGTAGTTGCCGGTGGCGTTTTCCGGGGGCAGGAGGCTGAACGCCGCTCCCGTGCCCCGCTGGACGCTCTCGACATGGGCCTTGATCTCGCGGTCCGGATAGGTGTCCACGGTCACGGCCACGGGCTGGCCGGGCCGCATGCGGGTCAGCTGGGTTTCCTTGAAATTGGCCACCACCCAGATGTCCGGATTGACGAGGCTCAGGAAATTCTGGCCGGTCTGGATGTAGTCGCCCGGCTCCACGGCCTTGTTGGTCACCCGGCCGGACACCCGGGCGTGGACCTCGGTGTGGGCCAGGTCCAGGGCGGCCTTGTCCACGGCGGCCCGGGCCTCCTCCACCTGCGCCTTGGCGGTTTCGATGCGGGTGCCGGCCAGGGCGACCTGGGTCTGGTCGGCGGCGTATTTCTTTCTGGCCACGTCCAGGGCGGCCCGGGCGGTGCGGGCGGTGGTGTCCGCGTTGTCCCTGGCTTCCTGGGCCACGACGCGCTCGGAGGCGAGCTTGTCGTAGCGGGCTTTTTCCTTGTCGGCGTTCTCGGCCGTGGCCAGTTCGGACGCGACCTGCGCCCGGCTGGTTTCGGCCGCGGCCCGGGCCGCCTCCTGCTCCGATACGGCTTCGTCGCGGTTGCGCCGGGCCGTGGCCAGGGCGGCCCGGGCCTGGTCCAGGCGGACCTGATAGTCGGCCGGGTCGATGCGGAGCACCACGTCGCCTTTTGCCACCTTCTGGTTGTCGTCCACGAGCACTTCCTTGACCCGGCCCGGGACCTGGGCCGAGACGGCGGTGACGTGGCCGGCGATGAAGGCGTCATCCGTGGATTCGAACTGCCGGTCGTAGCGCCAGTAGGCCAGGGCCCCGGCGAGAAGGCAGGCGGCCAGGAGCAGCACCCAGGGGTTTCGCCACAGCGGCCGGTGGCGGCGGGGCGGGAGAGGCGGCGGCGTCTGGCCGGCCGGCCGGCCGGTCTGGAGAACGGCGGGATCGACGGGCCCCTGGGCAGGCGGGGTTTCGGGAGGTGCGGCGGACATAACGGCAAACACTCCGGGCCGTGGGTGCGTCTTTGGGAAGTACGACGAGGACGCGGCCCTTCCCAGTCTTCGGAGGGTCCGAAGAACAACAGTTTACAGGCGAAGTGGATTTTTTTGTCAAGCAGGCACCATCCGGGAACCGGGTCCCGGACGGGTGGGCACGGCGGGGTGGCCCGGACGGATGCCGGGCGGGAAAAGGCGGGGGGCGATCAGGTCCGGCGCAGGAAATTCCACCAGTTGCGGAACTCGAAGAATTGCTCGGCTTCCTCGTGGGTCTGGCATTTGACGTGGAGCACGCCGTCCATCTCGTCGAATTCGGCGTCCGTGAAAAAGAGGCCTTCCTCGCGCAGGACCGCGTCCCGGGCCGCCTGCCCTTCGGCCTTGTAGAGCCGGTCCCGAAGCCCCTTGTCCGTGCCGATGCGCTCGTAGAGCTTGCGAACATTATCGAGTGTCATGCTTCCTCCCCGTCGTGAACCCCACCCCCCTTTTGAAAGTTTTTGGGAAAGGAGGGGTGCGGGGAGGGAAACCCTTTTTTCAAAAAGGGTTTCCCTCCCCGCTTCCTACGGCATCATGGGCGCGAGGGTAAGGCCCGCGTCCACGGGCAGGCCGGACATCAGGTTGGCGCAGGCGACCGCCTGGCCGGACGCGCCCCGGCACAGGTTGTCGATGGCGGAAACGACAATCAGCCGGCCGGTGCGGGGATCGACCACCAGGCCCAGGTCGCAGAACATGGTGCCGCGCACGTGGCGCGTCTCGGGCAGCCGGCCGAGGGGCAGGACCCGGACCCAGGGCTTGTCGGCGTAGTGGCGTTCGTAGAGGGCGTGGATTTCCTCCACCGTGGCCTCGCGGGTGAGCCGGGTGTAGATCGTGGACAGGATGCCCCGGTCGATGGGCAGGAGATGCGGGTTGAAGGACACGGTGATGTCCGCGCCGGCGAGCTTGCCGAGCTCCTGCTCGATCTCCGGGGTGTGGCGGTGCCTGCCCAGGTTATAGGCCCGGAAGCTGTCGTGGACCTCGCAGAACAGGGTCGGCACGGCGGCCTTTCTGCCCGCGCCCGAGGCGCCGGATTTGCTGTCGGCCACGATGCCGTCGGTTTCGACCAGGCCGGCGGCCAGAGCCGGGGCCAGGCCGAGGATGACCGAGGTCGGGTAGCAGCCGGGATTGGCCGTCAGCTTCGTCTTTTTGATTCGTTCGCCGTAAAGCTCGGGCAGGCCGTAGACCGCCTCCGGCAGGAGGGCCGGGTGGCGGTGGGGGAGGCCGTACCAGGCGGCGTAGACCTCGGCGTCGGCCAAGCGGAAGTCGGCGGAAAGATCGACCACCGACAGGCCGGCGGCCAAGAGTTCGGCGGCGTAGTCCATGGCCGCGCCGTGGGGCACGGCCAGAAAGACGAGGCGGCAGGCGGCGGCCAGATCGGCGGCGTCCGGCGCGGTCACGGCCACGTCCCCCACGGGAAAGCCCTGGAGAAAAGGATAGAGGCTGGCCAGCGTCTTGCCGGCCTCGGCCCGGGAGGTGGCCCGCACCAGGCGCAGGCTCGGATGGACGGCCAGGAGCCGGGCCAGCTCCATGCCGGTGTAGCCGGTCACGCCGACCAGGCCGACGGGAATCGTTTCCATGTGGCGCTCCGGACGTTACTGTTTTTTGACGTAGGCCAACCGCAGCTCGCAAAGGAGCGTTTCGAGCACCTCGCGTTCCTCCTGGCCGAGATTGCCCCGGGTCTTGCAGTCGAGCATGGCCAGGATGTCGATGGTGTGCTTGGCCTGGGGCAGGTTGCGGATGTAGGCGCCCGATTCCGGCTCCGGCGCCTCGCCCATGAGCACCATGGCCGATTGGGCCAGCGACAGGATGAAGGTGATAAACGAGGCCGGTGGAAAGCAGGGGTCCTGGCCCGGGCGGGAGTCCTGGCAGGTGCCGGCCTGCCGGCCGCCTTCCCCGGGACTTTTGAAAGC
Organism: Solidesulfovibrio carbinoliphilus subsp. oakridgensis; assembly: GCF_000177215.2. Taxonomy (NCBI): domain Bacteria; kingdom Pseudomonadati; phylum Thermodesulfobacteriota; class Desulfovibrionia; order Desulfovibrionales; family Desulfovibrionaceae; genus Solidesulfovibrio; species Solidesulfovibrio carbinoliphilus. The sequence goes on along the minus strand of NZ_CM001368.1, from coordinate 2,635,473 downwards.
AGCGTCGATTCCCATGGAGCGTTTTCCTCCTTATGCAGGGCCTTTCGGCCTTGTCCTCTGTGAGCGTGCCAATTAGATAGGGATATGTCGCGAAACGGCAACCAGTCGGGACGAAGATTATCCCAAACCCGTCCGGCCCGCATCCGCTTTTTCCCGTCCCCGGACGGGAGGGCCCGCGCCGGACACGCCTGGAGGCAAGCATGCACACCAAGATCGTGGCCACCCTCGGCCCCGCGTCCCTTCAGCCTGAAACCATGCGGGACATGGTGCGCCATGGGGTCCGCATCTTCCGGCTCAATTTCTCCCATGCCGATGCGGCCTATTTCGAGCCCATCGTCAAGACGATCCGGTCCCTCGAAAGCGAGTTCGGCATTCCGCTGACGGCCCTGGCCGACCTATGCGGCCCCAAGACCCGCATCGGCGAGGTGGCCGATTCGCCGCGCACGGTCGGCAAGGGCGAAAGCCTGCTGTTGGGACTGCCGGACGAGCGGCCCGATCCGTCCCGCGACGAGCGGGTTTTCGTGTCGCTCGACATGCCGGAACTCCTGGCCGGCCTTCGGGTCGGCATGCCGGTAAACTTAAGCGACGGGCTGCTCCAGTTCCACGTCACCCGGGAGCTCAAGGCCGACCGGCTCTACGAGATCGAGGCCCAAAACGCCGGGCTCCTGTCGTCGAACAAGGGCATCGCCTTTCCGGGCAAGCACCACGCCCTGCCGGCCCTGACCGCCAAGGACGTCAAGGACCTGCACGAGGGCATCGACGTGGGCGTGGACGCCATCGCCATCTCGTTTGTGCAAAACGCCAATGATGTGGCCATGACCAAGGAGGAGATCAGAAAGCACGGCGTCTGGGTGCCGGTGGTCTCCAAGCTCGAGCGGCAAAACGCGGTGGACAACCTGGACGCAATTTTGAAACTCACGGACGCGGTCATGGTGGCCCGCGGCGACCTCGGCCTCGAATGCCCGCTGCCGGAGCTGCCGATCATCCAGAAAAAGATCATCCGGGCCTGCCGCCATGCCCAGCGGCCGGTGATCGTGGCCACCCAGATGCTTTTGTCCATGGTCAAAAACCCGATCCCGACCCGGGCCGAGACTACCGACGTGGCCAACGCCATCCTGGACGGGGCGGACTGCGTCATGCTTTCGGAAGAGACGGCCGTCGGCGACCATCCGGTGGAGACGGTGAAGGTCATGCAGGAGATTTCCGAGAACGCGCTCGGCTACTACCTGGAGCGCATCCAGGCCCCGTACGCGCCCAAGCGGGAGAAGAACCCGAACAAGTTCGTGGCCTACTCGGCCTGCCTCATTGCCGACAACATGGAAGGCCAGGCGATCGTGTGCCACACGGTCAGCGGCACCAACGCCAGGCTCACCTCCAGCCGCCGGCCGAGCCAGAACATCTACGCCCTGACTCCGGACCCGCGCGTGCTGCGGTTTTTGAACTTCGCCTGGGGGGTCAAGCCGCGGCTGATCGAGACGGCCGGGGGCGACCACATGGCCCGGGTCGAGGAGTTCGTCACCAACTGCCCGGACATGGCCGCCGGCGAACCGGTGGTCATCACGGCCGGCCGCCCGACGCCCGGCAACGACATGCCCGGGACCAACGAGATCAAGATCTATTACAAATAAATACGTGGAGGGGGCCTGGGCAAGGCCCCCTTTCCGTTGGTCTTTATTAAAAAGAATAGAAAAGAGGCGGGGTGCGTCCATGTATCATGGAAAAGTGCTGTACTGTGCCAGCGCCACGGGCCTGTCGCTCAAGGAATGCGAAATCGATCTCGACCACCCGCACATACGCTCCATGCATCTGTGGTCGGCTGACAATGGCCTTGCCGTGGAATTCGACATCGCCCTGGAGTCCACCGAGGCCTACGACCTCTTGCAGGCCGCGATGGACCGGTATTGCGACAGGGTGGCCTGCAAGATCGCCTATGATTTTGCCATCCCTTTCCCAGGCTTCTCGTATGTCGGCGGCGGGGCCGATTGCGGCGAGAACGACGTGATCGTCTTTCCGCCGGAACCCGGCCCGGAGCCGGACCCGCAGCCGCCGGTTTGCCGGGACGGGGACGGGCCGGATTTTTCCGCCTATCTCCTGGCCGGCGATGCCCGGACGTACCAGTACCATCGGCTGTACCGGTCGGCTCTCGGCACCGCCGATCCGGTGTCGCAGCTCCTGTTCCTCTATGCCATCCTGCAGTCCCTGGCCGGCGAGGGGACACGGCAGGACGTGGATGCGGTCATTTTGCAGGTGGAGCCGTCCGTGCCCCGGTACGGCAATGGCAGGGGCGGGGAGGAGACGCTCTACACGTGCCTGCGAAACGAGATCACCCGCCCGAGCCAGGGTGTTTTGGCCGAAACGACCAGCGCCGAAATCAAACGGTGCCTCGGCGCATTTCGTCTGGTCGTCCAAGAGGCCATCGCCCGCTTCGGATGAGATCACTCCTTATGTTCCGCACTGAAAAAATCAATATCAAGTATATTTAACTGGACGGGGATGCTTATAGCCTCGTCCTCTGTGTACGAAGGAGGATTAATGTATTACGGAAAATTACGTTATAGTGCGAATGGAAGTGTTGTGTATTTGAAAGATGAAATATATGAGACAAATGACTCATGCATAACATCTATGCGGCTTTGGTCCGGTGATGAGTGTGTATTTATAGATTTTTGTGTAGCCATTGAATCAATGGATGACTATGTTGAGCTAGAGAAAAAAGTTGAAAAAATTTGTAACAAATTACGAATTAAAATTACGTTTGAATTCGATTTGCCAATCGAAGTATTTAAATATATAGAGGGAAGTGTTGATTTTGGAGACGACGTTGTCGTTATGGTGCCATGTTTGGAGTTGGGGGTGAGCCCACTTCCTCCAGTAATCTTATGCGATGAAGAAGTTGGTGTTTTGAAAGAGACGATGGAAGATGATGGAAGAATTTTTAAGTATCAACAAATGTATGCTGCTGCTTTGGGTAAGAAGGGATTGGGTGAGCGCCATATGTATTTGTATAGTATATTATTAGATCTGACTGGAGACAAACGCCAGTCTTGTGTGGAAAAGCTTATTCTAAAATTAGAACCGCGTGTCGATACATATGTAGTTGAAAAGGAAGGAAAAGCTAAAGGAAGTAGAGAAACTTTGTATACTAAATTGAGGAATGAAATTGGCCATCCTAGGCAAGGTGCTTTTGTTCGGACAACAGGCAAAGAGATAGAACAATGTATTGAACGATTTCAGGCCTTAGTAAAAAAAGCGATCAAAGATTTTGGATGAGGTCATTGTTTGGTAGAAGATGGCTTCTTCATTCCTCTATCTCCGTTTTTCCCCCGCCAAAACGACAGGATCACCCCCAGGCACGAGAAGACGGCAAAGGCGGCCAGGCCCACGCGCATGCTGGTCAGAAAGGCCGGCAGGGTGGCCGGGGTGATGGCCGCGTCGGCCATCAAAAGCGAGAAGATAAGGGTGACGGTGGTCATGGACACGGCCATGCCGAGCGTGCGCATGGACGCGATCATGCCGGAAGCCAGCCCGAACTGCCGCTTTTGCACGCTGCCCATGATGGCCGTGGAATTGGGCGTGATGAAGATCCCGAACCCCGCGCCGATGACCACCAGCTCCGCCCCGAGCAGCCAGACGGACGTGTCCGCGTGGAGCGTGGCCGCGGCCGCGAGCAGGCCGGCCGAGCTGACGCACATGCCGATGGTGGCCAGCCGGGGGGCCGGGTAGCGCTCGGTCAGCCGGCCGGCCAGCGGCGAGGCGATGAGCTGGGCCACCGGCTGGAAGAGCAAGAGGAACCCGGCCAGGCGCGGCGGCAGGCCCTTGGCGTACTGGAGGTAGAGGCTCATCATGAAGGTGATGCCGAAGGTGGCGGCGTAGTTGCCAAGGGCCGCCAGGCAGCTCAGCGTAAAAAAGCGGTTTCGGGTCAGGAGGTTGATGTCCAGGAGCGGGCTTTTGGTCCGGGCCTGCAGGCGCAGGAACACGGCCAGGCCGAGAATCCCGGCCGCGATCATGGCCGGTCCGGCCGGCACCTCCTTGGCATGGGCCGCGCCGAGCATGACCAGGGCCACGCTGGCCGCGTAAAAAAAGCCGCCGCGCCAGTCCATCCGTTCGCCAAAGGCGTTTTTCGGGCCCTCCTTCATGCCGAACAGGCACAGGCCCGTGGCGCCAAGGCCGATGGGCACGGACATGAGAAAGACGAACCGCCAGCCGAAATGGCTGGTGACGAATCCGCCGATGACCGGGCCAAGCGACAGGCCAGCATAGGTGCAGGCCGAGACGAGGCCGATCTTGCGGCCGCGAAGCTCGGGCGGATAGGCGGCGGCCACCAGGGCCAGGGACCCGGACAGGACAATGCAGGCCCCGAGCCCCTGGAAGAACCGTTGGACCATGATCATGTCCACGGACTGGGTGAAGCCGAGCGAACAGGTGAGCGCCGTGAAGACGGCCAGACCCGGCAACAGCACCCGGCGCTGGCCCACGATGTCGCCCCAGCGGCCGAAGGCCAGCATGCCCATGGCCAGGGACACCACGTAGAGCTGCTCGATGAGGCCAAGCTGCATGGCCGTGGCGTTGAGGTCCCGGCCGAGGGAGGGCAGGGCCACGCCCACGGCGGTCAGCATGAACGGGGCCATGAACTGGGCGATGCAGACGGTGGCGAGGACCATGGCCGGGGAACCGGCGTGTACGCGGGACATGGGAACATCCTTTCGGTTGGCAGGGGCAAGCGTCGCCCGGTGTTGTTGTCCGCCGCGACGGCCGCGTCAAGAAGGGCACCGCCAGGAAACCGGCCTCAGGCGGGAAGGCCCCTTGCCAGAAGCCTCGTCGGCGGATACCTTTTCAGGCCATCGTGGTGGCATCGTATGCCCGGGGGGGTGTCTGTGGAACGGATCATCGAAACGGACCTGGAAAAGCTCAAGACCGACATGCTGACGGCCTTCCGCATGGCCCAGGCGGCCGTGGAAAAGGCCCTGCGCACGGTCTTTGACCGGGACCCGGCCCTGGCCCGGGCCGTCATCGCCGGCGACGCGGCCATCGACGGCCTGGAGTGCGCCCTCGACAGCGAGATCCTGCGCCTGCTCGCCCTGCACCAGCCCGTAGCCCGGGACCTGCGCTACGTCCTTGGCTGCATGCGGGCCGTGGGCGACATCGAGCGGATCGGCGACCAGGCGGTCGCCATCGCCGAGCGGGGCCTTTTGCTCGTGGACCGGGAGCCCATCGCCCCGCCGGCCAAGCTCGAGGAGCTGGCCGAGGCGACACGGGATTTTCTGGTCAACACGGCCTTGTGTTTCTCCAAGCTCGACCTGGCGCTGGCCCGCCGCCTGTGCGAGGAATCCGCGGAGATCCTGGACCTGAACGTGGCCATCCTCCAGGAGATGACCGAATACATGCGCGACGAGGCCCGGCCCGTGGAGCGGGCCGTGCAGATCTGCTTCATCGCCCACGGGCTCAAGCGCGTCTGCGACCAGTGCGCCAACATTGCCGAATCGGTCGTCTTCATCCGGGAAGGGGCCTGCAGCCGGCACCGGTGCGACTGATGGGCCGCCTTGGATCTGGCGCCGGGGAGGGAGCCGGAACATGACCGCCGGGCCTGCCATCCTGGTGGTGGACGACCAGTTGCCCATGCGCAAGACCATTGCCTACATCCTGCGGCAACTGGGACTCAAAGACATCCATCTGGCCGAGGACGGGGAAGCGGCCTGGAAGATCCTCAACGCCACGTCCGTGGATCTGGTGCTGCTCGACTGGAACATGCCGCGCCTGTCCGGCCTGTCGCTTTTGGAGCGCATCCGCAAGAGCGAGGACTACGCCCGCCTGCCCGTGGTCATGGTCACGGCCGAGGCCAACGAGGAGCACATCCTGGCCGCGGTCGGGGCCGGGGTCACCAACTACGTGGTGAAGCCCTTCACTCCGGAGACGCTGGCCAGAAAGATCCGCGAGGCCCTGGAGGCCCGGCCCCCCCGTTTGGCGCCCGGGCTCAGGCGGCCGGCAGGCTGACCGTGACCAGGGTGCCGGCCGCGTCGCCGGTCTCCATGACGACATCCCCGCCGTGGGCCCGGGCGATCAGCCGGGCCGAATAGGTGCCAAGCCCGGTTCCCTTGGGCTTGCCGGCGGTGGCGTATTTCTCGAAAAACCGTTCCCGCACAGACAGGGGCACGGCCCCCTGGTTGTGGATGGCGATCCGGGCCGTCTCTCCCTCCCGACACAGGTCGATCCGCACCGGCGTGCCGTCCGGCGCGGCCGTAACGGCGTTGTCGATGAGGTTGGCCAGCATGGAATAGCAAAGAAGTTCCTCGCCCCGGACGGAAAAAGCCGCCCCTGCCTCGGCCGGCGCGCCGTGGACGGCCGTTTCCAGGGCCAGGCCACGGCTTCGGGCCGTGTCGGCGTGGACGCCGAGGATTTTCCGGACGAGCCGCACGAGGTCCACCGCGACCGGGGCCAGGGCGTACTGGCCGCGCTCCATCTTGAAAAGGGCCGTGGACAGGTTGACCATGGACAGGATCATGTAGCCGGCGTCCTCGATGAGCGCGAGCATGTCGCGCTGGTCGTCATCCAGGTTTTCGGCCAGGCCAAGGACCTGCGGCAGGCTGATGATGGTGGTGAGCGGGGATTTCAGGTCGTGGCGCATGATCCGCTCCACGTCCTCCTTGAGCTGCGCGTTTTCCAGGGTCACGCGCAGGAGTTCTTTTTCCGAGGCCGCCATCCGGTACTGCGCAAGGGCCGCGTCCAGGGCCCGGGACAGGACGGGAACGGGGCAGGGCTTGGTCAGGAACCGGAAGATGTGGCCTTCGTTGACCGCGGCCATGGCGGCGGTCAGGTCGCCGTGGCCGGTCAGCATGACGGTCACGGCCGTGGGGCACAGCTCCTTGGCCCGTTGCAGAAAGGCCACCCCGTCCATGCCCGGCATGCGCAGGTCCGAGACGACCACGGCAAAGGGGCCCGTTTCGGTGAGCAGGCGCAGGCCTTCCAGCGGGCCCCGGGCCGTGGCCATGTCGTAGCAGCGGCAAAGGCCCCGGCGCAGGGCGTCGAGCACCGCCTGGTCGTCGTCCACGAAAAGGACCTTGGCGCATTGGGGCATGGCGCATCCTCGGAGTTTTTTCCGCCATACCCCAAAAGCGCGCCAAGAGCCAGGAATCAGCCGACGGCCAGGGCGGCGGCGCACCACCAGAGCGTGACGGCAAAAAGCCGGAAGATCCGTTTCAGGGCGCGCGGCGAGGCGGCCATGGTCCGGGCCAGCCAGGCCCCGCCCAGGGCGTAGGCCATCATGCCGCCAAAGGCCAGGACCGCGATGGGCCCGGCCAGGAGGGCCACGTCCCCGGCCCCGGGCAGGCCCGGGACCGCGAACGGCGGCAGCATGGCGGCCAGAAATCCCCAGGCCTTGGGATTGACCATGGCCACCAGCGCGCCTTGGCCGAAGAGCGCGGCCGGGGATGGCGGACCAGCCGTGGCCGGGGATGAAGAGTCGGCCGTGGCCGGGCCGGCGCCAGCCTCAGGGGCAGGGGCGGGGGCAAGGCCGGCCGGAGCCCGCCACAGCCGCAGGCCGAGCCAGGCCAGGTAGGCCGCGCCGCCAAGGCCCGCGACGCGCAGGAGCGCCGGCTGTCCGGCCAGGAGCGAGAGGCCGCCCAGGGCGGCCAGGACCTGCAGGACCGAGGCGCAGACATTGCCGCAGGCCACCACGGCCACGGGCCGCGGGCCGAAGCGCAGGCCAAGCGTCAGGGCCTGGAGCATGGCCGGGCCGGGGGTGAGCATGCCGACGGCCAGGGCGGCCAGATACAGCGGGTAGGTTTGAAGGAGCATGGCGGATTCCCGCGACAGGGAGGCCGCCCGGCCGGGTCGCAGGCCGGCCGGGGGCCGCAGGCCGGTGCCGCATTTACGGAACCGGCCGCCCGTATCCTTGGCGGTCAGCTCCGCCAGCGCTCCATGAATTCGGCCGCCGTGCCGCCGGCGTCGATGTGGGCAATGAGAGCCGAACCGAAGACCACGCCGTCGATGAGGTCGCCAAAGGCTGTCAGCTGGCCGGGCGATTTGATGCCGAAGCCGAGGGCGACCGGCACGTCGAAGAGGCGGCGCACCACTTTGAGCCGTTCGGTGATCTCGGCCGGAAGCGACTCGCGCATGCCGGTGGTGCCAAGGACCGACACGAAGTAGACGTAGCCGCGCGCGGTTTTGGCGTAGGCGGCGAGCCTCTCCTCGGGGGTGTTGAGGCCGATGAGCGGAATCAGGTCCAGGCCGCGTTTGCCAAGGGCCTCCGCCATGGGCCCGGACTCTTCCAGCGGCAGGTCCGGCACGATGCATCCGGCCACCCCGGCCGCGGCCGCGTCCCGGGCCAGGGCGTCCAGGCCGTACTGGAGGAAAGGGTTGTAGTAGCCCATAAGGACCAGCCCGGCCCGGTAACGGCCCTTGCGGCGCGTTAGTTCGCCAAGGAGCCAGGCCAGGCAGGTGCCGTCCAGCAGGCAGGCCAGCGACGCCTTTTCCACCACCGGGCCGTCGGCCACGGGATCGGAAAAGGGCACGCCGATCTCGATCACGTCGGCGCCGCCGGCGTCCAGGGCCGCCAATTCGTCGAAAAAACGTTCCTTGTCCGGGAAGCCGCCCGGCAGGAAGGGAATGAGCGCCTTGCGCCCGGCCCCAAGGGCCTCCATGATGCGGGTGGTCAAAATTGACTGGCTCATGAGGCCGCCCTCTCTCGCTTTTTTTCGTATTCCTCGATGATGCCGAGGTCCTTGTCGCCCCGGCCGGACAGGCAGACCACCACTTGCGCCCCCTTGGGAATTTCGGGCGCGTGCCGCACCACCCAGGCCACGGCGTGGCAGCTCTCCAGGGCCGGAATGATGCCCTCGCGGCGGCACAGGGCGTCGAAGGCGGCCAGGGCCTCGTCGTCCACCACGGTGTCGTATTTTGCCCGGCCCGTGGCGTGCAGATGGGCGTGCTCGGGCCCGACGCCGGGGTAGTCCAGGCCCGGGGCCACCGAATGCGAGGGCAGGATCTGCCCTTCCTTCGTTTGCAGCAGCATGGTGCGCATGCCGTGGAGCACCCCGGGATGGCCGAGGCTCAAGGGCGCGGAGTGGAAGCAGCCCGGCTCGCCCGTGCCCGCCGCCTCCACGCCGACCAGCTTCACGGCGGCGTCCGGCACGAAGTGGTGGAACATGCCGATGGCGTTGGACCCGCCTCCGACACAGGCCACCACGTAGTCCGGCAGCCGGCCCATCTTCTCCAGGCACTGGGCCCGGGCTTCGAGCGAGATGACGGCCTGGAATTCGCGCACCAAAAGCGGAAACGGGTGCGGTCCGGCGGCCGTGCCGAAGCAGTAGTGGGTGGTCCGCTGCTCCGCGATCCAGTAACGCAGGGCCGCGTTGATGGCGTCCTTGAGCGTTTTGGTGCCGGACTCGATGGGCACGACCTCGGCGCCCAAGAGCTTCATGCGCTTGACGTTGTGCGACTGGCGCACCACGTCCTCGGCCCCCATGTAGACGATACAGTCAAGGCCGAGCATGGCCGCGGCCGTGGCCGTGGCCACACCGTGCTGGCCGGCCCCGGTCTCGGCGAGCAGGACCTTTTTGCCCATGTACTTGGTCAAAAGGCCCTGGCCCATGGTGTTGTTGATCTTGTGGGCCCCGGTGTGGTTCAGGTCCTCGCGTTTGAGCCACAGGTCGAAGCCGAGCTCTTTCGACAGGTTCGGACACCGGTAGAGCGGCGAGGGCCGGCCCACGTAGTCGGCCAGGAGGGCGCGCAGTTCCTGCTGGAACGGCTCGCTCGGCACGATGGTCCGCATGGCCTCTTCCAGCTCCAGAAGCGGCGGCATCAGCAACTCGGGCACGAACTGCCCGCCGAATTCGCCGTAATATGCGTTGGTCATTTTTTTTATGCCTCCGGCGGCCGGGGAAACCTTTTTTGCAAAAAAGGTTTCCCCGGACCCCTTCCAAAAAACTTTTAACGGGCTTCGCGACGTGCGCGACAGTTCTGTCAGTCCCCTTTCAGGGGGTCCGGGGGGGATGATCCCCCCGCCGCCGGAGGCATCTTCGCTCCTCCGGCGCAGCCTTTCACGGTCCAAAGTGACCTCCGGACTTTTTCGAGGTCTTTGAGGCCGGGCGAGGACTCGACGCCGGAATTGAGGTCCAGGCCGTGGGGGCTGGCTACGCGCAGGGCTTCGGCCACGTTGTGGGGCCCGAGGCCGCCGGCCAGGAGCCAGGGCATGGGTGGATCGAGTCCGGCCAGGGGCGCGAAATCAAGCGGCACGCCGTGGCCGCCGCCGGAGGTGCCGGCGTCGAGCAGGGCGTAGCGGATGGTCCCGGCAAAGGCGGCCATGGCGGCGGCCAGGCTGGCCGTGTCCGGGTGTTTGGCCGGCCAGAAGGCCCGGATGACCCGGTCCGGCCCGACGGCCCGGCAGAAGTCCGGGTCCTGGCCGCCGTGGAGCTGGGCCAGGTCGAGATCGGCCTCGTCCATGATGGCGAGCACCTCGCCGAGGGTCTGTTCCACGAAGACGCCGACGCGCCGGGCCGAGGTGCGGGGCAGGGCGGCGGCCTGCCCCGGCGTCAGGCGGCGGGGGCTCTTGGCGGCGAAGATGAACCCGAGCAGGTCGGCCCCAGCTTCGGCGCAGCCGAGGACATCCTCCGGGCGGGTCATGCCGCAGATCTTGACCAGGGGCGGGGTCATGACGGCTCCTTGCCGGTCAGTATCGCCAGGGCCGCGCCCGGGTCCGGGGCGGCCATGATGGAGGTGCCGACCAGGACGGCGTTGTAGCCAAGGGTGGCCATGCCGAGGACATCGGCCCGGGAGGTTATGCCACTGGCCGAGATCCAGATGCGGCCGGGCCGCTTGCGGGCGACCATGCGGCGGGAGACGGCCAGATCGGTCTCAAGCGTGTCGAGGTCGCGGTTGTTGACCTGGATGATGCGGGCCCCGGCCGCCTCGGCCCGGTTAAGGTCGGCCTCGTCGAAGACCTCGACCACGGCTTCGAGGCCGGCGTCGTAGGTCAGGGCCAGCATTTCCGAAAGCTCCGGGTCGGTCAGCATGCGCGCGATGAGAAGCAGGGCCGAGGCCTTGGTGGCGGCGGTCTCGGCCACCTGGAGCGGGTGGAGCAGGAAGTCCTTGCGCAGCATGGGCAGCCCCACGGCGCTGATGGCTTCCAGGGAGTCGAGGGAGCCCTTGAAGTAGGTTTCCTCGGTCAGGACCGAGATGGCGGCGGCCCCGGCGGCGGCGTAGAGGGCCGCCACGTCCTCGGGCGCAAGGCCGAGGTTGATGTCGCCGGCCGACGGCGAGGCCCGCTTGTATTCCGCGATGACGGCGATGGGGCCGTGGGCCAAGAGGGCATCGGAAAAGGACGGCCGCTTGTCCGTCAGGGGCATGGGCAGCTTTTCGGCCGCCTCCAGCTCCTTGAGGCGCTTTATGGCCGGGGCCTTTGCGGCCCGGAATTTCTCAAGCATGGGACACGTCCTTGAAAAACGCGGCCGCAGCACCCCGGGCGATGGCGTCCCGGGCCTTTTCCACGCCCTGGCGGAGCGTCAGGCCGTCTTCGAGCAGGTGCAGGGCGCAGCCGAGGTTCAAGGCCACCATGTCGCGCATGGCCGGGTTGCCCTGGCCGGAGAGGACGTCCTTCAGGACCCGGACCGCCTCGTCGCGGCCGGCGACCACGACCTCGCCCGGCTTGTGGGCCGGGATGCCGAGCGTCTGCGGGTCGATGCGCTCGCATTTGATCCAGCCGTCGCGCAGCCAGCAGACGTCGGCCGGGCCGAAGGGGGTCAGCTCGTCGAAGCCGCCGGCCCCGTGGACCACGGCGCCGTGGGAAAGGCCGGTGAGCGCCAGGACCTCGGCCATGAGCCGGACGTGGCGCGAGGTCGGCACGCCGAGGATCTGGTGGGTCGGCCGGGCCGGGTTCAGAAGCGGTCCCATGAGGTTGAAAAGCGAGCGCACCCCGAGTTCCTTGCGGATGGGCCCGATGCGCTTGAAGGCCGGGTGGTAGTTGGGGGCGAAAAGAAAGACGAAGTTGTGCTTGTCCAGTTCCGCGGCCACGGCGTCGGGCTCGACGATGAGCGGAAAACCGAGCGACTCCACGGCGTCGGCGCTGCCGCAGGAGCTGGAGACGGCCCGGTTGCCGTGCTTGACCACCTTGTGGCCAAGGGCCGCGAGATACAGGGCCACGGCGGTCGAACAGTTAAACGAGCAGGTGTTGTCCCCGCCCGTGCCGCAGGTGTCGATGAGCGGGCCCGTCAGGCCGGAAACGAGGCGGGCCTCCTCCAGGGCGGTGGTGACGCCGGCCGCGATCTCCACGGCCGACTCGCCCTTGGTCTTGAGCCCCATCAGGAACGCGCCCACGCACGAGGCCGGCATCTCGCCGGTGTACATGGCCCGGAAGGCGTAGGTGGCGAGTTCGGACGGCAGGTCCTTGCCGATGGCGAGCAGTTCCAGGCATTCGACATGTTTTTCCACGGTGCGGCTCCTTTGGGCAGGGAGTTGGAATTATTTCGTTACTTCCGACAGCTCTTCGCGGGCCAGGTGCATGAAGGTCCTGGCCCGGTCGATCTGTTCGGCGACGATTTCGGGGGTCAGGCCGGTATCGGTCTCGAAGTCGGCCTTGTTGCGCAGGCCCTCGGCCTCGACGAGCCAGCGGTGGAAGACCGGCGGCAGGACATGGGTGTAGGCGAACCGCTGGCCAAAGGCGTCGACCACGCCTTCGGGATCGTGGACGTCGAGTTTGAGGGTCAGCAAAAAGGCCTCGGCCACGTAATGCATGATGAAATAGGCCCGGCTCATGGCGAAGTCGAAGTGGCCCTCGGAAGCCAGCAGCCGGGCGGCGCGCAGGCTGTCGGCGGCTTTGACGAGCAGGGCGGGGACGGTGTTCAAAACGGGTTCCTTGTTGCGGGTTGGACCGGCCGGTGTCCGTCGGACACCGGCAAGCCCCTACAGGATCTTGTCCGGGAAGTTGCCGATCAGCTTCATGCCGTCCGGGGTGAAGACCGACTCCGGGTGGAATTGGACGCCGACCCAGGGGCGGTCGCGGTAGCGCAGGCCCATGACCTCGTTCTGCTCGGTCCAGGCCGTGATTTCGAGCTTGTCCGGGACCTTGGCGGCCAGCACCAGGAGCGAATGGTAGCGGCAGCACTCGAAGGGGTTGGGCAGGCCGTCGAAAAGCCCGGTCTCGCGGTGGTACACCGGCGAGCACTTGCCGTGCATGATCCGGTCGGCCACGACCACCGGGGCCCCGGCGAAATGCCCGAGGATCTGGTGGCCGAGGCAGACGCCGAAGACCGGCGTCTCCTTGGGCAGGCGCTTTAAAAATTCCAGGCACAGGCCGGCGTTTTCCGGGTTGCTCGGGCCCGGCGAAATGCAGACCTTGTCGAGCTTGCCGGAGGCGGCCAGTTCCAATATCTCGGGATCGTCGTTTTTTTTCACCACCGGGTCGTGGCCGTGCTGCTCGAAGGCCTGGACCACGTTGAAGGTGAACGAATCGAAGTTGTCAATAAGTAAAAACATCGCCTTCCTCCTTGGCCGCCAGCACTTCGGCAATGACCCGGGCCTTGTTCTGGCACTCCTTCCATTCGGTCGCGGGATCGGAATCGTAGACGATGCCGGCCCCGGCCTGCCAGGAGACCATGCCGTCCCGGATCCACAGGCTTCGGATGGTGATGCCCGTGTCCAGGTTGACCGCGCCCTCGTCCAGGCCGATCCAGCCGATACAGCCGGCGTAGGGGCCGCGGGGCAGGTTGTTTTCGAGCTCGCCGATGATCTCCATGGCCCGGACCTTGGGCGCGCCGGACAAGGTGCCGGCCGGGAAGGCGCATTTGAGCACGTCCAGGGCGTCGAGTCCCTTCTTGAGCCTGGCCGTCACGTAGGAGACGATGTGCATGACGTGGGAGAACCGCTCCACGGCCATGAACTTCTCCACCTTGACCGTGCCGCGCTCGGCCATGCGGCCGAGGTCGTTGCGGCCGAGATCCACCAGCATGACGTGCTCGGCCCGCTCCTTGGGGTCGGCCAGGAGTTCCTCGGCCAGACGGTCGTCCTCCTCGGGCGAGGCCCCGCGCGGCCTTGTGCCGGCGATGGGGCAGGTGGTCAGCTCGCCGTCGCGGCAGCGGATGAGGAGCTCGGGGGAGGATCCGACGAGGGTCACGCGCGGCAGGCGCATGAAAAACATGTAGGGCGAGGGATTGACCTGCCGCAGCCTTCTATAGACCACGAAGGGGTCGCCGGAGAAGGGGGCGGAAAACTGGGTGGAGAGGACCGTCTGGATGCACTCGCCGGCCCGGATCATCTCCTTGGCCCGGGTGACGCTCTCCATGTAGCCTGCGGCCTCGGGATTGTTGACGGTCCGGCCGATGACCGGCCGGTCCATGGTGGCGAAGATGTTGGCGTACTCGATGCGGGCTTTCTTGCCCTCGTCGAGCGACAGGTGGAGGCACCGGTGCTTGACGTGGTCGAAAAGCACCACCCGGCCGGGCAGGACCAGACAGAATTCGGCCTCCTCGGGCGGCAGAACCGGGGCCAGCTTGGGCTCGAAGATGCCGGCCAGGCCGTAGCCGAAATAGCCGACCAGGGACCGGGTGATGGGCGGGATGTCCGCAAACCCGGCCGGGGCCAGGACGTGCAGGTCGGCCATGACGGCCCGCATCCCTTCCACGAACCCGAGGCCCGTGTGGGCTTCGAGCGGGGCCAGTCGGGCGTCACGGGCGCTGACGTCGAGCCTGCCGGCCTTGAGGCGCAGCCGCAGCCGGAAATCCCAGGCGATCAGGCTGTAGCGGCCCAGCCGTCCGTCCACTTCGGCGCTTTCGAGAAGTATCCCCGGCCTCTCGCCAACCAGCCCCAGGAAGAGGCTTATCGGCGTCTGCACGTCGGCCGGGAGCCACGTCCCTTCCTGCGTAAGCGTGATCGCACTCATGGATTGTCCTTTTTCTCGGTCTTGGCGGTCCACCACGCCTCGGCGCGGCGCACGAGCAAATCCACATCGCCGCCGGCGGCGAGGTTCAGCAAACTGCGGTAATTGCGCACGGCCTCATGGCTGTACGGATTGGCCTCGAAAAGCGCGGCGAAAAGCGCCGCGTCCTGGGTGATGAGCTTTTCCGCCGCCACCAGCCGGCGGGTAAAAGACGGGGTCAGGTACTTTTGCACGTCGCCGCCCGCGGCCTGGGCCGCGAAATAGGCCACGCTGGTCACGAAATTGAGCCCCTGGACAAAGGCCGCCGCCCGGTCGTGCTCCTCGGCCGTGGAGGCGAAGGGGGTAAACCCGATGCGGGCGCACCAGTCGGCGACCGCCGCCGTGGCAAAGGAGTCCCGACCCGGCCGGCCGTCCATGACCGCCACGCGAAGGGCGTCCCCGGGCCCGGGCTCCGGGCCGAAGAGCGGATGCGTGCCGACTACCGGGCCGGGGTAGTGCTCGACCATGCCGGCGATGGGCAGGGTCTTGACCGAGCCGACATCGGCCAGGACCTGCCTGCCGTCCAGGTGCCCGGCCAAAAGCCCGGCCACCTCGGCCGTGGCGTAGACCGGCACGGAGAGAAGCACCATGTCCGCCCCGGCCACGGCCTTCGCGATCTTCTCCGGCGTCAGCGGCCGGTCCAGCTCCCGGACATCCAGGCCCGCCGCGCGGCTCTTGTTGACGATCAGCTTCCCCATTCCCCCCCGGGCCCCGATGACGGCCAGGGTGTTGACGGTGGCCGGCGATTCCGGGGGAGGAAACCCCTTTTTGAAAAAAGGGGTTTCCTCCCCCGGACCCCCACCTTCCCCAAAAACTTTTATCGGCGTAGGCGGGCTGTTCGTTTTATTGTTCGTATCGTTCATAGGCTACTTATTTATAAAGTTAATTTACAAGAACCCGTCGAGGGGGTCCGGGGGGGATCATCCCCCCCGGCCGCCGGAGGCATCTTCTCTTCCCTCCCCCGCCTTATCCCCTGCGCACCTCGTCCCACTTTTCCCAGAATTCCGGGAAGGACTTGGCGACGCAGGCGGGTTCGTCGAGGGCCACCTCGATGCCGGCCAGTTCGAAGAGGGCGGCGGACATGGCCAGCCGGTGGTCGCAGAAGGCGGAAAATGCGACGCGCTCCCCGCGCGGCAGGGGGCGGGGCTTGATGCGCATGCCGTCGGGGAGGACCGTGACGACGGCCCCGGCCTGGATGCAGTTTTCGGCCACGGACTCGATGCGGTCGGATTCCTTGAGGCGCAGGTGGGCCACGTTGCGGATGACGGTCTCGCCGGCGGCGAAGCAGGCGGCCACGGCGACGGTCGGCACGAGGTCCGGGCAGCGGCCCATGTCCAGGTCCTGGCCCACGAGTTCGCTCGGGAAGACGGTGATGCCCTGGCTCGTCATTTCGATGCGCGCGCCCATGCGGATGAGGATGTCGAGCATGGCCCGGTCGCCCTGGAGCGAATCGGCGCGCAGGCCGGTCACGGTGACGGGGGCCTGGCCGATGGCCCCGGCGGCCAGGAAATAGGAGGCGCTCGACCAGTCGCCTTCCACGGCATAGTCGCGGGGGACGTAGCCGGCCGGGCGCATGGCGAAGCGGACCTTCCCGGGAGTGACATCGGTCAGCTTTTTCCAGTCCGTGGCCGTCCAGGCGTCGCCGGAGAGGGTCTCCACGACAAAGGGCACGCCGAAGTCGGAGAGTGTCGAGAGGGTGATGGCCACGTAGGGCCAGGACACGGTCTTTTGGCCGGAAATCTCGATGGTCAGCGGGGCGGTGGCCATGGGCGCGGCCAGGAGCAGGCCGGAGAGGAACTGGGAGCTGTCTTCGAGGGAGATCGACGTGGTGCCGCCGCGCAGGCCCTTGCCGACCAGGACGACCGGCGGGCAGTTGGACTTGCCGAGGTAGAGGGCTTCGAGGCCAAGGGGCATGAGGGCCCGGATCAGCTCGCCGATGGGCCGGTCGTGCATGCGGCCGTGGCCCCGGATCTCGAAGACGCCGCGTCCGGCGGCGGCCACGGCGGTCAAAAGCCGGCAGGTGGTGCCGGATTCGCCGACATCGAGGACGATCGGGTCCTCGGTCTCGGCATCCCCGCCCTGGGGCCGGCCGGCGGTGCCGGAGACGATGACCGAGCCGTCGCTTTGGGGGTGGAAGGCCGCGCCCATGGCGGCCAGGCATTCCCGGGTCCGGGTCAGGTCCTGGCTGTCGAGGACGCCGGTCAATCGGCTCGTGCCGGCGGCCAGGCTCGCGGCGATGACGGCCCGGTGCGACACGGACTTGGATGGCGGGGCGGTGACGGTCGGCATGCGATTTCCTTTTTTCCCGTTCTGGGGGTCCGGGGGGAATGATTCCCCCCCGGAAATCTTTTCTTCCCTACGCTTCTGTTTTTCCCGTGTCGCCATCGGCCAGATCCACCTGCCTGCCGGCCGGGTAGCAGCCGAGGATGCGCAGGCTGTGGGTCTGCTCCTTGAGCGTGGCCAGGAGCTTTTTGTATTCCTCGCGGGTGATGTCGCACTGGAGGTCGGCGAAAAAGACGTACTGCCATTTCTCGCCCCGGATGGGCCGCGATTCGAGCTTGGTCAGGTTGATGCCCTCGCCGGCCAGGTGCGAGAGGACCTGGTAGAGGGCGCCCGGGCGGTTTGGCACGGTAAAAAGGATGGAGGTCTTGTCCCGGGTCTGCTGCTTGGTATCCTCGGGCCCGATGATGAAAAACCGGGTCCAGTTGTCGGGCAGGTCCTCGATGGGGCTGGCGAGGACATGGAGGCCGTGCATGGCGGCCAGTTTCACGTGGCCGATGGAGGCGGCGCGGGGCTCGGCGGCGAGCCTGGCCGCGGCGGCCGCGGTCGAGTCCGTGGGGATGACCCGGGCCGCCGGCAGGTGGGTTTTGAGCCAGGCCGCGCACTGGGCCAGGGGCTGGGGGTGCGAGTAGACGGTGTCGATGGCGCCGAGGTCCGTGGCCATGGACAGCAGGGCGTGGCTCACCCGGCAGGAGATCTCGGCCTGGATGAAGACGGCGTGGCGCTGGAAGTTGTCGAGACTCTGGCCGACCGTGCCCTGGAGCGAGTTTTCGAGGGGCACCACCCCGAGGTCGGCCTGTTTGGCGGCCACGGCCGCAAAGACATCGCCGATGGTCGGCTGGGGCAGGAAGTCCGGGGAATGGCCGAGGGCGGCCATGGCCGCGAAGTGGGAGAAGGTGCCTTCCGGGCCGAGGTAGGCCACCCGCTCGGGGCGTTGGAGCCGGCGGGAGGACGAGAGGATCTCCCGGTAGATGGAGAGGAGGTGGGCGGCCGGCAGCGGGCCCGGGTTTTGACCGGTCAGCCGGTCGAGGACCTCCTGCTCGCGGAAGGGCTTGAAGATGGCGCTGTCCCGGCCGTCCTTGCGGCGGCCGACCTCCAGGCTGTAGGCCGCCCGGCGGTTTAGGAGTTCCAGGATGGCGTCGTCCGTGGCGTCGATGCCCCGGCGCAGATCGAGCAGGGCCTCTTCCAGGGACCCCGTCCGGGCGTCGTCGCCCGGACCGTCGGCCGGCGCGTCGCCCCCCGTGTTGCCTGTCGCGTTGGCAGTCATCTCAGCCTTCCTTGATGTCTTCGGTGATGCGCATGCCGAAATGGCGGCCGGCCACGTCCGTGCGCACGAGCACGGTGTCGCCGACGGCGAGGGTCACCACGCTGACGGGTTTCCCGGCCGGGGTCACGAGCCGGATGGTCTCGGCGTTTTGCAAAAAGACCTTGCCTTCCTTGCCCTCGACCGTGGCCGTTATGAGCAGCATGGGCCGGATTTCGGTCTTGACCCGGCCGACCACGGCCGTCTTGGTGGCCCCGGTGTGGGAGGCGATGAGGACCTCCGAGCCGGCGGCCAGCTCCTCCAGGTACCGGGTCTTGTCGCCGGGCATCTGGCAGTAGGCGTGGACCGCGCCGGCGTTGATCCGGAAGGGCCGGGCCGCCACGTAGGGGTTGGACTCGGTCTCGGCGTTGACCAGGAAGGTGAAGGCCGAGGAGTTGCCGACGAGCATGCCCTCGCCGGTCTTTAAGATGCTGGTCGTGTCCACGCAGACCCGGTGGCCAAGGCCCGCGTGCTCGATGTTGGTGATGACGGCCGGGACCATGTCGAGGGTGCCCTGGGAGAGTTTCAGTTCATTGACGATGGTCTTGAGGTCGCAGACGGCTTCCGGCGTGATGAGGAGCCTGTCCGCCCCGCGCTCCAGGACCCCGGCGGCGAGTCTCGCCCGGTCGAGGCTCTCGCATTCGAGGCCAAGGCCCTCGGTGCAGGCCAGGATGTTCTCGACCGGAATGATCTCCCAGCCCTTGGCCAAAAAGACCGGCCGGCAGGCCTTGAGCGCCTCGACGGCCGTGCCCTCGTCGTCCTTGCAGCAGATGGGGATCATGTCGAATCCGTCCGGGGTCATGACCTTGGTGCGGCCAAGGGC
The DNA here is from genome assembly GCF_000177215.2 of Solidesulfovibrio carbinoliphilus subsp. oakridgensis. Classification (NCBI taxonomy): domain Bacteria; kingdom Pseudomonadati; phylum Thermodesulfobacteriota; class Desulfovibrionia; order Desulfovibrionales; family Desulfovibrionaceae; genus Solidesulfovibrio; species Solidesulfovibrio carbinoliphilus. Next base: position 2,616,165 of record NZ_CM001368.1, on the reverse strand, counting down.
CTGGATTTTTTCCGCGTCGGCCGCCTCGGCCACGAATCCGTCCACGCCGGATTCGAGGCCGAGGGTCACGATATTCTTGTCGAAGGGAATGACTTTGAGCCAGATTTCCTTGGTCATGTCGGCTAGTCCTTCAGGAGTTCGAGGGCCTGGTCCACTTCCCAATCGAGGTGGACGATGCCGTGCAGGGCCTGGACGATCCGGGCCGGCTGGCGGTGCTGGAAGATGTTGCGGCCGATGGACAGGCCCGAGCCGCCGGCCTGGATGGAGTCGTGGGCCATTTGCAGGAGATCGCGGTCGTTGTCCATCTTGGCCCCGCCGGCGATGACCACCGGCACGCAGCAGGCGTCGGTGACCCTGGAAAAGGACTCGATGTCCCCGGTGTAGGGCACCTTGACCACGTCGGCGCCGAGCTCGGTGCCGACCCGGGCGCAGTGGGCCACCACCTCGGCGTCGTATTCGTTTTTGACCTTGGGGCCCCGGGCGTAGACCATGGCCAGGACCGGCATGCCCCATTCGGCCGCCCGGGACGTGGCCTCGCCGAGGTGGGCCAGCATGTCGCGCTCGGTCTCGTCGCCGAGGTTGATGTGGAGCGACACCGCGTCGGCCCCGAGCTTGATGGCGTCCTCGACCGTGGCCACCAGGGCCTTGGCGTTGGGGTAGGGCGAAAGCGAGGTGGAGGCCGACAGGTGGATGATGAGCCCGACGTCGCGGCCCCGGCCCCGGTGTGAGCAGCGGGGCAGGCCCTTGTGCATGAGCACCGCGTTGGCCCCGCCCTCGGCCACCTGGTTGACGGCGTCGCGCATGTCGATGAGCCCCGCGATGGGGCCGACGGTGACGCCGTGGTCCATGGGGACGATGATGGCGCGGTGGGTGTTGCGGTTGAAAATGCGTTCGAGGCGGACGGCTTTACCCAGCAGCATGGCGATCTCCTTCGGTTTGGCCTTTCCGGTGCGGACGCCGGCGTTATGAAAATAAAAAGGGCCGCCGGCTTGATGCCCGCGGCCCTGGAGTGGCTCGTTGCGGTTGATCTAGTTCGACCGCACCCCTCCCTGACCACGGGCGTGGCTAAACCAGAACCAAAAATAAAACCCGGAGGTCAAGTTGGTGAGGGATTGCATGGAGACTAGGGCTACCTGCCGGCGCGGGCCGGTGTCAAGGGTTTTTTTGATGGCCGCGTCCGGCCGGGACCCGGGCCCTGGCCGGACAGGCGCCGGACGGCCTACCAGTTGGACGGCGCGATCTCGAAATAGGCCTTGGGGTGCTCGCAGGCCGGGCATTTGTCCGGGGCGTGGTCGCTCTCCATGGGATAGCCGCAGTTGCGGCAGCGCCAGGTGACTTTTTCGGGGCGGACAAAGACCTTGCCGGACTCGATGTTGTCGGCCAGGGCGGCGTAGCGGCGCTTGTGGAACCCCTCGGCCTTGGCGATGTGCTCGAAGGTGGCCGCCACCTCGGCATAGCCCTCCTCGCGGGCCTTGGCCGCGAAGGACGGATACATGTCGTCTTCCTCGTAGGCCTCGCCGCCGGCCGCTTCGCGCAGGTTGGCCACGGTGTTGCCGATGACCCCGGCCGGAAAGGCGGCCGTGATCTCCACCTCGCCGCCTTCCAGGTACTTGAACAGCCGCTTGGCGTGCTCCTTTTCCTGGTCGGCCGTTTCGGTGAAGATGGCCGAGACCTGCTCGTAGCCTTCCTTCTTGGCCACGGAGGCGAAATAGGTATAGCGATTTCTGGCCTGCGACTCGCCGCAAAAGGCGGTCAGGATGTTCTTCTCGGTCTGCGATCCCTTCAATGATTTCATGCTTTCTCCCTCGTTGGTGGTGTCATTCCTCAAGGTGTTTCTGGACCCATTTGAGGGCCGCCGCCACGGACGGAAAGCCGATGGTGGTGGTCAGGGCCAAAAGCGACTGGTTGATCTCGGCCGGGCTGGCCCCGGCCTGGCCGGCCCGGCGGGCATGACTGGCCACGGCCGTTTCCGAGCCGAGGGCCGCGGCCGCGCCGAGCTGCACGAGCTGGATGGTTTTTTCGTCCAGGGGACCCGAGCCGCGCACGGCCTGGGCCACACCGTCCAGGGCGCGCATGAACTCCGGGAAGTTGCGAAAGAGCGTCTCGTAATGCCGGGGCCGCAACGTTTCGGTCATGGCATGGCTCCTTGCCCGACACCGCACTGCCCCGGGCCGGCGTTACTGGCCGGAATGCACCTGCTCCATGGCTTTTACGAGCGGGCCGAGGTCCGGCCGGGAATTGATGTCGTGCACGTCAATGAACCGGATCACGCCTTTTTTGTCCACCAGAAAAAGGGCACGCTCCGTGGTGCCGTCGGTGCGCAGGATGCCGAGCTTCTGGGCCAGGCCGCCGTGGGGCCAGAAGTCCGAGGCCACCGGAAACCCGAGGCCCCCCATCTGCCGGGTCCAGGCGCAAAGCGTGGGGATGTTGTCGGCCGAGATGCCGACCAGGGCCGTGTCGTTGGCGTCGAAGACGTCTTTCGCGATGTTGTAGCCCGGCCACTGGCTGGAGCAGACCGGCGTCCAGGCGGCCGGAATGAACGACAGGACCAGGTTTTTTTGGCCGAGATACTCCGAAAGCCGGACTCGCCCGCCGCCGACGGCCGGCAGGTCGAAGTCGGGCATGGCCTCGCCCACGGCCACGCGCAGGGTGCTGTCGGTCGGCGGCAACGGCCCAACCGGGCAGATGCTTTGGGACAGGAGCTCCTCGGCCGGCGTCCCGGCCTGGGCGGCGGCCGGCGAGGCGGCCAGGAGCAGGGCCAGCACCGTCAGCAGGCCAAGCGGCGTCCACAAACGGGCCATGGGGCCTCCTTGCCGGTCAGATGCCGGCGGTGCGGGTGATGAGGGAGAGGAAATCCGCCGGCGAGTCGAACTGGCCGAGGCTGGCGCTGACCACGGCATAGCCGCCGCCCGGGCGCTTTTTGAGGATGTAGAAAAAGGGCGTGCCCACCTCGCCCACCCGCTTGTGCACGGCAAAATCGGCGTCGGCGAAAAGCGGGAAGGGCACCGCGTATTTCTTGCGGAAGATGTCCACTTCCACATCCGAGTTGCCGGCCCCGATGCCGATGATCTTGACCCGGTTGGACAGCCCCCGCTTGTCGATGAGCGAATAGAGCGCGTTCACTTCCGGGGCTTCCACCTGGCAAAACGGGCAGTACATGCTGAAGATCTCGACCACCAACACCTCGGCCGCCACCGTGGAGAGGGGCTGGCCGGCCTGGTCGCCGGCCAGGCCCAGATAGCTCGCGGCCTCGGGAGAGAGGGTGCCCGGAAGCGGCACGTCCGGGAACGCGTCGCCGACGGAGAGGGGATGGGCCCCCGGGGCCACGGACGCCTTGACCGCCAGGGCCGGGACGGCGGCGGCAAGGACCAGCACGGCAGCAACAATCGCCAGAACGCTTCGCATGGAGCCTCCGAAAAGGGACGGGTGTCGGGACGGGCGCGGGCCGTCCCCATTCGCTCTATAAGTCGATTTGTCCGGCAGGCCAAGCCGGCGGCGGCGGCGGCCGGAAAGGGCTCCGGCCGCCGCCCGCGCCGCCGCGCGTCTTAATCCACGTACTTTTTGGCGTAGGCCGCGTCGTTGTACAGGGCTTCGCCGTATTTGTCCTTGCCGAAGGAGTCGAGGAGCGCCTGGCCCTCGGGCGAGGCCACGAAGGCGATAAATCCCGTGGCCACAGCCGAGGCCGGCTTGCCGTCCTTTTGGCCGCACAGGGCGTGGTAGGTGTTGACGAGCTTTTTGTCCCCGGAAAAGAGGACCTTGAGCTTGGGGGTGTTCTTTTTTTCCGCCGCCCAGGTGCTGCTGTCGGTCATGAAATAGCCGCCCTCGTCATTGGCCCGCGTAAGCGTCGCGGTCATGAAGGCCTTGGTCACCACGTACCAGTCGCCGGCCGGGGCAATGCCCGCGTCCTTCCAGGTGTCCAGCTCCTTTTTGTGGGTGCCGGAGTTGTCGCCCCGGGAGAAGAACTTGGCCTTGGCCTCGGCGATCCGGCGGTAGGCGTCGGCGGCCGAGGCCGCCTTGGCGATGCCGGCCGGATCGGCGGCCGGGCCGACGAGGAAGAATTCGTTGGAGCCGATCAGGGTCGGGCAGCCGGCCCAGCCTTCGGCCACGGCCTTTTTCTCGGCCGCCGGGGCGTGGACCATGATCATGTCCACTGCGCCGGCTTTGAGCATGTCCAGGGACTGGCCCGAGCCGGCCTTGATCCAGTCGAGCCGGCAGCCGGCCTTGGCGCAGTAGGCCTCGCCAAGGACCTTTAAAAGCCCGAGTTCGCCGGGGCTGCCCGTGGCCAGGGAAAAGGTCTTGGGGCCGGGGCCGTAGGCCTCTTCCACCGTGGGGCCGGCCGTGGCGTTTGGGACGGAAAAGGCCAAAAGGGCGGTCAGAGCCAGCAGAAAGGGCAATCGCGTCATGGGTCCCTCCTTGAGTTGTGTCACGACACTACGGGAAATCCGTGGCTCCGTCCAGGAAAATTGATTTTTCTTTATTGTATACAGCAATTTATGTCAAAATGAACAGGTTCGCCCCGCCGGGTGAAAGAGGGCTTTACACGTAATACCATGACGTGTTTCTATCCCGGAGCGGACACGATGGTCCGCTCCCCCGCCTATGAAACAGTCCGCGTTCGCCACCGCCCTCGGCCGCAGGTTGCGCCATCTGCGCCGTCTGGCCGGCCTGACCCAGGCCGCCCTGGGCGCGCGTTCGGGCGTGTCCCTCGAACACTTGAACAAGATCGAGCGCGGCGCGGCCGCCCCCTCCCTGGCCGCCATCGAATCCCTGTGCCTGGCCCTTGGCGTGAAACCGGCCATGCTTTTCCTTTTTACCGGCGACAAGGCCCCGGGCCCAAACGGTCCCGACAGTGCGGACGGGCCATCCGGGGAGCCGGCGGCGGTGCCGGTCCGGCTCGGCCTTTTCTCCTGGCGGCCGGACACGGACACGGTGCGGGCCGCCCCGTCCCTGCGCCGGCTGCTCGGCTACGCCGGCAAGCCCCGCCAGCAGTCCCTGGCCGGGTTCACCCAGGCCGTCTTTCCCCAGGCCGCCCGAAAAGTGGCCGAGATCGTGGCCCTTCTGGAAGCCTCGGACGAACGCCGGACCCTGGCCCTGTCTTTTTGCCGCCGCGACGGCGAGGTGCGCCAGGGCACCCTGGCCTTGGAGCCTTTTGGCGGCGAGCCGGACAAGGGACGGCTGGTCCTTGGCGTCCTGACCGACGTGTCGGAACCCTACCGCCTGGAACGGCTGGTGCGCGGCGAGGGGGCCCTCGTGGAACGGCGGGTGCGGGAACGGACCGCCAGGCTGGAGCGGGCCATGGAACGCCTGCGCCGGGAAAACGCGGCACTGGCCGCCGGGCGCGAGGTGCGGGCCGTGGCCGCCCTGGAGGGCCGGAGCCTGGGCCACGAAGGCTTCGTCCAGGACGCCACGGCGCGCGACGGCGCCGAGCAGTACCTGCGCCGCTACGCCCGCATCATCGCCGCCTCCACCGACATGGTGGCCCTGGTCGACGGGGAGGGGCGCTATCTCTTCGTCAACGACACCTACGCCACGGCCTTGGCCCAGCCACGGAGCGCCATCGTCGGGCGGCGCATCGCCGAATTTATCGGCGAGGCCCCTTACCGGCGGGAGGTGGCCCCGCGCCTGGCCGAGTGCCTGGGCGGGCGGCTGGTCCAGTTCGAGCGCTGGGTGGACCTGCCGGGACTGGGCCGCCGGTATCTCGGCATCCGCTACGCGCCCTGGACCGAGGAGGACGGCCGCCAGAGCGTGGTGGCCAGCCTTCGGGACATGACCGAAACCCGGCTGGCCGTGGAGGAGTTGCGCGAGAGCGAAAAGACCACCTCCATCCTCTACCGGATTTCGAGCGCGGTCTCCTCGGAAGAGGACATGGCGAGCCTCTACCGCACCATCCACAGCATCCTCGGCGAAACCATCGACACCCGGGAATTTTTCATCGGCCTGGTGGACAAGGACGGCGACCGGCTCGATTTCGTGCTCTTTGCCAGTGCCACCCAGCCGCCCCTGGAGCCGGTGGTTGGCCTCAAAAGCCGGCTGACCCCGCTCACCAAGGACAATTTCAACGATTTCAAGGAAACGAGCGCCCTGATCGAGGTCATGCGCACGGCCCATCCCCTGCTCGTGACCCGCCGGGGCATGCGTCTGACGGGCCTGGCCTGTCCCGGGCAGACGCCCGAGGTCTGGCTCGGCGTGCCCATCCGGGTCCGCCAGGAGGTCCTTGGCATCATGGCGGTCATGCATTTTTCCGATCCCGGGCGTTACGGCCGCAAGGACGCCGAACTCCTCCTGTCCGTGGCCGAGCAGCTGGCCCTTGGCGTGGAGCGGCGGCGCAACCTCGACGCCCTGCGCGCCGCCAAGGAGGACGCCGACCGGGCCAACCAGGCCAAAAGCCAGTTTCTGGCCGGCATGAGCCACGAGATCCGCACGCCCATGAACGCCATTCTCGGCCTGACCGAGGTGGCCCTGCGCACGGAGCTCACCGAGGAGCAGCGCGACTACCTCGACACCGTGAGCGATTCGGCCAGGCATCTCCTCAACATCTTGAACGATATCCTGGATTTTTCCAAAATCGAGGCTCGGCAGATGGAACTCGAGGCCGTGGATTTCGACCTCCACGAGCTCCTGCGCTCGGCCATAAAGACGCTCGGCCTCGGGGCCCGGGAAAAGGGCCTGCGCCTGGCCCTCGACATCTTTCCGGGCCTGCCCCGCCACGTGTGCGGCGATCCGGGCAAGGTCCGGCAGGTCCTGGTCAACCTCATCGGCAATGCCGTGAAGTTCACGGCCGCAGGCTCCGTGACAGTCCGGGCGGGCCTGGCGGCCGGGGCCGTGGGCGAGCCGGGACGGCTGGTCTTCGAGGTGGCCGACACCGGCATCGGCATTCGGCCGGACATGCTGGAGGTCATTTTCGACAGCTTCCGCCAGGCCGACAACTCCACGGCCCGGCAATACGGCGGCACGGGCCTGGGGCTGGCCATCAGCCGGGAGCTGGCCGGACTCATGGGCGGAGAGATCCGGGCCGCCTCCACGCCCGGCTGCGGCAGCCGCTTCACCTTCACCGTCCCCTACCGGCCGGGCCGGGCCGACGCCGGCACCGGGTCCGGCCCGGCCGGGGCGGCCAAGGCCCCGGCCCGCAACCTTCGGGTCCTGGTGGCCGAGGACAATCCGGTCAACATCAAGCTCATGAGCATCCACCTGCAAAAGCTCGGGCACACGGCCGTCACCGCCACCTCGGGCGAAGGGGCCCTCGCCCGCCTGGCCGAAGAGCCCTTCGACCTGGTGCTCATGGACATCGAGATGCCGTCCATGGACGGCCTGACCGCCGCCCGCCGCATCCGGGCCGGCGGGAGCGCGGAGCGGCCGGTGCGGGACAAGGCCATTCCCATCATCGCGGTGACGGCCCACGTGTCGCCGGAGGTGAGGCAGGCCTGCGCCGAGGCCGGCATGGACGCCTACGTGGGCAAGCCCGTGAACCTGGAGGAGTTGGCCGGAACCATCGACCGGCTGGCCGCCCGCAAGGACGGCGGCCCGGCCCCGGAAAACGGCCTGGCGGCCGCGGCCGGGGCCAAGGCGGACGACGTGCCCCACGGCGTCCTCGACACGGACTGGGCCCTGCGGCGCCTGGGCATCGACCGGGAGATGTTCGGCCCGATCCTGGCCACCGCGCTTGCGGAATTTCACAAACGCCTGGAGGCCGCGGACCGGGCCCAAGCCGCCGGGGACCTGGCCGGCCTGCGGCTCCACGCCCACACGCTGAAGTCCACGGCCGCCACCATGGGCGCGGCCGAGTGCCTGGGGCTGGCCGCCGCCCTGGAGCAGGCGGCCGGGGATGCCGGGGGCGCCGGGGCGGGGGACCTGCTCTCCCGGCTGCGCCAGGCGGGGAAGGCGGCGGCCGACGCCTCGCGCCCTTGACGCCGCCAGCCGCCGGATGCGACACTCAACCCCTTGCCAAGCGCCCAGCCCGAGAAGGCTGGTACAGGATGACGCCATGCCCCTATTGCTTATCGCCGACGACTCCATGTTCCAACGTTTCCAGGCGGCCAAGGCGGCCACGGAGGCCGGCTTCTCGGTCATGGAGGCCAGGGACGGAGAGGAATGCCTGCGCCTGGCCCGGGAAAACCGGCCCCAGGTCCTCTTGCTCGACCTCAACATGCCCGATCCCGGCGGATTGGCGGTCATGGAGATCCTGTCGGCCGAAATGCCGGAACTGGCCATCGTGGTGGTGACGGCCGACATCCAGGAGACCACCCGGGCGCGGTGCCTGGAACTCGGGGCCAAAAGCTTCCTCAACAAGCCCATGGACGCCGCGGCCCTGGGCCGGGTGCTGGCCTCCCTGGCCTGAGGCGGGCCAAGGCATGGAGGGGTCCAAGGTGGCGCAGACGGCAAGAGTCCTTTCAACGCGCGTTCCCGGAGACGTGGACGGCCGCCCTTCCGGATGCGCCAGGAGCGCCCCCGGCGCGGGATTGCCATGACCCTCTCGTCTTTGCAACTCGATATCCTGCAGGAGCTGATCAACATCGGCGTCGGCCGGGCGGCCGGCATGCTGAACCAGATGGTCAACACCCATATCCAGCTCCAGGTACCGGTCCTTCGGGTGCTGACCCAGACCCAGTTGGCCGAAATCTACGCCGAACGGCCCCATTCGGTCTTCTCGGCGGTGCAGCTGAGCTTCACCGGCGAGTTCGCCGGCATAAGCGCCCTTATTTTCCCGCCCGAGTCCGCCTCCAAGCTGGTGGCCGTGGTCCTCGGCAAGGAGGCCCTGCCCGGCGACGACGCCATGCGCTGCGGCACGCTCCAGGAAGTGGGCAACATCGTCTTAAACGGCGTCATGGGGTCCATCGCCAATATCCTCAAGGAGCCGCTGCGCTACTCGCCGCCGGATTTCCTCGAGGCCGACATCACCGGCATCGTGGGCACGGGCGACGGCATGATCCTGGTGGCCCGCACCCAGTTCAGCATGAAGGACCACCTCATCGAAGGCGAGGTCCTGATCATCTTCAGCCTCTCCTCCTTCGATTCCCTGCTGACGGCCATCGACGCCATGGCCGCGCCCTGAGCCCCGGCCACGCCCCTTCCCGCGTCCCGCCCCGCTTCCCCGCGCCCCACCCCGCCTGTGCCCCTGCTCTCCAGGCCCTGGTATTTTCAACAGGCGGGAAGAAGTCCTTTTCTTTTCAAATGACAGTCACCCTTGGAAGGCGGGGGCCTTAGCCCGCCACCAGCCCGACCAGCCGGCCGATGGCCCCGGGCCAGACCGTGTCCAGGGTCATGAGCGCGGTCAGGCCGATCAGCGCCGCCACCGTCACCCAGGCCACGGTGTTGAAGGCCGGGCCGTTGACGTAGGCGCCCATGAGCCGCTTGTCGTTGATCAAAAGCAGCATGAGGATGAGCACAAAGGGCAGGACCACGCCGTTTACGACCTGGGAAAGGTACATGACCGCCAGAAGCGGCATGCCGGGCACGAGGATGGTAAGTGCCCCGAGGATGATGCTTATGGTGAAAAGCCAGAAGAACTGCGGGGCCTTGCGGAAATCCTTGTCGATGCCGAGCTCCCAGCCCATGGCCTCGCAGATGTAGTAGGCCGTGGACAGCGGCAGGACGCCGGCGGCGAAAAGCGAGGCGTTGATGAGCCCGACCGCGAAAAGCCAGGAGGCGTACCGGCCGACCAGCGGTTCCAGGGCCCGGGCCGCGTCCGCGGCGGTCTCCACGGTCAGCCCCTGGACATGGATCGAGGCGGCGCAGGCCACGACGATGAACAAGGCCACGGCCACGGCAAAGACGCAGCCGACAATGACGTCGAGCCGCGTGTAGCCGTACTTCTCGGCCGTGATCCCCTTCTCCACCACGGCCGCCTGCTGGTAGAACTGCATCCACGGGGCGATGGTCGTGCCGACCAGGCCGATCATCATGGCCACGTAGCCGCCGTCGGCCCGGAAGCTCGGCGTGACCGCGGCCAGGGCCACCTCGCCCCAGGGCACGTCCGCGAAAAAGGCGGCCAGGGGATAGGCGAGGTAGACCACGCAGGCGACGAGGAACACCCGCTCCACGATCCGGTAGGAGCCCTTGACGATCAAAAGCCAGACGAGGAGGGCGGCGATGGGCACGGAAATGAACTTGGAGATGCCGAAGATCTCCATGCCGGCGGCGATGCCCGCGAACTCGGAGACCGTGTTGCCGAGGTTGGTCAGAAACAGGGCGATCATGATGTAAAACGTGGTGCGCAGGCCAAAGGACTCGCGGATGAGGTCCGAGAGGCCCTTGCCCGTGACCGCGCCCATGCGGGCGCACATCTCCTGGACCACCACCAGGGAGATGGTCGTCGGGAGGAGCATCCACAGGAGCGAATAGCCGTATTGGGCCCCGGCCAGGGAATAGGTGGTGATGCCGCCGGCGTCGTTGTCCACGTTGGCCGTGATGATGCCCGGTCCGAGGAGGGCCAGGAACAGGAGGATGTTTTTGCGTGAGAGCCTGCGGGCCGGTGGGGCCTTGGTCGCTGCGGTCATGTCGGATGCCTCGCGAAGGAAGATTGGGCTTAGTGCGCGGCGAAACGCTTTCGGGTGACGGATTCGGGCAGGAACAGTTCCAGGACGTCGTCGGCCGGCACGATGCCGGCCATGTGCCCGGCGTTGTTCAGGACCGGCACGGCCAGCAGGTTGTACTTGGCGATGATCTCCATGATTTCCTGGGGCGGGGCGGTGACGGTGACGGCCTTGAGCCCGACGGTCATGATCTCGGCCACGGGGGTCTTTGGCGGAGCCAGCAGGAGCCGCTTGAGGGTGACCACGCCAAGGGGGGTCTCGTCGGCCCGGATCACGTAGATATAATAGATGTTGTCGATCTCCGCGCCGACCAGGCGCAGGTAGTTCAGGGCCTCCTCGGCGGTCATGGCCGGGGGCACGAAGGCGAAGAGGTTGTTCATGAGGCCGCCGGCCGTGTCCTCCTCGTGTTCGAGGAGTTCCTGGACCATCTCGGCGTCCTCCTCGTCCATGAGGTCGAGGAGTTCACGAGCCTTTTCCTCGGGCAGGTCGCCGAGCAGGTCGGCGGCCTCGTGGGGGTCCATCTCTTCGAGGATGTCGGAAGCCTGCTCGCTGTCGAGCTGGCTGATGACCCGGCCGCCGAGTTCGGGATCGAGCTCGCTTATGGCCTCGCCCACGGTTTCGACGTCAAGGGAGCCGAGGACCGTGCCGACTTCCTTGTGGGGGAGCTGGGCCAGGATTTCGGCGATATCGGCCGGGTGGAGGTCGGTTAAGCGTTCGCGGGCCACGGTCAGGGTCAGGCGGTCGGCGTTGTGGTCGAGCTGGGCCACGAAGCGCCAGTCGATCTCCCGGGACGGCAGGGTGACGCCAAAGACCCGGGCCAGCCAGGTCCAGAAGCGCAGCTGGCCGAGCCGCCGGGCCACGCCGCGAAGGCCCACGTCCACGGCGGCCACGAAGAGCCTCGAACCGCGCGTGCGCAGCTTCAGGTCGTTGACCCGGACCACCTTGGCCCCGTCCACGTCCACGATCTGGCGGTCCAGGACGTCGCGGCGAAGCCTTATGTCCGGGCCGTCGTCGGCGACGGCCTCGGCGTCGCCAAAGCGGTCGGGGCTGGCCGAAACCACCACGGGCGTGAAAAGGTTGACCGCGCTCCAGGGCACGAAACGGCGCTCGCCGCCCCGGCGGATGAAAAGGCCGGACACCAGGGGCAGGGAATCGCCCGGCAAAAGGCGCAGGTCCTCCAGGCGGCCGAGTTCGACGCCGGCCGGATCGATGACCGGCCGCCCCAGCACGGAACTGACGTAAAGTTCGCTCATGGCCAAGCCTCCCTGGCACAGGACGCGGCCGCCGGGACCGGCGGGCCGTGGGACCTGTGCGGGCTTGCGTCGGCGGGGAGGACCCCCGGGCGACGCGTCGGATCGGAAACGGAAAGGCGAAAGACGGGCGGCCTGGGCCGCCGGTCAGCCCTGCGCGGAGGGCAGGGGGCTTGGTGAGGGGGGTTCCTTTGCCGCGCCGGAAGTGGCGGCGCAAAGACGCCGGGAGCAGGGGAACAGAAGGGCCACGGCAAGGCTGCCGCAGAGGTTGGCCAAGGGCCGCGAGGCGAATGTTCGGGACCGGATGAAGGGAGTGTTCATCGGGCGCCTCCTTTACCGCCGCCTGACCGGCGGGGCTGGCGGAGGCGGCCCGTTCCCGCGAGGGGAGGGGCGCGCCACGGCGGCCGTGACGGCAGGAGGCGTTATCTCAAGCGAGAGTGCAAAAACGTTTGGTTCGTGCAACAACTACTGTACGGCTCGTCCATTTTTTCCTCAAAAGGGGTTGCGTGTTGCTTGGGCCTTATGCCTGTCCGCCGTCCTTGTCAACCGGTGGCGGCGGCCGGGCCGGCGTCACGGAGGGGCCGGGACAGGTCCCCGGCGCGGCGGTGATGCCGGCCCGACGGACGGGCGGGAGGAAGGCGTTGCGGCATCAGCCCGCGCCGCCGTAGGTGGTGGCCGCGGTGTTGCCGCCGGTGCCGCCGGTCGAGCCGGAGGAGCTCTCGTTTGACAGCGCCTCGGCGTATTGGGCCTGCAGTTCGGCCAGTTCGTTTTCGAGCAGGGTCTTCTGGGACTCCTTCTCGTCCTCGGACAGGCTCTGGCTGTCGAGCTTTTCGATCTGCTGCTGGACCTGCTGGATCTGCTCCTTGATCTCGTCGGCCGTGGTGTCGGAGTCGTCGTCGCTGTCGGCGGATCCGGACCCCGCGGCGCCACCGCCGCCCTTGGCCCCGCCCGAGCCGGACGCCTGGGCCGAGGTCCCGGCCGCCGTACCGGTCGCGGTGGTGGACGAGGCGGCTGCGGAGGCGGAATCCGTAGCCGTTGTCGTGCCGGTGGCGTCCGTGGCGTCGGTGGCGTTGGCCGCATCGGCCGTGCCGGCGGCGTCCGTGCTGGTCGCCGCGGCCGCCGTGCCGGACGCGGTGGTGGCGCCGGAAGCGCCGGCCGCGCCGAGGAGCGCGGCGGCGGCCGTGCCGGCGTTGCTGGCGGTGGCGCCGGCGGACAGGGCGTAGGACAGGGCCTTGCCCTCCTCGGAAATGCTGACCGTGTCCCCCGCTCCGGCGGAACCGCCGGACCCGGCGCCCGCACCGTCGCTTGCGGTTTTGCCGACCGCCGGGGTGGAAAGGCCGGTCACGGACGTCGCGTTGGAATAGAGCGTCAAGCTATCGATGGCAGCCATGGCACCCTCCTTTGTTGTGCCACCTATCGGTCTGTTCCGGCTGGTCTTTAGGTCGATTCCGATAATAATTAAAATAAATTTGCATGATTTTCCTTGTATCTTTTCCGGATTTGATCCGTCGTCACTGTAAACAACCGCAAGAAGAAAGGCGGACAATGCAACAGTGCATTGTCCGCCTTCTCTGGTGCGGGAGGGTGTGTTCGGTCCTGGCCGTCTGTGATGCCGCAAATCCGTTCCAACGGTTCCTGCGGCCGCCGGGCGGGCGGCAAGACGTCAGCAGGCCGTGGCAACGGCTCGGGCCGGCCGGCAAGACGAGCGGCGGGCTTCACTCTCCATGTCGCCGCGAGGCCGGCGGCCGTTACGCGGCCGGGCGAAAAAAAACGGCCCCAGGGGCAGGCCGGCGAAGTTTTTCGCCCAACGGCTTGCCCCCAAATGTACTCGCAAAACCCCCCGTCCTCCCCTTTCGGGGGGTCCGGGGGGGTGATCCCCCCCGGCGGAGAGGTCCAGGAGAGGCAGAGCCTCTCCTGGCCGCCGGAGGCCTCTTTTAGACGGCAGGGTGCTGGCGGATGAGGCGGCCGGCGGCGGTCGCTTCCACGGGGCGGGAGAACATGAAGCCTTGGGCCTTGTCGCAGTCGGCCAGGCGCAGGCGGTCGAGCTGGTCGGGGCATTCGACGCCTTCGGCGATGACGGTGAGGCCGAGGCTTCGGGCCAGGGAGATGATGGACTTGACGATCTCCTGGCTTTCGCCGTCGCAGCCCTGACCGCTGATGAAGGACCGGTCGATTTTGAGGTGGTCGATAGGCAGCTGGCGCAGGTAGGAGAGCGAGGAGTAGCCGGTGCCGAAGTCGTCGATGGCGATCTTGACGCCAAGGGCCTTGAGGCGGTTAAGCTCCCGGGCCGTGTGCTCGGCGTCGTGCATGAGCACGGACTCGGTGATTTCGAGCTTGAGGCAGGCCGGGGGCAGGCCGGTTGCGGCCAGGACCTGGGCCACGTGCTCGACCAGCCCGTCTTTGACGAACTGGCGGCAGGAGACGTTGACGCTGACCGAGAGATCGGCCGCCTCGGGCATTTCGAGCTGCCAGGCCCGCAGCTGCCGGCAGGCCTCGTCGATGACGAAGCGGCCCAGGGGCAGGATGAGGCCGGTCTCCTCGGCCAGGGGGATGAACTGCCCCGGCGGCACCAGCCCCCGGTCGGGGTGGTCCCAGCGGACCAGGGCTTCGAAGCCGACGATGCGGGAGTCCTTGACGTCCACGATGGGCTGGTAGTGGAGCAGCAGCTCCCCGGCCTCCAGGGCCTGGCGCAGGTCGGTCTCGAGGCTGATGGCTTCGAGGATCTCCTGGTGCATCTTGCGGTCGAAGATCATGGAAGCCCGGCCCTGCTCCTTGGCCCGGTACATGGCGATGTCGGCGTCGCGCAGGAGATCGTCGGCCGCGGCGTAGTCGCGGGTGTGGAGCACGATGCCGATGCTGGCCTCGGGGGTGACGGTCTTGCCGCAAAGGACGAAGGGCTTGCCAAGGCCCACGCCGATGCGCTCGACCACGGTCATGACCTCTTTTTTGGTCTTGAACTCTTCGAGGATGACGGCGAACTCGTCCCCGCCCAGGCGGGCGACCGTGTCCATGGACCGGACGCACCCGGACAGGCGCCTGGCCACTTCGACCAGGAGCTGGTCCCCGGCCTGGTGGCCCAGGGTGTCGTTTACGCCCTTGAACTTGTTGAGGTCGATCATGAGGACCGCGTACTGGGAGTCGCCGCGCCGCCGGGCCCGGGTCAGGGCCCGCTCCAGGCGGTCGGCGAAGAGGCTGCGGTTGGGCAGGCCGGTCAAGGCGTCGTGGAAGGCCTGGTGGGTGATCTGCTCCTCGAAGGCCTTTCGCTCCGAAATGTCCTGGTAGATGTAGACGATGCCCTGGGTCTCGCCCGCGATCTCGATGGGAAAGCCGATCATGGACACCGGGATGAGGCGGCCGTCGCAGTGGCGGCGGACGGTCTCGCGGACCACGGGCTTGCCGGCAAGGACCGCGCACCGCATGTTTTCGCATTCGGAGAGCAGGTGCTCGGGCACGATGAAGGCCCGCATGCCGAATCCCTGGATGTCGGCGGTCCGGTAGCCGAACAGGGCCTCGAAGGCCTTGTTGGCGTCCACGATGTTGCGGTGCATGTCGATGAGCGCGATGGCCTGGGGGGAGTTGGCGAAAAGCTGGGTGAAATAGGCCCGCTGGGTGGCGAGGGCCGCCTCGGCCCGCTTGCGGTCGGTGATGTCGACCACCGTGCCCTCGTAATAGGCGGGCAGGCCGTCCGCGCCCCGGACCACCCGGGCGTTTTCGGAAATCCAGATGACGGTGCCGTCTTTCTTGCGGATCTCGGACTCGAAGTCCCGGACCTGGTCGTGGGCGGCCAGTTCCCGGACGAAGTCGTCACGCCGCCTGGGATCGACGTAGAGCTGGTTTCGGATGTCGCGGAAAAATTCCCGCATCTCGGCCACGGATTCGAAGCCGTAGATCCGGGCCAGCGTCCGGTTGACCTCGAGGTAGCGGCCGGCGGGCGTGGTCTGGAAGATGCCCTCCACCGCGTTCTCGAAAATGGACCGGTACTTGCGCTCGGCGTCCCGCAGCCGGTCCTCGGCGAGCAGGCGCGAGGCAATGTCGCGAAAGAGCATGCAGGTGATGGGCCGGTCTCCGAGCATGCCGACCGGGAACTGGGACACGCGGACGTCGGCGGCGTCGCCCTCGCCGGCCGCCCACCGGGTCTCGCGCAAAAAGGCCGCGCCGCGAAGGCTCCAGACCTCTCCGTCCTCGTCCGGCCGGTCGGCCCGGCCGGGCCGGCTGGACACGGGCCGCAGGACCTCCCGGAGGTCCAGGCCCACCACCTCCGGGATTTCCACGCCGAAAAGGGCCTCGAAGGCCGCGTTGGCGGCCAGGACCGTGCCGTCGGCGTCGCGGAGCAGGGCGGCGTTGGGGGAACACAGGAACACGCGCCGGAAGGCGTCGTCAGGAAGCTCGGGGAAGGTGCCCGGAAACTGGAGCGTCATACGGATGCCTCAAGGAAAGATGCCGCAAGCTTTGCAGCATGGGGCCTTGCTTGTCAACCTACTGAAATAACATGGATTTGGGTGCCGTTTCGGGTCTGGTCCATGACATTTTCGCCAATAATGCCGCATCGTTGTCCGGCCCGGTCCGTCCCGGAATTGGCCGGACCGGCTGGAAAAACGCCATTACCGATTGACGGGCGGAATTGGGGGCGTATAGTCAGAATACTGTGGGATCCTCTCCTATGGGGGAACAGGACCACCACTGCCGCGCCCCGGGCGGTGGCGCGCACGCGCGCCGGCCGGCGCACGAAACACGAAGGAGGCTTTTATGAACAAGCGTCTCATTTCTCCCCTGCTTGCCCTCGCGCTCGTCTCGGCCTTGATCTTTGCCTTCGCCGCGGTGGCCCAGGCGCAGACCCCGGTATCGCCCCAGACCATCCAGCAGAATGCCATGATGACGCCCATGGGGACGCAGCCCGAGGCCCTGATGCGTTCGCAGCAGCAGGCCATCCTGGCCGAAACCTGGACCCTGACTCCCCAGCGGTCGGCCCGGGCCGGCTTCACCGACCTGCCGCTTCGCAACTGCGAAGGCTTCTACTGCGGCGTGCTGGCCAAGATGCCCATCGGCACCCAGGTCGACATCCTGGTCAACGACCGCGAAGGCTGGGCCCTGGTCCATGTGCCGAGCCTCAACATGTACGGCTGGGTCAACACCAACAACATCTTCTAAATATCGCCTCGACGTCCGCGCGCGCCTGGAAAGGCCCGGCCCGGTCCGGGTCGTTCCGGGCGCGCCGTCCTTTTCCCGCCCATTTGACCGCCCCTGCCTTTTGGCCTAGTTTTCGCGTTTCTCGCGGCCGTCCGGCCGTCGACCAACCAAGCAACGAGGGCCAGCCATGACCGCACCCGACGCGGACGAAAAAGACAAGTCCGGGCCCGCTGTGGCCCGTGATTTTATCCGCCAGATCATCGACGAGGACATGAAGACCGGCAAATGGGGAGGCCGCGTCCACACCCGTTTTCCCCCGGAACCAAACGGCTACCTCCACCTCGGCCACGCCAAGTCCATCTGCCTCAATTTCGGCCTGGCCCGCGATTTCGCCGGCCAGTGCAACCTGCGCTTCGACGACACCAACCCGGCCAAGGAAGAGGTGGAATACGTCGACGCCATCGAGGACGACGTGCGCTGGCTCGGGTTCGACTGGGACGACCGGCTCTTTTACGCCTCGGACTATTTCGGAAAGCTCTACGGCTTTGCCGAGACGCTGATCGAAAAGGGCCTGGCCTACGTCGACGACCTGTCCCAGGAGGAGATCCGGGCCTATCGGGGCACCCTGACCGAACCCGGCCGGGACAGCCCCTACCGCGACCGGACCCCGGCCGAGAACCTGGATCTCTTCCGGCGGATGCGGGCCGGCGAATTCCCGGACGGGGCCAAGGTGCTGCGGGCCAAGATCGACATGAAAAGCCCCAACGTGGTCCTGCGCGATCCGGTTCTTTACCGGATCAAGCACGTCACCCACCACCGGACCGGGGACACCTGGTGCATCTACCCGATGTACGACTACACCCACTGCGTCTCCGACGCCCTGGAAGGGGTGACCCACTCCATCTGCTCGCTGGAATTCGAGAACAACCGGCCGCTCTACGACTGGGTGCTCAACAACCTGCCCGTGCCCGGCCATCCGCAGCAGATCGAATTCGCCCGCCTGAACCTGTCCTACACGGTTTTGAGCAAGCGCAAGCTCATCCAGCTCGTGACCGAGGGCGTGGTGTCCGGCTGGGACGACCCGCGCCTGCCGACCCTTCGCGGCGTGCGCCGCCGGGGCTACACGCCCGAGGCCATCCGGGACTTCTGCGAACGCATCGGCATATCGAAGGCCGAGAACATGGTGGACATGGCCCTTCTGGAACACTGCCTGCGCGAGGACCTAAACCGCCGGGCCAAGCGGGTCATGGCCGTGCTGCGGCCGCTTAAGGTCGTCATCGAGAACTACCCCGAAGGCCAGACCGAAGCGATCGAGTTTCCCTACCACCCCGAGGATCCGGCCATGGGTTCGCGCCAGGTGCCCTTTGGCCGCGAGCTCTACATCGAGCGCGACGACTTCATGGAGACCCCGGCCAAGAAGTGGTTCCGGCTCGCCCCCGGGGCCGAGGTCCGGCTGCGCTACGCCTACTACGTCACCTGCACGGAGGTGATCAAAGACCCGGCCACGGGCGAGGTGGTGGAGCTGCGCTGCACCCACGATCCGGCCACCAAGGGCGGCTGGTCCGAGGACGGCCGCAAGGTCCGGGGCACGCTCCACTGGGTGTCGGCCGCCCACGCCCTGCCGGCCGAGGTCCGGCTCTACGACCGGCTTTTCACCAGGGAGAACCCGTCCGGGGGCAAGGGCGACTTCAAG
Source organism: Solidesulfovibrio carbinoliphilus subsp. oakridgensis (assembly GCF_000177215.2). Lineage (NCBI taxonomy): Bacteria > Pseudomonadati > Thermodesulfobacteriota > Desulfovibrionia > Desulfovibrionales > Desulfovibrionaceae > Solidesulfovibrio > Solidesulfovibrio carbinoliphilus. The sequence goes on along the minus strand of NZ_CM001368.1, from coordinate 2,597,566 downwards.
GAAAGCCTCAATCCCGATTCCCTGGAAGTGATCGAAAACGCGCTGATCGAACCGGCCCTGGCCTCGCTGCCCGTGGGCGAGAACGTCCAGTTCGAGCGGCTCGGCTACTTCTGCGTGGACAAGGATTCCACGCCGGACAAGCGGGTCTTCAACCGGGCCGTGGCCCTCAAGGACTCGTGGGCCCGGGCGGCCGGCCGGTAAAGGTTTTTGTACATGGCCCCGGGAGGCCGGAATGCGGGGGGAAACCGCTTTTCTAAAGCGGTTTCCCCCCGCGCCCCCCATCCCAAACGTCCGGGGTAGGGACGTTTGCCGACAGGCAGGTCTCCTGCCGCATGTGTTGCGCGCCCGCCGGGCGCGCTTTTTTTGGGGGCGGTCCGGCCGTCGCGGATGGGCCTGATGGGTCGTGTCCGGGCCACGGCGGGGGAGGGGAGCAGTGCGCCTGGCCGGCCGACGGGGGGCCTTGGCCGCGAGGACAGGACCATGCCGGGAATCGGGAAGGGGGAGCCTACAACTGAAAAAGGACTCCCAGGTCGCCATCCCGGGGGTCCTTTTTCTGAATTCGCGTTCTTGGAGGAAGGATGCTTTTCTATAAGCAGGGAGCGTGCCACTTCTTCGTGTTTGAAAAAATAAAAAAATAGAGCAAGTATTTAAAATTGATAAAGGGAAGGTGGCGGCCGGTGCCGGGCGTCGGCCGGCGGCCGGGACGTACAGAATCCTGTACCCGGCCGGCCTTGGCCCGGGAAACGGGTACAAGCTTTTATACTCCCCCCGGCCGCGCCCGCCTGCCCCGGCCGCGTTTCCGGCCCTGATCGGGAGCGAGGGCAGGGGCGCGGTCGAAAAATCCGTCGATTTCTCCTTTTCATGGCAGCCGAATCGGGTATGGTGGGGCAAACTGCCAGGAGACCCGGCATGGCGGCACGCGTCCTCACCCATCCCCCCTTCGACGACAGGGCCGGCGTTTTTCCCGACCGGCCCGAGGCCGGCCTTTTCCTTGGCGAGAGGCTGGCCGCCTCGGGCATCGCCTTCGCGGGAGCCGTGGTCCTGGCCATCCCCAACGGCGGCGTGCCCGTGGGTCTGGCCGTGGCCCGGCGCCTGCGCCTGCCGTGCGATGTCGTGGTGGTCAGGAAGCTGCAGATCCCGGGCAACACCGAAGCCGGCTTCGGGGCCGTGAACCTGGACGGGGAAGTGGTGCTCAACACGGCCCTGGTGGCCGAGCTGGGCCTTGGGCCGCCCGACATCGAGGCCGAGGCGGCCCGGGTGGGCCGGGAGCTCGCGGCCCGGGAAGCGCTCCTTCGCGGCGACCGGCCGCTGCCGCCCCTGGCCGGCCGGACCGTCATCCTGGTTGATGACGGCCTGGCCTCGGGGTACACCATGTTGGCCGCGATTGGCCTGGTGCGGCAGCGGGATGCGGCCGTGACCGTCGTGGCCGCGCCGACCGCCCCCCGGACCGCGCTTTTCCGGCTGGCCGACGTGGCCGACTGGCTGGTGGTGCCGCTGGTCTGCGGGCCGGGCCCCTTTGCCGTGGCCCGGGCCTACCGGCACTGGCGCGACCTCACGGTCGCGGAAACAGCGGCCATGCTTGGGGCCTTTGCCCGGGAAGGGACGCAACCGCCCGGGCCCGGAGCCGGGCCGCCCACAACGAAGGAAGGAGCGAAGCGATGAGGATTTTTTCCCTGTGCATCCTTTTGGGCGCGGCCGTGGCCCTGGCCGGCTGCGGCGCCTCCAGGCCGCTGACGGACTCCGAGTTCCGCGGCTTCTGCTACACGGCCATCGGGCACCGCACCTCCTGCGACACCATCACCATCTGCAACGAGTACGATTCCGACGTCCTGTCCGTGAAGCATGGCTCGGTCGAAGACTGCGCCAAAGGCTGCCAGACCGTCTACAACCGGGTCTACGGGCCGAACCAGTTCAACGGCTGCGGCCCGACCGTGCTCATGGCCTACAACTGGTGCATGAAATACTGCAACACCAACTACGGGCAGTGAGCCGCAGGCGGCCGGCGGGTTTGACGCAGGCAAAAGGCCGGGCCGGTTGTTTGCCGGAGTGGAACGGGGGGCCGGTTGCCGGCGGCCCGTTGCCGTGGTCATTTTTGTTCTAACCAGTCGAAATCGCGGAATTATTTCTTGTTTGTCGAGGGCGGAGGAATTTTGCACGATTTTTGCTTTGGTGTCTGACCGCCATCACAGGGAGGAGGACAGCATGTCTCTGCAAAGTGCCATGGAATTTGTACGGCGCCTGCGCGAGGACCCGGAATTCCGCTGGGCCCTTGGCGAATGCAAAAACAAATGGGAGCGCCGCCGCTTCGTCATCACCCAGGGCTACCGCTTCACCCCGGCCGAGCTGGTCTGCGCCACCAGCCCCGGCGGCAACGCTTCCGAGGACCGGACCGCGGTCATCGAACGGGTTCGCCGGCAGCAGCACGGCCACGGCTCCTACGCCTTCATGTAGCCCGGCCGCCGCGCCTTGCGGCAAGCGGCCCCAGGCCCTGGCCGAAGTTGCGTCTCCGCCTCGTCCGGGCGGCCGCCCCGCCTCGGCCCGGCGCCGCAGACCAGCCGCACCCCGCCTTTTTTGCCACGACGCCGACCCGGCCCGGCCACGCAGCCGGCGGGTCTGCGGCCGTGTCGCGTCCGTTCTCCGGCCGCCCGGCCTTGGTTGGGAGAAAAAAGACGTTCCTGTCGTTTGAAAGATGTCTTATGCGTGGACATCGATTCCGTTTATGGGCTACGCTGGCTCCAAAAGATCGTACGTCTCCATGGAGGTAGCCTCATGTTCAGAAAAAACGCCTATCAGGACGAAGCGGCCGGCGAGCTCAAGGAGCTCATGCGCCATGCCAACGCCCTTTTGGAAGCCACGGCCGGCCAGGCCGACGAGCAGATCAAGAAGGTGCGCGCCAAGCTGGAAGACCGGCTGGCCATGGCCAGGGAAAAATACTCCAACGTCGAAGGCCTCTTTGACGACACCGTGGATTCGGCCGACCGCATGGTCCACGACAAGCCGTACCAGGTCATCGGCGGCACCTTCCTCGTGGGTCTGCTCCTCGGCTGGTTCCTGAGCCGGAAGTAGCATGATGCGCATATCTGGCGCGTTTGACGAAACTGTCGCCTCCGGCGGCCGGGTCCTTGGCCTGGCCGCCGAGTTGCTGGCCGGCCGGCTGGAGCTGCTCGGGCTCGAGGCCCGGGAAGCCAAGATCCGGCTGCTCCAGTTCCTGATCCTGGCCTGCCTCGGCGCGGTTTTTCTGGCCGTCGGCCTGGCCCTGGCCGTGCTGGCGGTCCTTTTGGCCGTGCCGCCGGCCTGGCGGCTGCCGGCCGTGGCCGGCGGGGCCGGGGTCTGCCTGGTGGTGGCCTGGGCCGCTCTTTGGAGCCTGCGCCGTCGGGTGGCCCGGCTGCCCCTGGCCTTTGCCCAGACCATTGGCGAACTGAAAAAGGACGGGGAATGTTTCTAGACGGGCAATTGCGGCGTATCGCCGCCAAGAAGCAGGGGATCGCCCTTCGGGGCGAGCTTGGCCGGCGGCTTTTGCGGCGGGAATTCGGCCAGGCCCGGGCCGCAGTCCTGCGGTCGGTCACGGATCTGCGGTTCGGCTGGAGCCTGGCCGAGCAGGTCCTCGGCTTTTTGCGCAGGCGCTAACCTCCCAACGGCCAGCCCCGGGCGGGCGCTGGAGACGGATCGTGAAGCTTCGCCGGTCGCTTTCCATCCGTGCCGGGCTCTTGCTGCTTGGGTTTCTCGCCGTGCTGCCGGCTCTCGGCCTGCTGGTCCTCGACGGCATGGACCAGCGGCGCCACCTCATGGACGAGGCCACCCACGACGCCCGGCAGGGCGCGGCCGCCATGGCCACCCTCCAGGCCCGCCTCACCGACGGCACCCGCCTGCTCCTTGCCACCCTGGCCGCCATGCCCGAGGTCCGCCGCCTGGACATCCCGGCCTGCGACGCCCTTTTTGCCTCGCTCCTGGCCCAAAATCCCCTCTACAACAACATTCTGGCCATCGACCGCCAGGGCGAGATCCTCGCCGCCGGCCGGCCGACCAGCCGCGTCAATCTGGCCGACCGTCTGCATTTCCGGGCCGCCATGGACTCGGGCGGCTTCTCGGTGGGCGAATACGTCGTCACCCGGTCGGCCCCGACCCCGATTTTCCCGTTTTCCATGGCCTTTCGAAACGACCGGGGCGAGGTGGCCGGCGTGCTCGTGATCGCCATCAAGCTCACCACCTACGACGACGCCTTTGACGAAATGCGCCTGCCCCAGGGCTCCATCCTCGGCATCGTGGACCAGGCGGGCAGGCGGCTCTATTACCGGCCCCGGGCCGACGCCAACCCCCTGGGCCGGCCCATCCGCCAGGAAGTCTGGCAGGTCCTGCGCCAGGGCGGCCGGGAGGGCGAGTTCTTCCTGCCGGGCACGGACGGCCAAAACCGCTTTTTCGCCTACCAGAAGCTTGCCCTGGCGGACGACGCGCCGGCCTACATGGCCTTTGTGGTCGGCCTGCCCGAGAGCGCGGTCCTGGGGCCCGCCCGCCGGGCCCTCCTGGCCAACATGGCCCTCCTGGCCGGAGCCACCGGCCTGGCCCTGGCCGTGCCCTGGTTTTTCGGCGGCAAGGTCCTGGAACGGGGCCTGGACCGCATCGCCGAGACTGCCGGCCGCATCGGCCGGGGCGACCTGGCCGCCCGCACGGACCTGCCCCACGGCGACGTCGGCCTCGGCAAGGTGGCCCGGGCCCTGGATGCCACGGCCCGGCTCCTGGCCGAGCACGAGGCGGCCCGGGAAGAGGCGCTGGCCGCCCTGGGGCAGAGCCGGGAGCGGATGGCCCATTTCGCGGCCAGCATGGCCGACTGCTTCTGGGAGATCGACGCGGCCGGCCGCTACACCTCCGTGAGCGGCAAGGTCCGCGAGGTCCTCGGCTGGGAGCCCGACGCCCTCCTTGGCCGCACCCCCTTCGACTTTCTGGCCCCGGGCGAGGAGGCGGGCCTGCGCCAGGCCTTCGAGGCCGCCAAGGCCCGGCGCGAACCGCTGGGGGAGCTGGCCAACTGGCGCGTGGCCCCGGACGGAAGCCGGCGGTGCCTGCTGACCAAGGGCGTGCCCTTCCTGGACGCGGCCGGCCGGCTCGCGGGCTACCGGGGCGTGGACAAGGACGTCACCGAGCGCATGGAGGCCGAGCGCAGCATCCGGGAATCCCTGGCCGAAAAGGAGATCCTGCTCAAGGAAATCCACCACCGGGTCAAAAACAACCTGCAGATCATCTCCGGCCTCCTCTATCTCCAGGAGGAGCAGATCACCGATCCGGCGGCCCTGGTGAGCTTCCGGGAAAGCCGCACCCGCATCGCCTCCATGGCCCTGGTCCACGAGGAGCTCTACCGCTCGAGCAACCTGGCCCGGGTCCGGCTCGACGACTACATCCGGGACCTCCTGCCCCGGATTTTCGGCCACGAGCCGAAGGCGCCGCATCTGTCCTTCGACTGCCGCCTGGGCCCGGTCAGCGTGCCCATCGAAAAGGCCGTGCCCACGGGCCTCGTGGTCAACGAGCTGTTGACCAACGCCGCCAAGCACGCCTTCCGGGGCCGCGAGGCCGGCACCCTCGGCATCAGCCTGGACGAAAAAGGCGGCACCGTCTCCATCACCGTCCGCGACGACGGCCCGGGCCTGCCGGCGGGCTTTGCCCCGGAAAAATCCGGCACGCTCGGCATGCAGCTCGTGGCCAACCTGGCCCGCCAGCTCGGCGGCGAGGTCGCCGGCCGCAACGAGGGCGGCGCGGCCTTCACCCTGCGTTTCCCCGCCTGATCCGTTCCCTGGCCGGCGGTCCGGCCCGCGCCGCCCTTTGCCCCCGGTCCGCATCGTGGTAAAGGCCACCCATCCCACCTGCACCGCCAGGAGCCGCCATGACCGCCGAATGGACCCGACACGACGACAGCACCCACTATATCAATCTCGGCAAGGCCCTGCTCGTGGCCGTCATCCATGAAAAAATGGGGGCCCCGGGCTGGAAGATCCAGGTCGGCAAGCGTTCGCTCAAAGACAAGATTCCGAACCTCGACGACGCCAAGCGCGTGGCCCTGGCCTATGCCGAACGGGTGGCCAAGGACATCCGGGCCGACCTCGACGCCCTGCACCCGGCCGACGCCAAACCCGCCAAGGAACCGGCCCAGGAACCAGCCAAGGAACCCAAATGATCCGCCGCGACCAAGCCCTGTCCCTCGTCCTGGCCCAGAATCCGGGCCCCGGCCTCGTGGCCCACGGCCGCCAGACCGAGGCCGTCATGCGCGCCCTGGCCGCCCGCCTCGGCCACGACCCGGACCTGTGGGGCCTGACCGGCCTCCTCCACGACCTGGACTATCCGCAAACGGCCGAGGCCCCGGAAAAGCACGGCCTGGCCCTGGCCGGCCTGCTGCCGCCGGACGCCCTGCCGGCCGAGGCTCTTCGCGCCATCGCCGCCCACAACGACGAACACACCGGCGTCGCCCCGGCCACGCCCTTTGACTTCGCCCTGCGGGCCGCCGAATCCGTCACCGGCATCATCAGCGCCGCCGCCCTGGTCCGGCCCGACAAGATGGTCGGCATGGCCCCCAAGAGCATCAAGAAAAAGATGAAGGACAAGGCCTTTGCCGCGAACGTCCGCCGGGCCAACATCCTGGAGTGCGACAAGGCCGGCCTGCCGCTGGACGAGTTCCTGGCCCTGGCCATCGGGGCCATCGCCGGCGTGGCGGCCGAAACCGGGCTGGCCTGAGCCGCGCCATGTTCCGACTGGTCTGGCTCGGGGCGCTGGCGGCCCTTTTTTTCAGCACGACCTTTGTCCTCAACCGGTCCATGAGCCTGTCCGGCGGCCACTGGGTCTGGTCGGCCAGCCTGCGCTACGCCTTCATGCTGCCGATCCTGCTCGCCTGGACCCTGGGCACGGGCGGGCCCCGGGCCGTGGGCCGGGCTTTCGGCCTTTTCGCCGCGCACCCGGTTTTCTGGACCGTGGCCGGCTCGGTCGGCTTCGGCGTCTTTTACGCCGGCGTGACCCTGGCCTCGGTCTTTTCCCCGGGCTGGGTGGTGGCCACCACCTGGCAGGCCACCATCCTGGCCACACCCCTGGTCCTGGCCCTGCTCGGCCGGGCGGTGCCGCGAAAAGGCCTCGCCTTCACGGCCCTTATTTTCTGCGGCATCGTGCTGGTCAATCTGGAGCAGGCCCGAAACGCGCCGGACGTCGGCAGCCTGCTCGGCATCGCGGCCGTCCTGGTCGCGGCCGTGGCCTATCCGCTCGGCAACCAGCTCGTGTGGGAGGCCCGGCACGGCGGGGGAGGGCGCATTCCGCGCATCGACCAGCCGGCCCTGGACGCCGGCCGCACCCCGACCCTGCTTTTGACCATCGGCTCCATCCCCTTCTGGCTGGTCCTCGTGGCCGTCACCCGGCCGCCGGCCCCGTCCCCGGACCAGGTCCTCCAGACCGGGCTGGTCGCCCTTTTTTCCGGCGTCATCGCCACCTCGATCTTTTTGCGCGCCCGCAGCCGGGCCAAAAACGCCTACGAGCTGGCCGCCACCGACGCCACCCAGTCCCTGGAAGTCGTCTTCTCGCTCCTGGGCGAAACCCTGCTCCTGGCCGGCCCCTGGCCCGGCCCCCTGGGCGCGGCCGGCATAGCCCTTGCCGTCACCGGCCTCGTGCTCTACGTCTGCCGGCAGGTGTAGGGAGAGGAGAACATTCCATGAAGCGACAGTTCACATGGCCGGCGGAATTTTCGCCGCACGGGGCGGTCTGGCTGGCCTGGCCGGGTAACGCCTCGGACTGGCCGGGCAAGTTTTCGCCCATCGCCTGGGTTTATGGCGAGATGATCCGGAAATTGACCGGCGCGGGCGAGCGGGTCCGCCTCTTGGTGCGCGACGCCAGGCAGGAGGCCACGGCCCGGCGGGTACTGCGGGACGTCGGCGCCGAGGCCGGGCTGGTGGAATTTTTCACCGCGCCCATGGACCGGGGCTGGACCCGGGACTTCATGCCGTTTTTCGTGCACGAGGCCGGCCGGGTGGTGGCCCTTGATTTCGGCTTCACGGGCTGGGCCAAGTACCCGGACCACCGCCTCGACGACGTGGCCGGGCCGGCCGTCTGCCGGGAGCTGGGCCTTGCTGTGGTGGAGCCGGTCTGGCAGGGGCGGCGGGTGGTGCTGGAGGGCGGCGGCATGGACGGCAACGGCCGGGGCGACGTCCTGACCACTGAGGAGTGCCTCCTCGATGCGGCGGTCCAGGTGCGCAATCCCGGTTTCAGCCGGGCGGACTACGAGGGGGTTTTCCGGGAATATCTCGGGGCGCGAAACGTGGTCTGGCTCGGCAAGGGCATCGCCGGCGACGACACCCACGGCCATGTGGACGACCTGTGCCGGTTTGTCGGGCCAGACACCGTGGTCCTTTGCCGCGAGGACGACCCGGCCGACGCCAACCACCGGGTGCTCGCCGAAAACCGCGAGCGCCTGGCCGGGGCGACGCTCGCCGACGGGAGCAGGCTTTCGGTCATCGACCTGCCCATGCCGCACCCCCTGGTCTTCAAGGGCCAGCGGCTGCCGGCCAGCTACGCCAACTTTTTCATCGGCGACCGGGTGGTCCTCGTCCCGACCTTCAACGATGTCCGCGACCGGCAGGCCCTTGGCATCCTGGCCGAGGCCTTCCCGGGCCGGGAAGTGGTCGGGATCTCGGCCGTGGACCTGGTCTGGGGCCTTGGCGCCATCCACTGCCTGACCCACGAGCAGCCGGCCGCGCCCTAGCCCGGCCGGCTATTCCCGTTTCGGGGCCAACCCCAGGGCGGCCATGGTCTTTGGAATGTCGGACAGGTCCCCGACCGTGATCCGGCCCGGCGATTCGAGGACCAGGGCCGGCGTGGCCAGGATGGGCAGATTTTCGGCCCGCTTCGGCCAGTCGCTGATGTCGAGGACGTTGAGCCGGTAGTCGCCGCCAAGCTCCCGTTCGCACCAGGCCCGCAAGGCCGCGGTCATCCGCCGGGATCCTGGGTCGGTCCCGGAAAGATAGAGTGTCAGACGCGTGGTCATGGCCTCCCCCTTCTCCCTGTGAAGAGTAGTCCGCCCCCGCCACCAACCTCGGCTTATGGTGCTTCCATGAATAGCAGGTTCGACGGGACCACGCCATCGGAAAAGGAACGGGCCAGGAACGGCCCGCTGACGAGTTCGGCCGTGTTGTAGCGCAGAGGCGAGCCGTCAAGGGCGGTCATGGCGCCGCCCGCGCCGACGAGCACGGCATGGCCGGCGGCGATGTCCCATTCCCGGAGGGGGCCGAGCCGGGGGTAGAGGTGGGCGGTCCCGTCGGCCAGGGCGCAGAACTTGAGCGCGCTGCCCCGGTGGACCAGCCGGCAGCCCGGGAACCGGCCCAGGTAGGCGGTGAGGCCGGGGTCGGGGTGGGAGCGGCTGGCCAGGATGACGAGCGGTTGTCCGGGGGCCGGGGCCGCGGCCCGGAGGGGCTCGGCCGGACCGTTGGCCACGCGGCGGGTGGCCGGGAGGCCGGGCCCGCCGCAGTAGAGGGTGTCGGTGGCCGGGACGTGGATGGCGCCGAAGGCCGGACTGCCGTTCTCGACCAGGGCGAGCAGGACGCAGAATTCGTCGCAGTGCCGGATGAATTCCTTGGTCCCGTCCAGGGGATCGACCACGAAGCACCGCTTGTAGCGCCGCCGGACCGCGTAGGGGGCGCTTTCCGTCTCCTCGCAGATGACCGGGATGTCGGGAAAGAGGCGGGCGAGGCCCTCGAGGAGGATTTCGCTCGACCGCCTGTCGGCCGTGGTCACCGGAGTGTGGTCGGATTTCTCTTCCACGGAAAAGCCGTTGCGGTAGAGGTCGAGGACGGCGTGGCCGGCCAGGCGGACCAGGCCTTGCAAGGCGTTCAGGTCGAGCGGGGTCATACGGAAGGCTCCTTCAGGGAGGCGTGGCAGTATTCGGTCCGGCGACAGCAGTATCAACACGGGTCCGGGCGGTTGCTTTTCCCCTGCCGCGCGGCTATGGATGCACGACTGGACCAAGTCCGAGCGGAGGCAAATTCGTGAGCGAGGCAGTGCGGGTGCTCCTGGTCGACGACGAGGAAAGTTACGTGGACACGCTCAAAAAGCGCCTGTCCCGGCGAGGCCTTTCCGTGCTGACGGCCAACAGCGGCGAGGCGGCCCTGGCCATCCTGGCGGACAATCCCATGGACGTGGTGCTCCTGGACGTCAAGATGCCGGGCATGGACGGCATGGAAACGCTCACCCGCATCAAGGAGGCCCATCCCCGGGTCGAGGTCATCATGCTGACCGGGCACGCCAATGTGGACGTGGCCATCCGGGGCATGGAGCAGGGCGCCTTCGACTATCTCATGAAGCCGGCCGAAATGGACGACCTGTATTACAAGATCCAGGACGCCCACAAAAAGATCACCCTCGCGGACAGGGGCTGAGCCGCCATGGAGATCGTGGAAGGACGCCTGGAGGCCACCGCCCGCCGCCGGGTGCTCATCGTCGAGGACGACCCGCTGTCGGCCCGGGTGGCCGCCAAGATCCTGGACCGGCTCGGCTACAGTGTGTGCGCCGAGATCGAGACCGGCGAGGAAGCCGTGTCCGAGGCTGCGGTCCTCCTGCCGGACGTGGTGCTCATGGACATCAACCTGGCCGGAGCCATGGACGGGGTGGCCGCGGCCCGGGTCATCATCGAAGGGCTCGGCGTGCCGGTGATTTTTCTGACCGCGGCGGTTGACCGCGAGATCATGGACCGGGTGGCCGCCACGGGCGCCGCCGGCTACATCCAGAAGCCGGTCAAGCTCCTGGACCTCAAGGCCAATCTGGAAATGGCCATCACCCGGCGCCACCGCGAACGCCCCTGCCCGGTCGATCCGGCGGCCCTGCCGCGCCCGCTCCTGGACGCCGTGGCCCGGGCCCTGGGCCGGGCCTTCGCCGTCGTTTCCCCGGATGGCCGGGTGCTCTTCGCCTACCCGGAATCGGGCCTTGCGGGCGAACTCTTCGCCGACGCCTTCCCGGGCCAGTCCGCCGCCCAGGCCCCGGGCGACACGCCCTGTCTCGACGTTTCGGGCCGGTCCTTCGGCTTTGTCCGGCTCCTGCCGGAATAGCTTTCCCCTGCGGCCTGCAGGCGGCCGCAGCCCCCCCACACCTCTCTTGGCCTTTGCCATTGACGACGGTCACGCCGCCGACGCTGCACCACGTTTATTCAGTCTCCCCTTTGCAGGGGGCCGGGGGGATCATCCCCCCGGCAGGTCCAGGGCGGCGCCCTGGCGGGGTTTGGGGCGGAGCCCCAACTTACCGCACGAGGCGGCGGCGCATGCCGGCGAGCGACAGGGGCAAAAAGGCCAGGAAGAAGCCGGCCAGCACGGCCGCGTTGCCAAGGGAGGCCGGGGTCAGCCGGCCGAGGCAGGCGGCCCGGGTCAGTTCGGCCAAGTGGTAGAGTGGCATGAGCGCGGCGAGCTTTCCCGCCCAGGCCGGCAGGGCGTCCACCGGGAAAAAGGTGCCGGAAAAAAGGAACATCGGGGTGATGACCAGGAAGATCGGGATGTTGAACATGTCGATGGAGGCGGTGACCGAGGTGGTGGCCATGCCCATGGCCCCGAAGGCCAGGCCGCCCAGGAGGGCCACGGGAACGACGGCCAGGGCCTGCCAGCTCGGGGCGTAGCCGAGGCCGGCCACCACGCCGAGCATGAGCACGGCCGCGATGACCGACCGGGTGGCCCCCCAGACGATCTCGGCCACGATGATCTCTTCCAGGGACAAGGGCGTGGCCAGGAGCGCATCGTAGGTCTTCTGGTAGAACATCCGCACAAACGAGTTGTAGGACGTCTCCATGAAAGCCTGCCACATGGCTGTGGCCGCAATGAGGGCCGGGGCGAAAAACTGCGTGAACCCGAGCTTTTCCCCCTGCCAGGTGACGTCGGCCACCAGCCCGGAAAAGCCGAGGCCGAAGGCCAGGAGATAAAAAAGCGGCTCCAGGAGCGGCGGCAGGAAGTTGATGGCCCAGATGCGGCGGTAGACCAGCAGGTTTCGCCGCCAGACGGCCCAGAAAAGGCCCGTGAAACGCGGATCTCCCGTCATTCGCGAAGCTCCCTGCCGGTCAGGCGCAAAAACACGTCCTCCAGGGTGGCGGGCCGGAAATAGCCGCCCTCCGGGCAGAACCGGTCCCGGATGGCGAGGAGCGTGGCCCGGTCCTCGCCGTAGATGAGGAGCCGCCGGCCCGACCGGTCGAAACGCAGGCCCTCGGCCGTGAGGTAGGCCGGCAGGTCCGCCCCGGGCGACTCCACCTCGAGGACATGGCGGCCGACGCTCGCGGCCACCAGTCCGGCCGGGTCGCCGCCGGCCGCCACCTTGCCGTGGTCGATGATGCACAGGCGGTCGCAAAACCGCTCGGCCTCCTCCATGGCGTGGGTGGTCAAAAGAATCGTCAGGCCTTGCCGCTTGAGGTCGAGCAGCCGGTCCCAGAGGGTGTTTCGCGACTGGGGATCGAGGCCGGTGGTCGGCTCGTCGAGGATGAGCAGATCGGGCCTGTTCATGATGGCCCGGGCCAGCATGAGCCGCCGGGCCATGCCGCCGGACAGCTCCTCGTACTGGAACCGCTTTTTGCCCTCCAGGGCGAAAAAGGCCAGCAGCTCCCCGGCCCGGGCCAGGGCTTCCCGGCGGGGGATGCGGAAATAGCCGGCAAAGACGAGAAGGTTTTCAAGGACGCTCAAGTCGGGATCCAGGGTGTTGCCCTGCTGGCACACGCCAAGCCTTGAGCGGATGCGGCGAAAGTGCGTGGCAATGTCCAGGCCGAAGACCCGGACCAAGCCCGAGGTGCGGGGCGAGAACCCGTAGATCATGCGGATGGTGGTGGTCTTGCCGGCGCCGTTGGGGCCAAGGAGGCCAAAGCACTCGCCGCGCCGGACCACGAAGCTGACGTCGTCCACGGCCCGGACCGGGCCGTAGTCCTTGCGCGCGGCCTCGACTTCGATGACCGGGGTTTGGGAATCGCGCTCCATGCCGCCTTATACGCCATCTTTGGGCCGGAGGCCAGAAGCGACTTGCAAAACGGGTCAGGGGGAAAGCCTCCGGCGGCCAAGGGGCTGCCGCCCTTTGGAAACCCGTCCCGATGATCGGGTGGGACGCTTGGACGGAGGGCGGCGGCCCTTAAAAAAATACGCCAGTATTTTTAATAAAAAATAACTATATTAGATGGTTATTCATAAAAAGTATGTACTTTTCCATGGGCGCGACACTAGGTCCGGGCCTTGGGCCGGCAGGCTCCCTGGCAGCAGCCGTTGGCCAGAAACTCGCTGTAGGCAAAAAGGATGCGGCGTTCCAGGCGCAGGGCCTCGTCCGACAGCTGCGGGAGCGGGGCCTGCAAGTCCATGGCCTGCCGCCAGGTGGGAATGGCCCGCAGGCCGCGCCCGAGTTCCCGGCCGGTGGCGGTTTCGAGGAGCACGGCCTCGCGGGTGTCGGTGACCAAGACGAGGGGCACCGGGCCGTCCTGGTAGATCCGGCCGGCGGCCAGGGCCTCGCGGACGTAGGACCCGGGTTCGCCGGAACAGAAGATGGCGAAGAGGAGCGGCCGTCCGGCCGCGTCCAGGGCGAGCAGGTCCACCATGCGGGTGTAGGCCTCGCCGTCGACCGGAAAACAGACCCCGACCTTGGGCCGGAGCCTGTCCTTGGGATAGCCTTTCTCCTCCACCAGGAGCCGGGCCAGGGCCTGCCGGAACTCCTCGTAGGAGGTTTCGGGGACTTCCTCGCCGGTGAGAAAGTCGCGGATGACGGTGCCAAGCGATTCCTCGTGCATGGCCAAGCCTCCTTGGGGGCCGCTGCGGGCCGGGCCTGTCCGGGATAGCGGCAAGGGCCGGGCCGGGGCAAGAATTTTCCCGCCGCCCTTCCGAAGGCGGGCCGCCAGGGCGGTCCCATCTCGACGAATGTCGCGTTCTTCGATAGATAGGGACATTCTTCACGGGCAGGGGGACGCATGGAAGACGGCAGACTGAGCGACAGGCTGGCCAGCCTCAAAGAGCATCTGCAACTGGAAAACCCGCTTCTGGTCGATGCGGTGGGGAGTTTCAAAAAGCTCGACACCGTCTGTCGAGGCCTTGGGCTTTTGGCTTCTGACCAGTCCACCATCTCCCAGATCGCCTGGTGGCCGCTCATTTCCATCCTGGGCCCGTTTTCCGCCGGCAAATCCACGTTCATCAACTACTATCTGGGCACGCCCGTGCAGCAGACCGGCTCCCATGCCGTGGACGACAAGTTCACGGTCATCTGCTACAACGCGGCCGGCGAATCCCGGGTCCTGCCGGGCACGGCGCTCAACGCCGACCTGCGCTTTCCCTTTTACAAGATGAGCGAGGAGCTCGAAAAGGTGGAGCCGGGCGAGGGCGGGCGCATCGATTCCTACATTCGTCTCAAGACCAGTCCGAGCGACAAGCTGCGGGGCCTTATTCTCATCGACTCCCCGGGCTTCGACGCCGACGCCCAGCGGACCTCGACCTTGCGCATCACCAACCACATCATGGACCTCTCGGACCTGGTGCTGGTCCTCTTTGACGCCCGCCGCCCCGAACCCGGGGCCATGCGCGACACGCTGACCCACCTGGTCGCGGCCACCATCAACCGCCGCGATTCGAACAAGTTCATCTACATCCTGAACCAGATGGACATCGCCGCCCGGGAGGACAACCCGGAAGAGGTGGTCGGCGCCTGGCAGCGGGCCCTGGCCCAGCAGGGGCTAACCGCCGGCAAGTTCTACCGCATCTATTCGCCCTCGGCCGCCCTGCCCATCGCCGACGAGGCCCTGCGCCTGCGGTTCGAGGCCAAGCGCGACGCGGACATGGCCGCCATCCACAACCGCATGAACCACGTCCGGGTGGAGCGGGCCTACCGCATCGTCGGGGACCTGGAAAAGCTGGCCCGCGAGGTCGAGGACGTGCGGGTGCCGGAGTTGCGGGGGCTTTTCCTGCGCTGGCGGGCCGGGGTGCTCAAGCGCGACGGCATGCTTTTCGGGCTGGTCGCCCTGGTCCTGGCCGCCCTCTACATCCTGACCGGCCACCCCTTTTCGACCGGCCTGGTGCCGGCCTGGCTGGGCTGGGTTTTCGACGAATCCTGGCGCTGGATCCCGTTTGTGGCCCTGTGCCTCGGCGGCTGCCTCTGGCTCCATCTGCTCGCCCGCAAGTGGTCGGCCGCGGCCGTGGCCCGGCTGGTGGAAAAGAGCTATCCCCACGGCCCGGTCCGCGAGGGGCTCCTGCGGGCCTTTGCCAAGAATACGGTCTTCTGGCGCTCGATCTTTCGCCTGGAGCCGGCCGGCTGGGGCCAGAAGGCCCGGCGGATGCTCGGCTCCGTCATCGCGGACAGCGAGAAATACATCCAGTCCCTAAACGACCGGTACGCCCACCCCTCGGGCATGTGCCAGCCTCCGGCCGACGACGCCGCCTGACCGCACGGCGCAAACAGACGGGGCTTCGGTCCCGGCCCCGGTCCTTGCAGCGAAGCCGGGGCCGGGGCCGGACATCCGCCATTCCCGCGCGGCCCGGGCCGCGCCCATCCTTCGCAAAACCAATCGGACAACCGCCATGAATCCCGCCTGCAAGGACATCACGTCGTTTCTCGTCATGGACATTCTGGAAAAGGCCCACAAGATCGAGGCCGCCGGCCACCGGGTCATCCACCTGGAGATCGGGGAGCCGGACTGCGACATCCCGGACTGCGTGAAAGAGGCCGCCAAGAAGGCCGTGGACGAGGGCCAAACCCACTACACCCACAGCCTTGGCATTCCGGCCCTGCGCGAGGCCATCTGCGAACTGCACGGCCGGGAATACGGCGTGTCGGTCTCGCCGGACCGGGTGCTGGTCACGGGCGGGACCTCGCCGGCCATGCTGCTCGCCTTCGGCGTCCTGGCCCGGCCCGGCCGCCACATCCTCCTCACCGACCCGGCCTATGCCTGCTACCCCAACTTCCTGCGCTTCACCAACCTGACCCCGCACTACGTGCCTGTGGCCGAGGAGGACGGGTTCCAGTTCACGCCGGACCTGATCGGCGAGAACGTCAGCGAACTGACCGCCGGCATTCTCATCAATTCCCCGGCCAACCCGACCGGGACGCTCATTTCCCCCGAGGCCCTGGATGCGGCCTGCGCCATGGGCGTGCCCGTCATTTCCGACGAGATCTACCACGGCCTGACCTACGGCGAACCGGCCCGGTGCGCCCTGGAATTCTCCGACGACGCCATCGTCTTGAACGGCTTCTCCAAGCGCTTCGCCATGACCGGCCTGCGCCTCGGCTACCTGATCGCCCCGCGCGGAATGATGCCGATCCTGCAAAAGCTCCAGCAAAACCTTTTCATCTGCGCCTCGTCCGTGGCCCAGTGGGCCGGTCTGGCCGCGCTTTCGCCCGACGGCCTGGCCGCGGCCGAAGCCATGCGCCGGACCTACGACCAGCGGCGCAAGGTTCTCCTGGCGGGGCTTAGAAAGCTCGGCCTTTCTCCCCGCGTGGAGCCGACGGGCGCCTTTTACGTGTTCGTGCGGGCCGACCACCTGCACCCGGATTCCCTGGCGCTGGCCTACGACATCCTGGAGAAGGCCCATGTCGGCGTCACGCCCGGCATCGACTTCGGCCCGGGCGGGGAAGGGCACCTGCGCTTTTCCTACGCCAATTCCCTGGAGAACATCGAGGAAGGCCTGGAGCGCCTCGGCCGGTATATGAGCGAGCACTGCCGGTAGGAGAGGAACGGAAGGAAGATGCCTCGGGCGGCCAGGAGAGGCTCTGCCTCTCCTGGACCTCTCCGCCGGGGGGGATCATCCCCCCCGGCCCCCCCGAAAGGGGGCGCGAAACGACGAAGGGCGGTCCCAGTATGGGACCGCCCTTCGTCGTTTCCCGGGGCGGGTGGGTCCGGGAGGGGGTGACCCCCTCCCGGCCGCCGGAGGCATCTTTTCCCAAAAAAAAGGCGGCCGGACTTTCGTCCGGCCGCCCTGAAGGCGGTAACGTGAAGCAAAGGGCGTCTAGTACATGCCGCCCATGCCACCCATGCCGCCCATGCCGCCGCCGGGCATGGCGGGCATGTCTTTTTTCGGCTCGGGCTTTTCGGCCACGGCCGCCTCGGTGGTCAGGAGCAGGCCGGCCACGGAAGCGGAATTCTGCAGGGCGATGCGGGTGACCTTTTTGGGGTCGATGACACCGGCCGCGATCAGGTCTTCGTACTGGCCGGTGGCGGCGTTGAAGCCGAAGCCCTCGGCGCCGTCACGGACCTTGGCAACGACAATGGAGCCTTCGAAGCCGGCGTTGCTCGCGATTTGGCGCAGCGGCTCTTCGATGGCGCGGCGCACGATCTCGATGCCGGACTGCTCGTCGTCGTCCAGGGCCTTGATGTCGGTCAGGCTCTTGACGCAACGGACCAGGGCGACGCCGCCGCCGGGGACGATGCCTTCCTCAACGGCCGCGCGGGTGGCGTTCAGCGCATCTTCGACGCGGGCCTTCTTCTCTTTCATCTCGGTCTCGGTGGCCGCGCCGACATTGATGACGGCCACGCCGCCGACGATCTTGGCCAGACGCTCCTGCAGCTTTTCTTTGTCGTAGCTGGAGGTGGTCTCGTCGGCCTGGGCGCGAATCTGCTTCACGCGGGCCTTGATCTTCTCGGCATCGCCGGCGCCGTCGACGATGGTGGTGTTTTCCTTGTCCACGATGACGCGCTTGGCCTTGCCGAGGTCGACCAGGGTGATGTTCTCGAGCTTGATGCCGAGGTCTTCGGACACGGACTGGCCGCCGGTCAGGATGGCGATGTCTTCGAGCATGGCCTTGCGGCGGTCGCCGAAGCCCGGAGCCTTGACGGCGCAGACCTGGAGCGTGCCGCGCAGCTTGTTGACGACCAGCGTGGCCAGGGCCTCGCCCTCGATGTCTTCAGCCACGATCAGAAGCGGCCGGGACATCTTGGCCACCTGCTCGAGGATGGGCAGCAGATCCTTCATGGCCGAGACTTTCTTCTCGTTGATGAGGATGAGCGGCTCGTCGAGCTCGCAAACCATGCGCTCGGGATCGGTGACGAAATAGGGGGAGAGGTAGCCGCGGTCGAACTGCATGCCTTCGACCACGTCCAGGGTGGTCTCCATGCCCTTGGCTTCCTCGACCGTGATGACGCCTTCCTTGCCGACCTTGTTCATGGCCTCGGCGATGATGTTGCCGATGGTGGCGTCGGAGTTGGCGGAAATGGTGCCGACCTGGGCGATTTCTTTCTGGTCGCGGGTGGGCTTGGCCAGGGTCTCGAGCTCGGCCACGACCGACTCGACGGCCTTGTCGATGCCGCGCTTGATGGCCATGGGATTGCGGCCGGCGGCCACAAGCTTCACGCCTTCGCTGTAAATGGCCTGGGCCAGGATGGTGGCGGTGGTGGTGCCGTCGCCGGCGATGTCCGAGGTCTTGGAAGCGACTTCCTTGACCATCTGGGCGCCCATGTTCTCGAACTTGTCTTCAAGCTCGATTTCCTTGGCCACGGTCACGCCGTCCTTGGTGATGATCGGGGAGCCGTAGGACTTCTCGATGACCACGTTGCGGCCCTTGGGTCCCAGGGTGACCTTCACGGCGTTGGCAAGCTTGTCAACGCCACGTTTCAGCTTCTCGCGGGCTCTGGCATCGAACAAGATATCTTTGGCAGCCATGTATGTTTCTCCTTGTCTAATGATTCAGTGGGGAATGGGGAGGGCCTTAGGCTTCGATGATGGCCAGGATGTCATCCTCGCGCATCACGAGGAAATCATCCTCATCGACCTTGATTTCGGTGCCGGCGTACTTGTTGAAAAGGACCAGGTCGCCCTTTTCCACGTGCATCTGCACGTGCTTGCCGTCGTCGCCGATCTTGCCCGGGCCGGCGGCGATGACCTCGCCCTTCATGGGCTTTTCCTTGGCGGAGTCGGGGATGATGATGCCACCCTTCGTGACTTCCTCCTGTTCCAGCCGTTTCACGAGCACGCGATCGCCTAAGGGTTTGAGCTTCATACGGTTGCCTCCATGGATATTTGGGGGGAATGGCCCGCCGCTGGCACTCGCAAGCGAGGAGTGCTAGCGGCGGGCGGAAATGTATCTAACCACATCGCCATGAAAGGCAAGGGGGTCGGCCCAAAAAAAACGTTCTTGGCACCAAAAAGTTTCCTGAAGGTAATAGTTTGAAATCACGATATTTTTTTGAAGAGTGACTGTCGTAGGCCCACGAGAGTCAGGCGGGGCGGGTGCCGGAGGGCGTTTTTTGCCTGAAGAGGGACCCTTGTGAAAGGAATCACGCTATTGCACAGGGTGGCAATTTCTTATAAGACGCCTAAACTTGACGCTCTCCCCCATGGGGCCTAGGGTTTTCCAAAGCATGCGGCCGCATTGCTCGTGGATTGCTCTGTCCCGCGGCGGGGGCAGGGCGTGTGTCCATGGCGGTCCCTAAACTTTTTTCCGAGGTGCCTATGCTCGACACGTTGGTCTTTGCGACGGTGCTGCTGCCATTCCTGGTTGCAGCCGTGTTGCTCGTTTTGCGTGAGCAAAACGTGCGCAAGGTCATCCTGGTGGCCACGGCGGGGGTGCTTGCCCTCGCATCACTGGCCATGCTCCGCGGCGGAGCGTTCATCCTGTCGCCGGCCCCACTGTATGATACGCTCGTCACCCTTGGCGACTTCGTCATACTGTTTGTGGTCCTGGCGGTAGGTTTCAAACGAAAAAACCAGATCATCATCTGGCTGACCGCCGCCCAAATCCTCGGTCTGGTCTGGCTCGACTTCTTCATGGTTCACGACCATGGGGCCACGCCCGCCTTCTTCGCCGACGACCTGAGCCTCATCATGGTGCTCATCATCTCCATCGTGGGTTCGCTGATCGCCGTCTACGGCATCGGCTACATGAAGGAGCACGAGGAGCATCTGCACCTGCCCAAATCCAGGCAGCCCCGGTTCTTCTTCTTCATCGTGCTCTTCCTCGGGGCCATGAACGGCCTGGTTCTGGCCAACAACCTCCTGTGGATGTACTTTTTCTGGGAGTGCACCACCCTGTGCTCGTTCATGCTGATCGGCCATGACGACACCGAGATCGCCCGCAAGAACGCCGAGCGCGCCCTGTGGATGAACGTCCTTGGCGGCACGGCCTTCCTCTTTGGCCTGATCATCCTGCAGAAAACGGCCGGCACCCTGTCCCTCCAGGACATCCTGGCCAAGGGGCCGGAGATGGCCGTGGCCGGCGGGGCCATCCTCATCCCCATGTTCCTCTTGGTCTTCGCCGGCATGACCAAGGCCGCCCAGGCCCCGTTCCAGAGCTGGCTGACCGGGGCCATGGTCGCGCCCACCCCGGTTTCGGCCCTGCTCCACTCCTCGACCATGGTCAAGGCCGGCGTCTACATCATCGTGCGCCTGGCCCCGATCTACGCCGGAACGTACCTGTCCAACTTCATCGCGCTCTTTGGGGCCTTCGTCTTCCTGGCCACGGCCGCCCTGGCCGCCGGCCAGTCCAACGGCAAGAAGATCCTGGCCTATTCCACCATCTCCAACCTGGCCCTCATTATCGCCTGCGCCGGCATCAACACCCCGGCCGCCATCACCGCGGCCATCCTGCTGATCCTGTTCCACGCCATCTCCAAGGCATTGCTCTTCCTGTGCGTGGGCGCCATCGAGCAGAAGATCGGCTCGCGCGACATCGAGGACATGCGCGGCTTGTGGGCCGTCATGCCCCGCACGGCGCTCATTACCGTCATCGGCGTCGTGACCATGATGCTGCCGCCTTTCGGCATGCTCATGGCCAAGTGGATGGCCATCGAATCCGCCAACGGCCAGTTCCTGGTCATGGTCATGCTGGCCCTCGGTTCGGGCCTGACCGTGCTCTTCTGGTGCCGCTGGGCCGGCATCCTCCTGGCCACGCCCTTTGGCAAGATCAAGCCCGAGACCCAGGCCTCGACGGTGCGCTTCCCGCTGGTGGTCCTGGCCGGCCTGGCCGTGGTGGTCAGCTTCCTGTCGCCCTTTGTCTACAACGGCCTGGTGGCCCCGGTCGTGGCCATGTACTACAAGACCACGGCCTACACCGTGAGCCTTGGCAACTTCGAGTCGTCCACCGGCGTCTTCATCATCTACCCGCTCTTTCTCCTGCTCGGCCTTGGCCTCTACTTCGCCATCAAGCAGTCGCGGAAGGTGACGGCCGCCCAGATCGCGGACCCGTACATGTGCGGCGAACAGCAGACCGTGGGCGGCAAGCCCGGCTTCCTCGGACCGCTCGGCATGCACGTGGCCGCGGCGTCCGGCAACTACTACCTTGAGCAGTTCTTCGGCGAAGCCATGTTGTCGAAGTGGATCAACGCCATCGCGCTTGCCGTTCTCGTGATCATGCTCTTCGGAGGCGCCCTGTGATTATCAAAATCCTGCTCGCCATCGTGGCCCTGATCCTGGCTCCGGTCCTCGGAGCCCTCATCACCGGCGTGGATCGCCGGATCACCGCCTGGCTGCAGTCCCGGGTCGGACCGCCGATCCTGCAGCCCCTCTATGACGTCTTAAAGCTCCTCGGCAAGGAGCCCATGGTCACCAACACCTGGCAGGCCATCTGCGCCTACGTCTACGTGGTGGCCGCCGCCCTGTCCGTGGTCCTGCTCTTCATCGGCTCGGACCTGCTGCTGATCTTCTTTGTCCTCACCGTCGGCGCGGTCTTCCTGGTCATGGGCGCCCTGGCCTCGCCGTCGCCCTACAGCCAGATCGGCGGGCAGCGCGAACTCCTGCAGATGCTGGCCTACGAGCCGCTTCTGA
The DNA here is from genome assembly GCF_000177215.2 of Solidesulfovibrio carbinoliphilus subsp. oakridgensis. Lineage (NCBI taxonomy): Bacteria > Pseudomonadati > Thermodesulfobacteriota > Desulfovibrionia > Desulfovibrionales > Desulfovibrionaceae > Solidesulfovibrio > Solidesulfovibrio carbinoliphilus. The sequence continues at coordinate 2,575,877 of NZ_CM001368.1, read as the reverse complement.
TCCTCGTCTTCGCGGCCATCGCCATGGTCACCGGCAGCTTCAAGGTGAGCGCGGTCTTCGAGCTGTCCCGGCCGCTCCTCTACGACATCCCGCTCATGTTCATCGTGCTCGGCTACGCGCTGACCATCAAGCTGCGCAAGTCGCCGTTTGACATCTCGGCCTGCCACCACGCCCACCAGGAGCTGGTGCGCGGCGTCTACACCGAATACTCCGGCCCCTTCCTGGCCATGATCGAGATCGCCCACTGGTACGAGGTGATCCTGGTCCTTGGCCTGTGCGCCCTGTTCTGGTCCACGAGCGTCGTTGGCATGGTCGTCCTGGTGGCGCTGACCTACCTGGCCGAGATCATCATCGACAACGTCACGGCACGCCTGACCTGGCACTTCATGCTCAAGTCCGCCGTGGGCATGGGCGTGGCCCTGACCGTCGTCAACATGATCTGGCTCTATGCCCAATAACGACCTTTAAGCCAAAGAGAGCGCACCCATGTTAGGCAACATGATCAATCAAGGACGCATCAAGTCCCCGTGGGTGGTCCACTTCGACTGCGGCAGCTGCAACGGCTGCGACATCGAGGTGCTGGCCTGCCTGACGCCCCTGTACGATATCGAACGCTTCGGCATCATCAACGTCGGCAACCCCAAGCACGCCGACGTGCTCCTCGTCACCGGCACCGTCAACCACCGCAACAAGCATGTGCTCAAAAACATCTACGACCAGATGCCCGGACCCAAGGCCGTCATCGCCATCGGCGCCTGCGGCTGCACCGGCGGCGTCTTCCGCGAGGCCTACAACGTGGTCGGCGGCGTGGACAAGGTCATCCCGGTCGATGTCTACGTGCCCGGCTGCCCGGCCCGGCCCGAAGCCATCATCGACGGCGTGGTGGCGGCCCTGGAAAAGGTCAAGGGCCTGCTCGGCATGACCGCCTAGAGCGGCCCTGCGGAAACGACAAGATCCAAACGGGCGCAAGCCCGTAGCGAGGAACAACCGTGCTGGAAACCATCCCCCTTTCCCTCGACGCCGTTCAGGACGTCGCCAAGGAATGCTTCGACGACGGCTGGCGGCTGGTCACCATGTCCGCCGTGCAGCTCGCCGACAACAACTTCGATCTGCTCTACCATTACGACAAGGACCTGGTCATGCGGCATTACCGCCTGACCATCCCCAAGGATACGGTGGTCCCGAGCATCTCTCCGGTCTACTTCGCCGCCCTGCTCGTGGAAAACGAGATCCGCGACCAGTTCGGCATCTGCTTCTCCGACATCGTGCTCGATTTCGGCGGAGCCCTCTATCTTGAAGAAGAAGTCCGCGCCATGCCGTTCTGCAAGGTCAGCGTGGCTCAAAAACAGTCCTAAAGAGGGAAGCTTATGGCCCGTACCATACTGCCTTTCGGTCCGCAGCATCCGGTTTTGCCGGAACCCCTGCACCTGAAACTTACGATCGAGAACGAGACCGTCATCGAGGCCCTGCCGACCCTCGGCTACGTCCACCGGGGCCTGGAACGGCTGTGCGAAATCCGCGACTTCAACCAGATGATCCAGATCGTCGAGCGCGTCTGCGGCATCTGTTCGTGCCTGCACGCCCTTTGCTACTGCGAGGGCGTCGAGCAGATCATGGGCGTCGAAGTGCCCCGCCGGGCCAAGTACCTGCGCACCATCTGGGGCGAGCTGCACCGCATGCACTCCCACCTGCTGTGGCTCGGGCTTTTCGCCGATGCCTTCGGCTTCGAAAGCCTCTTCATGCAGTTCTGGCGGGTGCGCGAGCGCATCATGGACATCATGGAAGCCACCTGCGGCAACCGCGTGGTGGTTTCGGTCAACGTCATCGGCGGCGTGCGCCGCGACCTCTCCCCCGAACAGTGCCTGTGGATCGAGCAGCAGCTGGCCCTGTCCGAAAAGGAGATCAAGCAGCTCCAGACCACCATCCTCAATGACTACACCGTGAAAAAACGCACCGTCGGCATCGGCGTCCTTTCCAAGGAAAAGGCCTACCAGCTCGGCGCGGTCGGCCCCATGCTGCGCGGCTCGGGCTGGGCCCAGGACGCCCGCCAGACCGGCTACGCCGCCTTTGACGAACTCGGCTTCGAGCCGGTGGTCGAATACGGCGGCGACTCCTACGCCCGCTGTGCCGTCCGCTTCCGCGAGACGCTCCAGTCCATCGACATCGTCCGCCTGGCTATCGCCCGCATGCCGGCCGGCGAAACCTCGGTCAACGTCGAGGGCGCCATGGAAGACGACACGCCGCGTCCCGTCGTTGCCGGCGAACGCCGGGACATCATGCAGGCCTACAACCGCGACAAGCACCACAAGATCACTGCCGCGCCCCCGCCAAACCTCGACCTGCCGACCGGCCTCGTGGCCGCCAAGGTCAAGGGCAAGCCGGATGGCGAGGCCGTGACCCGGGTCGAACAGCCGCGCGGCGAACTTATGTACTACATCAAGGGCAACGGCTCGAAGAATATGGAGCGCGTGCGCATCCGCACCCCCACATTCGCCAATATCCCGCCGCTTCTGGCCATCTTGCCGGGGTGCGAGCTGGCTGACGTGCCGGTCATCGTGCTGTCCATCGACCCCTGCATCAGCTGCACCGAACGGTAAAAAAGGAGCGCGTTTCCATGTTCAACATGACCAAAAACGTCGTCACGAACCTTTTTAGCAAAAGCTCCACGCGGCTCTATCCCTTTGCCGTCCGGGGCCACTTCGAAGGGTTTCGCGGCACGCTCGTCAACAACATCGACGAGTGCATCTTCTGCCGGACCTGCCAGATCAAGTGCCCGTCCCAGTGCATCAGCGTGGACAATAAGGCCGGCACCTGGACCTGCGAAGCCATGTCCTGCGTGTACTGCGGCGTGTGCGTGGACGTGTGCCCCACCAGCTGCTTGTCCATGACCAAGGAGCATCGTCCCGTTGCCACCGAGCAGCAGACGATCTTCCTCCAGGGCGTGCCCAAGAAAAAGAAAAAGGCCGAGGAAGCCCCGGCCGAATAGCCGCCTCCTGTTCCTGACCAGCAATCAGAACGCCCGCCGCCGGATCACCGGTGGCGGGCGTTTTTTTGCGGCAGGAGGGGGGATGCCTCCGGCGGCCGGGGGAACCCTTTTTGGAAAAAGGGTTCCCCCGGACCCCTTCCCAAAAACTTTTGGCCGGCTTCGCCAGGTGCGCGGGAGTTTTTTTCCCCCTTTCAGGGGGTCCGGGGGGGTGTCCCCCCCGGCCGCCGGAGGCATTCTTCCGTCTACCCCGTCACCTATTCACGTTACCCCCGGAACCACAGATAGGCGCGGGTGGCCAGGCGGTCGAGGACCAGGGCCGGGTTGACGGTCACGATGAGTGCTTCCTGGCACTCGGACAACAGCAGGTCGAAGCGGCGGGGGATGTCCGGGTCGCGGCACGGGCCGAGCAGGACGGCCAGATCCGAATCGTTGCGCCCGGCCAGATAGCCGGCCAGTCCCCGGGACAGCTCGGTCAGGGCCCGCTCGGCGCAAAGCTTGGTCGGCCGGCCCTTGGCCGCCGAAAACCAGCCCCGGCCCGTGCGCCAGAACTGGTGCAACGCGTCGAGCAGCGGCCAGGGATCGTCCTCGCCGCCGCTCGGGGCCGGCACGGCCGTGTCCGGCCAGGCCAGGGTCAGCACGAACGACCGCGACACCAGGGTCGGGAAAAGACGCTCCCGTTGCGGCGCGAGCAGCACGAACACGTTGCCCGGGCGCGGTTCCTCCATGGCTTTGAGCAGCGCGTTGGCCGCCTCGTCGGTCAAGCCCTGGGCCTCGGCCAGGATGATCACCCGCCGGCCCGGGCCGCGCGGCGGCTCCCCGACCAGCCGGCGCACCTCGCGCATGGTGTCCACCTTGATCGTTTCCACGCCGCCGTCAAAATACTGGAGGTCCAGAAACACCTTGTCCAGCACCTGCCGGCAGGTCGGGCACCGGCCGCACGGCGACCCGTCCTCCCGGCAATTGAGCCGCGCCGCCAGCCACACCGCCACCGCCGCCCGCTCCGACGCCTGGCCGCCCTCCAGGATCAGCGCCTGCGGCATGGCCCGCGTCAGGCCGTGGAGCCCGGCCAGGACGTGCGTCTGGCGCTCCGGGATGGCGAAGGCTGCGGCGGCGGTGGAGAGGTGGTGATGGGAAAAGGTGGTGGGGGGTGTCATGGTGTTGCTCCGTAGTGGGGGCGGGGAAGGGGAGGGGTGCGGGAGAGGGAAGATGCCTCCGGCGGCCGGGGGGGATCATCCCCCCCGGACCCCCTGGGCGGGGGAGGGGTAAGCGGGTGGCGGGGCGGGCAAGGGCGGGAGTGCGTCGGTGTGGCCGGAATTGGCCGGCCGACACTGGCTGCAAAGCCAGCCAGCACGGCCGGCCAATTCCGGCCACACAGGCCCGTCGCCCCGGGGACGGGGCGAGTTTGAAGGAATTTTACGGACAAAACTCTTAAGAAAGAACTTCACACGGGCCGGCCGCCTACGCCGTCGCTTCCTTCCGTCCACCCCGTTCGGGTGGGTCCGGGAGGGGGTGACCCCCTCCCGGCCGCCGGAGGCATCTTTTCTTTATTTACAACTACCCGCGAATGATGGTCTGCCGCCGATCCGGTCCGACGGACAGGATGGAGCAGGTGGTTTTGAGCGACTGTTCGATGCGCGAGACGTATTCCCGGGCCGCCAGCGGCAGGTCTTCCCAGGCGGTGATGCCGGAGAGGTCTTCTTCCCAGCCGGGCATGGTCTCGTAGATCGGCTCCACGTGTTCGAGGGCCCCTTCTTCCTGGGGCGGATATTCGTAGATCTTGCCCTTGAAGCGGTAGCCGATGCAGATTTTGATTTCGTAGAGGCCGCTGAGGACATCGAGTTTGGTCAGCGCGATGTCGGTGGGGCCGGACAGGCGGGCGGATTCGCGGAGCAAGGCCAGGTCGAGCCAGCCGCAGCGGCGCTTGCGGCCGGTGGTCGCGCCGAACTCGCCGCCTTTTTCCTGGAGGTAGTCGCCGACGGTGCCAAAGAGTTCGGTCGGGAAGGGTCCCGAGCCGACGCGGGTGGTGTAGGCTTTGACCACGGCCACGACCCGGCCGAGGACGTCCGGCGCGCAGCCGCTGCCGGCGGCGGCCTGTCCGGACACGGTGTTGGATGAGGTGACGAAGGGGTAGGTGCCGTGGTCGATGTCGAGATGGGTGCCTTGGGCCCCTTCGAAGAGCACGTCCCCGCCGGCGGCCATGGTCTTCTGGATGACCGAGGACACGTCGCCGAGGTAGGGCAGCAGGCGTTTGGCCACCGGGGCCAGGGCTTCGGCCACGGTGCCCGGGTCCAGGGCCGGCATGTCGTAGAGCTTGGTGAAGAGGATATTTTTTTCGACCAGGGCCTTGGCGATTTTCTTGGCCAGGAGGTCGGGATCGGCGAAGTCGCCGGCCCGGATGCCGATGCGGGCCATCTTGTCCTCGTAGCAGGGGCCGATGCCGCGTCCGGTGGTGCCGATCTTGCCGCCGGCCAAGAGCGTCTCGCGCGCCCCGTCGAGGAGCCGGTGGTAGGGCATGATAACGTGGGTTTTGCGCGAGACGATCAGCCGTTCGGGCGTGACGTGGACGCCCTTGGCGCCGAGCGTGTCCATTTCGCGGCACAGGACCTCGGGATCGAGCACCACGCCGTTGCCGATCAGGCAGGTGGTGCCGTCGTGGAGGATGCCCGACGGCATGAGGTGGACGACGGTTTTCTCGCCGCCGACGACCAGGGTGTGCCCGGCGTTGTTGCCGCCCTGGAAGCGGACCACGGCTTTGGCCGTTTCGGTCAACAGGTCGACGATCTTGCCCTTGCCCTCGTCGCCCCATTGCGCGCCATGAATGACGATGCCCCGGCCTGCGCCGGGCGTCTGCTGGTTGCGGTATTCGGCCATAACCTTAGGACTCCCCTCTCTCCTTGGGTCGAAACGCCAGGACTTTGCCCCGGCGCGGCTTGCCGGCGGCGGGTGCCGGCGCCGGCGTGCCGGCTTCGCCCGGACGATCCGCCGCGTCCGTGGCGGCGGCCGGCGCGGGCGCGGCAACGGCCGGCGCGGTCGCCGCCGGCTGGCCCGGCAGGCGGCCTTCGGCCCAATGGTGATTGAACAACTGGTTTTTAAAACGCATGCCCTGGATCATGGCCAGGACCAGGACCGACTCTTCCCAGCGCTGGGACGGCTCGAACCGGGTGACCGAGTCGGCGTATTTGTCCCAGAGCGCCATGAGCGAGGCTTCGTCAAAGGCCCGAAGCTGCCTGGCCAATTTCAGCAACACCTGTTCCACGAGCGCTCCCTTCCCCGAAATACGGCCGCGCAGGGCGCGGACAGGCCTTCCTAGCAGAATTGCCCGGGCCTTCCAAATGCAAATTGCCGAGCCTCGCCGGCTGTGCTAGGCATCCCCACGCACGACAACGCAAGGAGCGGCGCAGCCATGAGCGACCTGAAAAAAATGTACACCACCATGGTGGAGGATCCCTTCCCGGCCGAACTCGCCATCAGGCTCGGAGACGCCGAACTCACCTTCGCCAAGCGGACCTGGACCATCGACGGCGAGGAAAAGGGCCTGCGCTACGGCGAAAACCCGGACCAGCCGGCCGCTCTCTACGCCCCGGTCGACGGTCGCCTCACGCTCGGCGGCGTCACTTTTCGCGGCCCCGGCGACGGGCTCGTCTGTGCCGCGACCGAAGAGCATTTGCTCCAAAGCGGCAAGCATCCGGGAAAGACCAATCTCACCGACGTGGACAACGGCGTCAACATATTACAGTACCTGACCGCCAAACCGGCCGCCGTCATCCTCAAGCACAACAATCCCTGCGGCGCGGCCTGGTCCGACGCCGGCCTGGCCGTGGCCTTCGAGGCCGCCTTCACGGCCGATCGCATCGCCGCCTTTGGCGGGGCCGTGGTGGTCAACCGGACCCTGGACGTGGCCACGGCCGAGCAGATAAACGCCGTGTACGTCGAAGTGGTGGCCGCCCCGGACTATGAGCCAAAGGCCCTGGAGATCCTCAAATCCAAGAAGAATCTCCGCATTTTCCGCCTGCCCGGCCTCTCCCAGCTCGACAAGCTGGTGGGCCAGCCGTTTCTGGACGTCAAGTCCCTGGCCGACGGCGGGCTGGTGCTCCAGTTCTCCTTCCGCAACCGCATCCTCGCTGTCGGCGATTTCCTGCCGGCCCAGGCCACGGACAAGGCCGGCACCACGGTGGTGGCCCGGGCCCCGAGCGCCCAGGAAGCCGAAGACCTCCTTTTCGCCTGGGCCGTCGAGGCCGGCGTCACGTCCAACTCGGTCATCTTCGTCAAGGACGGAGCAACCGTCGCCATCGGCACCGGCGAGCAGGACCGGGTGGGCGTGGTCGAGTTGACCATCCACAAGGCCAAGACCAAGTATGCCGACGGCCTGGCCTTCGCCGCCCACAAGCTGTCGCTCTACGAACTGGCCCAAAAGGCCAAGGGCGATCCCGAAATCCGTAAATCCCTGGCCGACATCACGGCCCGCACCGACGCCACCAACGGCGGCCTCGCCGGCACGGTTCTGGTCTCGGACGGCTTTTTCCCCTTCCGCGACGGCGTGGACCTGTGCATCGCGGCCGGGGTCACGGCCATCGCCCAGCCCGGCGGCTCCATCCGCGACACCGAGGTCATCGCCGCCTGCAACGAAGCCACGCCCCAGGTTGCCATGGTCTTCACGGGACAACGGTCGTTTCGACATTAAGTAAAGAGAAGATGCCTCCGGCGGCCGGGGGGAATGATCCCCCCGGACCCCCTCGACGGGAAAAAGTTGGTTATTCCTGTCGTCAAAGTATCAGTCGCGCAGTGTGCCACCCTCCTCGTGGCCATTATCATAGACAAACCCCTTTAAGAGTTTTTGGGGAGGGTGGGGGTCCGGGGGAGGGAACCCCTTTTTGCAAAAAGGGGTTCCCTCCCCCGGTTCTCCTCTCACTCCCTCCCATAAGGATATTTCATGTCGTTGGAGCGGTATGCCGGGCCGGGGTGTCTGGTGGAGTTCATGCAGGGCAACCAGCCGCAGGTGGCCTGGGTGCTGGAGGAGTCTTCGGGTCGGCTGCGGCTCTACACTTTGACCCGGCGCGAGGAGAAGATGGCCCTCTCCCGCGTGCTGCCCTGGATGGGGCCGCGCTACGACGGGGCCAGGGACCGAAGCGAGATCCTGGAGATTCTCTCCGGCCATCAGGCGAAACGCGAGGCCGCGGCCAAGGCCATCGAGCCGTTGGAGTTGTGGGAGCTGGCCCAGGGTGAGGTCCGCGAGGAGTCGGCCGAGTGGTTCGCCGGGCTCGTCGGCGAGACGCCCGACGTCGACGCCGTGGCCGCCATGGGCCGGGCCCTGCTCGGGTGCAAGACCCACTTCAAGTTCCACCCGCCGAAGTTCGAGGTCTATTCCGCCGAGACGGTGGAGCGGCGCCTGGCCGAGGCGGCCCTGGCCGAGGAGCGGGAAAAGGTGGTGGTGGCCGGGCAGGCCTTTTTCAAGGAGCTGTGGACCGGCTGGGCCTCCGGGGACCGCAAGAAGGCGGCCGGGCTGGCCGCCAAACTCGATCCCGCCGCCGCCGACCGGCTGGCCGAACTCCTTCGCCGGTTGATGGCCGACGCCGACGACCCCGAGGCCGCCACGCTCTGGGCCATGTTGCGAAAGGGCCTGCCCGAGCATCCCTTCCAGGCCTACATCCTGGCCACCCAGTGGGGCATCGTCCCGCCGCATTACAATTATCTGCTCGACACGGCCGACTACGCCCCGGGCGACGACTGGTGGCAACCCTACGCCGACGAGATCGAGGCCAGGAAGGCCGGGCTGGCCGCCCTCTGCCGCGAACCCGAGCCCATTCCCTTTGTCAGCATCGACTCGGCCACCACCCGCGACATCGACGACGCCTTTTTCGCCGAGCGCCGCGACGACGGCGGCGTGCGGCTGGTCCTGGCCCTGGCCGATCCGGCCCTGGACTGGGACTTCGGCGGGCCGCTCGATACGGCCGTGGCCCACCGGGCCTCGAGCCTCTATCTGCCCGAAGGGGTCAGCCACATGCTGCCCGAGGCCCTTGGCACCGGGCTTTACAGCCTGTGCGCCGGCGAGGTCCGGCCGTCCCTGGTCATGGAGTGGGACTTTGCCCCGGACGGCGCGGTGGTCGGCTTCGCCATGCGAAAGACCTTTGTCCGCCTGGCCGAGAACACCACCTACGCCGCCGTCGAGGCCGCCCTGGCCGGGGAAGGCGTGCCCGGGCACCTGGCCCTTGGCTACGAACTGGCCGTGCGGCTGCGCCAACAGCGGCTGGAGCGGGGCGCGGTCATCATCGAGCGGCCCGAGCCCGACATCATCCTCTCCGGCTACCCGGACAACACGGCCGTGGATATGGGAGTTTGCCCGGCCTATCCCAAGTCCCAGCTCATGGTCAGCGAGTTCATGATCCTCGGCAACACCGCCGCGGCCGAGTATGCCGTGTCCCACGGGGCGGCCATGCTCTTTCGGACCCAGGACGCCACCCTGCCGCCCGAGGTCCGGGGCATCCACGACAATCCGCCGTCCATCCAGCGGGTGGTGCGCGAGCTGCCGCCGACCCTGACCGAGCCCGATCCCCGGCCCCACGCCACCCTGGCCGCGCCGGCCTACGCCCCGGTCACCTCGCCCCTTCGCCGCTACGCCGACCTCATGAACCTGGCCCAGCTCGAAAGCCTGCTCCGCACCGGCGCTCCCCGCTGGACCCGGGGCGAACTGGAGGCCCGCCTGCCGGCCCTCACCTCCCGCATCGAGGCCGTGGGCCGGGTGCAGCGCTTTCGGCCGCGCTACTGGAAGCTCCTCTTTTTGCAGCGCACCTGCCGCGAGCGGACCTTCGAGGGCATCGTGGTGGACCTTGGCGGCGGCGGGTTCGTGTCCCTGGCCCTGCCGGACATGCAGATCTACGTCCGGGCCACCCGCGACACGCTCGGCGACACGATTTACATCGGCCAGCGGTATGCGCTACGTCTGGGCCGGATCGACCCGCTGACCAACGAACTGCGCGTCTTTGGCGCGGAGGAGATCCCGGCCAGGCTGCCCGAAGGCACCGAGGCCCTCTTCATGGAAGGCGGCGCCGCATAAGGGAAAAGGAAGATGCCTCCGGCGGCCGGGGCGCCGCCCCGGACCCTGCCAGGGCGCCGCCCTGGACCCGCCGGGGGGGATCATTCCCCCCGGACCCCCGGAAGGGGGGCAGGGGAAGCAAACGGAGCGAATGAGCGTATGGCGTATATTTTCTTTATCGGACTGACGTATCTGGTGGGCGCGTTTCCCTTCGGCCTGGCCGTGGCCCTGGCCGGTTGCGGCATCGACCCGAGGCTGGCCGGCAGCCGCAATACCGGCGCGACCAACGTGACCCGGCTTTGCGGCTCGCGGTACGGGATCTTGACCCTGGCCCTCGATCTGGCCAAGGGGCTTTTGCCCGTCCTGGCGGCCCGGGCCATGTCCGGCTCCTGGCTCTTTTTGTCCCTGGTGATCGTCGCCGCCGTGGCCGGCCACATGTATTCCGTCTTCCTCTACGGCAAGGGGGGGAAGGGCGTGGCCACCTCCATCGGCGTCTTTCTGGGCGCGGCCCCGCTTACGGCCTTGCTCGCGGTCGCGGCCTGCGTGGCGGTCATCAAGGCTACGGGCTACGTCTCGGCCGGATCGCTGGTCCTGGCCCTGGCCCTGCCGGTGTTGGTCCTTTTTCTCGGTCCGGTGGCCCTGGTTCCGGCCGCCGTGGTCGTGGCCGGGCTGATCGTCTGGAAGCACCGGGATAATATCGCCCGCCTGCGGGCCGGCGAGGAGAAGTCCTGGCGCAAGGGCTGCGGCCCGGCCGGTTCGTAAGCCCATGGGCCACCTGCTCCTTGTCGTGCTGGCCCTGGCCCTGGCCAACGGGCTGGCCATGTGGGGCCTCTCCCGGCTGCGCGGCCGGGCCCGGACCGGCGGCATGGCCGCCCTGGTCGCGGTCGATGCCGTCCTGGCCGTCCTCCTTGTCCTCGAACTCGGCATGGCCCTTTTTTTCGCCCAGTCCGACGGGTTCAACATCACCATGTCGAGCCGCAACTGGTTCGACCGCCACTGGCATCCGGTCAACAGCCTCGGCTACCGGGACGTGGAGCCGCGCCCGAAGGCCGGGTCGGAGAAGCTCGTGCTGGTGGTCGGGGATTCCTTTGCCGCCGGCCACGGCATCGACCGGCCCGAGGACCGCTTCGGCGACGTCCTCGGCCGGGAGCTCGGCCCGGGCTGGCGGGTGGCCCACGCCTCGAAGATAGGCTGGGACACCGTGGACGAGGACCAGGCCCTGCGCGCCTATCCCGTGACGCCGAACGTGGTGGTGCTGGCCTATTTCGTCAACGACATCTACCGCGCCGCCGAAAAAAGCCATTTCCCGCTGCCTTTTACCGTCCGGTTTCCCCAGAGCGCGGCCGCGAAATACCTGGTCGACCACTTCGCCCTGGCCAATTTCGCCTATTGGCGGCTGGCCCGTGTCGGCAACGTGGAGGACGCCTCGCGCGGGTTCTGGGACCGCCTGCGCGCGGCCTACGCCGACCCGGTCGTCTGGGCGGCCCACGCGGCCGAGCTCGATGCCATCGTGGATTGGTGCCGGGACCGGCATATCCGGCTGATCGCGCTTCTCATTCCGAGCCTGGCCGACGTGGCCGGGAGCGCTCCCATGACCGCCCGGGTGGCCGCTTATTGCAAGGGCCGGGGGGTGGAGGCCGTGGACCTGACCCCGGTGCTCGCCGGCCGGAAATCTGCGGATCTGGTCGTCAACAGCGTGGACACCCACGCCAATGTAGGGCTTAATGCGGAAATGGCCGGACTGTTGCGTCGGGCCATTCTCGCTCCGGCGGCCCTTCCCGCCGGCCCGTCCGCCCCTGCGGACTGAGGCCGTCCGGGCCGCCGCCGGAGACAGCCGGCCGCCCCATTCCTCCCTTTCCCTGACACGGGCGGGCCGGCCTTCGCAGGAGAAGGCGTATGGCCGACAAGGCGCTCATCATCGTGGACATGTTAAATGACTTCCTAATCCCCGGCGGCAGGCTCTATTTCGCCGGCGGCAGCCGGGTCGTCGAACCCGTGGCCCGGCTGCGGGCCGCCTGCCGGGCGGCGGGCGTGCCGGTCCTTTACGACAACGACGCCCACCCCGAGGATTCGGCGGAATTTCGCACCTGGCCGCCCCACTGCGTGGCCGGCACGGCCGGGGCCCGCATCGTGGACGCCCTGGCCGCCGGGCCCGGGGACATCGTCTTTCACAAGGACGCCCTGTCCCTTTTTTCCGAACCCCTGGCTGCGGATCTGCTCCGTTGCCTCGGGGCCCACACCCTGTACGTCGTCGGCGTGGCCACGGAGTACTGCGTCCAGGAGGCGGTCCTCGGGGCCCTGGCCCACGGGTTCGCCGTGGTGGTGGTCGTGGACGCCGTCGCCGCCGCGGAGCTGGAGGACGGGGACGGCGAACGGGCCATGGAGGCCATGCGCCTGGCCGGGGCGGCCTTTGCCTCGACCGGGCAGGTGCTGGCCGAACTGGCCGAACTGGCCGGCTGAGCCGGCGGCCGGGGTCAGCCCGGGATTTCCTGGATGTGGAGCATGACCGCGTCCGGCACGGCAAAGACGAAGGTCATGTCGTAAAGGACGGGCCCGGCCGCGCCCGGCGGCCGCAGTTCCAGGCGGCGCTTTTCCGGCAGCCGCGACTCCAGGGCGCTCCACAGGGCCAGGTAGATCTCCGGCGCGTCGTCGAAAAGGGTGCCGGCCGGAGCGCCCTGGCACGGGCACAGGCGTCCCCGGAACAGGGCCTCGGCCGCCTTGTTGGCGTCGGAAAACACCAGTTCGCGGCCCACCAGCCGAAACGTCAGGGTCGGCAGGGGAAAGTTGCGCAACTGGGTCCGCAGCCGTTCCTCGCTGGCCGCCAGTTCGGATTCCACCCGCCGCCGGGCCGTGCTCTCCTCCACGAATCCTTCCACCACCGGTTCGCCGGCCGCGTCGGCGGCCAGCCGCACGTGCAGGTTGCCGAGAAAGATCGTGCCGTCCCGGCGCTGGTAGGCGTTTTCGAAATGGAGCAGCCCCGGCTCCTCGTGGATGAGCCGGTGCGCGATTTCCCGCTGCCGCTGCCCATCCTGGTAGAGCCGGCCGGCCCTGTCCCCGACCGCCGCGAGCATGGCCTCGGGCGAGGCGTGGCCGAAAAGCCGGGCCATGGCCGGGTTGACCGTCAGCAGGCGCCCCGAAAGGGTGGACCGGAAAAAGCCGAGCGGCATGTCGTCGCACAGCCGGCGATAGCGGACTTCCAGCTCGGCCAGGGCCTGCCCGGCCGTCCGTTGCGCCGTGATGTCGCGGCCGTAAAGGTTGACCTCGCCGGAAAAGGGCAGGGGCGCGACGGTCAGCGACAGCCAGGGCCCGTTCCCGTCCCCGTCAAGGTCGATCTCGGCTTCCAGGCGTTCCCCGGCGGCCCTGGCCCGGGCCAGCAGGTCGCCGAGGCGCGGGGGCACGGGCTGGCCCACGTTCAGGCCGAGGCGGTCGAGGAGCGGGCGGCTGGCCTGGTTGGCATAGGCCAGGAGGTCCTCGCCGGTGACCCGCAGGACCGGATGGGGGTTGTCTTCCGGAAACCGGGCCATGGACCGGAGGTTGGAGAGGGCTTGCCGCTCGGTGGTCACGTCCTGGACCGTGCCGTGAAGCCGCACCGTCCGGCCCGAAGCGTCGACCTCGGCCCGGGCCACGGCCTTGGCGTGCCGCCACAGGCCGTCCGCCCGCCGGAAACGGTACGAGTAGCGCAGGGGGCCTTCGCCGGCCAGGAGCTTTTCCCGCACGGCCATGACCGCCGGCCGGTCGTCGGGGTGCAGGAGATTCAGGAACTGGTCCAGGTCCGGCGGGGGAGTGGCCGGCGGCAGGCCGTAGATGCGGCAGAACTCCTCGGACCAGAAGTTCTCCCCGGTGACGAGATCGCGGCTGAAGCTGCCCACCCGGGCCAGGCGCTGGGTTTCGCGAAACGAGGTCAGAAGCGTGGGCACATCGAGGCTGGCGGTCACGTCCCGGTCGGCCCAGCCGGTCCAGCCGGCCAGCCCGCGCACCAGGGCGGCGAAGGCCTGGGGCCGGGCCAGCAGGATGTCGCGCACGTCCGAGGGGATCTTGCCGGCCAGGGCGAGCAGCACGTCCGGATTTTCGCCAAGCTCGGCCGCCAGGGCCCGGATGCGTTCCTCGGACAGGTGGGGCGCGGCCCCGCGCTCCAGCCGGCTTAAGGTCGAGACCGGAATGCCCAGGCGCGCGGCCAGGGCGCGCAGGGAATAGCGCGCGTCGCGGGCGCGAAGCGCCAGTCGTTTCTGGCGGATATGGTCGCCGAACGGATGGCTGGCCATGATCCGATAACCCTAGCCCGCGTGGCGGGCGGATGCAATATCGGGCCGGGGCCTCAGGCCGAATACCGTTCCGGCAGGAGGGCCGTGGCCCGGGCCAGGCTGTCGAGTCCCTGGCGCAGGGCGGGCAGGTCCGCCTCGCCGTCGCCGGCAAGTTCCCGGGCCGCCTCCGCGGCGGCGGCCGCCAGCTCCGGGCGCTCGGCGTCGGCGTAGGCGGAAAGGGTCGTGGCCGCCCGCGCCCGCTTGCCAAGGGCCAGGCAGGCGAGGCCAAGGCCGAGGCGGGCCAGCCTGTCGCTCCCGCCCGTCAGGCGCAGGACATGCTCGAACTCCACCCGGGCCTGGATGTGCTGGCCAAGCTCGTAGAGGGCGTGGCCGAGCCGGACCCGGGCCACGGCATTGGACAGGTCGCCCCGGACGATGGCCCGGTAGGCCGCGACCGCGGCGGCGTAGTCGCCGGCGGCGTAGGCCGCGTCGGCCGCGGCATAGGGCGAGGCCGGCGGCTCGGCCCCGGACTGGGCGGACGGGGCGGACGCGGCGGCCTGGGGCCGGTCGGGCAGGATCTCCCGGCCGAGCAGGGCCTGGACCAGATGGCGGCGGGAAACGGTGGGACGGGTATCGCGGGTCATGTCCTTTTCCTCGGGTCGGGGTGGGGCCGGGCCTGGGGCGGCGTTTGGGCCGGAAAAAAAACGGCTTCGGTGTCCCGGATGCGGTCCTCGCCGGCGACGGCGATGCCGGGGAGGACCGCGGCGGACAGGCCGAGCGACCGCCAGGCCGGCTCGGACAAGGCGGGGACCGTGGCCCCGGCAAAAGCCGGCCAGGCCCAGGCCGTGGCCAGGATGTCGGCCACGTGGACAAGGGCCGTCTCCCGGGCCTCGGGCCGGCCGTCCGGCTGGTGGTGGCCGGCGGCCATGGCCGTCAGCGTTTCCGGAAAATGCCAGCCCGTCAGGAGGGCCCGGCTGACGGCGGCGTGGTCGAAGCCGAGGACCGCGTCTTCCGCCGCCGCGATGGACAGGCCCTCGATGCGCGACAGGAGGAGGGCCCGGCCGGCGGCGGCCGGCAGACGGCGCAGGATCACGAGCTGGCCGATGTCGTGGAGAAGCCCGCCCACAAAGACCCGGTCCGGGGCGGTGCCGGGACAGACGGCGGCCAGGAGTGCTGCGTAGGTGCCGCAGGCCGCGCCGTGGCTCCAGAAGGCCCGCATGTCGCACAGCTCGGGATCGATGTCGCCAAAGGCGTGGACCGCGGCCAGGCCCATGACCAGGGTGGCCAGTTCCGCCCGCCCGACCAGGGCCACGGCCCGGCTGATGGTGTCGACCGGGGCGCGGGAGCCGTAGGCCGGGCTGTTGACCAGTTTCAAAAGCCGGGCGGCCAGGCCCGGATCGCGGCCGATGATGGTGGAAAGCTCGCCGGCCGAGGTCTTGTCGGAATTGAGGGCGTCGAGCAGGCGCACGTGGACCTCGGGCAGGCTGGCCAGCTCCACTTCGCCGGACACCAGGCTTTGCGGGTCCACGCCCCGGGCGCTGAAAAGCGACGCTTCCGGCGGCGGGGCCAGATGCGGCGGGGCGGCCGGGACGGCGTCCAGGTCCAGGCCGCAGGCCAGGGCCCGGGCGGCGGCGCGCCGGACGGCCAGATCGAAGACCGTCCGGCCGAAGGGGGCGTCAAGGTCCAGGGCGGCGAAGCGTGGGGCCAGAAGGGCGCGGCAGCGGGCCTCGGTTGCCGCCGTCCCGTCGTCCGGGCCGCCCGGCCCGGCCTCGCCGGGTGGGGCCTCGTCCGAAACCACGGACAGGCTTCGGACACCGTAGGCCCGCATGGCCCGCAGATGGGCCTCGTCGACGGCCGTGCCCCGGGCCAGGACCAGGACCCCGTCCGCGCCGCGCACGTCTTCGCCGGCCACCATGCCATGGGCCGCGTCCTCGATGTTGACCTGCTTCACCGTGCCGTTGCCTCCCCTGGGCCCGCCGTGGGCGCACTCCCGGCCCCGAACGCGGGTTTCCCCGGCCCATGGCGTTAAGATTGTAATAAAGCTAACCGAAAAGAAAGAGTGGTGGCCGGGCCAAATCCCGAATCGACCGTTCCTGGCCGCACCAGAGGGTATAATGGCATGAATTTACAAGTTAAAAAAAATAGGGGCAGGGCGAACAAGTTGGCCTCGCTTTTGCTTTACCCCTCTCGAAAGCGCGGTGGGCGAAAGCCGAATGAGCACCGCCAAAATCACCTGGCCGTGGCGGCCACCCCCTAGCCTCCTCCCCCAACACGCCACCACGGCCTTTTTAGGAAGCCGCTTGGGCCACTCCCTGGGCCTGGGCGGCTTCCGCTTTTCCCGGGACGGCAGTTTTCCCCGCCAAGGTCTTGAAGCCCGGACCATTCCTGATTATAGGCCGTAACACCGGCGGCGGCTCTGGCCGCCTTGGCCCCTTCAGGCAGGCCGGACGGAGATATTTTTGGAGCAGTCTTTGGAAAACAAGGAATCCGGCCCCCAGGCTTTCCTCGACTTCATCAACCAGCGGCTGGCCAAACGGCAGCGCGAACTGGATGAGGCCGTGAAATTCTCGAGCCACTTCGCGCAGGTCGAGTCCATCATCCTGGAACTCAAGGCCATTCGGGCCAAATACATAAGCCACATGCGACGCGAGGGACTGTTATGAACCGATTCGCGCGTCCCTTTCCGGCCTTGCTGGCCGGGCTCTGCCTCCTGGCCCTCCTGGCCGGCCGGCCGGCCGCAGCCGCGCCTCCCGGGGACATCGCCGGCGAGTGGGCCGCCTCGGTCCTGGGCCAGGAAGTCACGGCCAGCTTCACCCGCCAGGGCGACATGATCTACGGCGTGATCGTCATCCCGGACATCGGCGGCGGCAGCAACACCTACCACGTGGCCGGGGTGGTCCTTGGCGACCAGTTCGCGGCCCAGCACGCCAGCGGCCACCTGCTCAAGGGGACGATGGTCGGCCCCAACGAGGCCCAGGCCGTCTTTTCCCCGAAATCCGGCCCGCCGCTCAACCTCGTCCTCAAACGCCGCCACGCCCCCTGACCGGTCAGGTCCCGGCCCTGTCGGCGCCTTCCCGGCCGGGAATCACGCGCCGGTCGTCTTTTTCTGTCCCGGCGGCACCACCGGCACGTTCTCGTCCTTGGCCCGCTCGGTCCAGGCCCTTTTCACCGCCTCCACGTCCTCGGCGGCCAGGGTGGCCTCGATGGCGTCGAAGGTCCGGTTGCGGAAAAAGACCAGATCCTGGTAGCTCGGGGCGTTGACGATCATTTCCAGATAATAGGCCACGTTCTTGTCCTGCTCCATGGCAGCGGACCTCCCGGATACACCAAGCGTCGGTGAGGCGAGGTGTAGCCGAGGCGGCGGCGGCCGGCAACTCCGGGTCAGCCTTCCGGACTGTTGAAGGCCCCGCAGTGGGTGCAGACAAAGCCGGGATACTCGGGGACGCCGTTTTCGACCCGGACCTCCACTTCATTGGCCTGGGCGCAGGCCGTGCAGTAGGCCAGGGCGATGCGGCAGGTCGGGTCGTAGTCGTAGGCCACCCCGGCCAGCACAACGGTTTCCGTGAATTCCATGGCTCATGCCCTCCCTGTGGCGGATGCGCCCTGCCACCACTGTAACACGAAATCCCGGCCGGGCAAGAGGCCGGTCCCGGCTTTCCCGGTCCCCATTGCCAGCGGCGGCCCGCCACGCTATCCCTGCCGGGGCGCTGCCCCGGACCCCGCCAGGGCTCTGCCCTGGACCCGCCGGGGGGGGATGATCCCCCCCCGGCCCCCCCCCGACGGGGGTGTTGCGGCGGGTTGCCGTGTCGTTGCTCACCGTGCCATCGAACGAAGGGGTGCCAGTACGGCCGCGCCCCTTTTGGAGAGTTTTTGGGGAGGGTGGGGGTCCGGGGGAGGGAACCCCTTTTTGCAAAAAGGGGTTCCCTCCCCCGGTTCTCCGCAGACCATCATCTATGAGAAAGCTGCGCGTCATCGTCAACGCCGTGCCCCTGGCCACGGTCAATACCGGCATCGGCCGATACCTGCGCTGCCTGTACGCCGCCTTGGAGCGGGGCTACGGCGACCGGCTGGAAGTGGGGTATTTCGACGGCCGGCGGGTGCTGCCGACGCCGCCCGAGCCGCCGGCCGACCTGGCGGCCCGGTCCAGGTGGACCGATCTTTTGTGGAGGCTGCCGCCCCTGGCCGCCCTGGGCGTGCGCCTGGCCCGGCACTGCCAGCGGGAGGCCGCCTTCTGGCGGGCGGCCCGGGGCTACGACGTCTACCACGAGGCCGCCTTTTTCCCTTTTGCCGTGCCGCGCGGGGTGCGCACCGTCTTCACGGTCCACGACCTGTCGCTCCTGACCATGCCGGAACACCACCCGGCCGAGCGGGTCCGCTATTTCCGGATGTTCTTCTTTCGCCGGCTGGCCCGGGTGGCCCGGTTCATGGCCGTCTCCCGGTTTACCAAAGACGAGATGGTCCGGGTGCTCGGCCTCGATCCGGACCGCATCCGCGTCACCTGGAACGCCCACGAGCCGGACGTGTTCCATCCCGTGGACGCGCCCCTGCCCCCGGCCGTGCCGGAGCGGTTCTTCCTTTTCGTCGGCACCAACGACCCGCGCAAGAACCTGCACGTCATCCCCAGGGCCCTGGCCGCCTCCGGCCTCGACGTGCCGCTGGTCACGGCCGGCTGGTCCGGCTGGTCCCGGGAGCGGAGGGAGGGCGCGCCGCCCATCGAGCTGGGCTACACGGAAGACCGGACCCTGGCGGCCCTTTATTCCAAGGCCCTGGCCCTGGTCTATCCGAGCAGGTACGAGGGGTTCGGCCTGCCGGTGCTCGAAGCCATGGCCTGCGGCTGCCCGGTGGTGACCGCGAAGCTCTCGAGCCTGCCCGAGGTGGCGGGCGAGGCCGGGCTCTATCTGGACGATCCGTCCGACCCGGTCGGCATGGCCGGGATGCTGGCCCGGCTGGCCGGGGACGGGGCCCTTCGCCGGGAGATGTCCCGCCTGGGGCTGGCCCGGGCCGGGCTTTTCTCCTGGGACGAGACCGCCCGGCGCACGTTCGGAGAGTTCGAGAGAAGCCTCGCCGGCCCGGCCGGCTGATTTCCCGGCGTCCCGGGACAGGGGCCACGGCCCCGGGCGGTCCGGGACGCCGCACCACACTTTGGAGGAAGCGATGAAAGATACCCTGGGCCTCTATTACTATCCCAACCCGCTGGAAAAGCGGGTGCGCATGTACGTCCGCAAACGCTTCGGCCAGGTGGAGTTCCGGCTGTGGAACCGGGAGCACCCCGAGATCTGGGAGCGCCACGACTGGATTCCCTACGAGGCCATCGAAGAGGCGGCCGCCGAGTACAAGAAGCGCCAGACCGGGACCGATCCGTTGGAGATGTACGACGTGCAGGTGGCCGGGCGGATACTGGCCGACGAGGGCGGGGCGGACGCATGAAGCCGGACCTGCGCGTCTACGGCGAGGCCCGGGGCCTGTCCTTCGAAGCCTGGGCGGGCCTCGCCCCGGACTGCCCGCTCGAAGGGGCGGACTACCGGGACGGCACCCTGGCCCTGGAGCACGAGGGCCGGTGGGTGGACGCCAACGCCTTCCTGGAGTCCCTGGCCCTGGCCCTGTCCCCGGGGGGAGAGGGCCAGGCCGACGTCATCGACAACGACGCCTGGACCATCAGCCGCTATACCCTTGGGCCGGGGAAATGCGAGTCGCAAACCTTCGCCATTGATGATGTTTTGGAAAATACCAAGGGCGAGGGCAATTTATAGGTTGACGGCCCCGGCCGCCGCACGTAGAAGCGCACTCCCGCTGCGGCATGCCGCGACGGGGATTGCGGGCCGGCCTGGCCGCCCGGAAGAAAGTTGAAAAAAAGTGTTGACGGGCCGGGCGGGGACGCGTAGAAACGCTCCTCCGCGTCGGGAAGCCGACAGCGCGGGTCGAGGGGCAACGGTCCTTCGGCGGATTTCTGAAAAAAAGTAGTTGACGGGCCGGGAGCGGTCGGGTAGACAGCCCGACTCTGCTTCGGGAAGCCGGGCACGGGGCGAAGCGCGCAAGCGATTCGAGCCAAGTTGAAAATACGTGTTGACGGGCCGGACGGGGAAGCGTAGAAACGCTCCTCCGCGACGGGAAGCCGACACGGGCCGGGGCGCAACGGCGCTTCGGAGTCGAGTGAAAAAAGATGTTGACAGCGGGCCGCGGGGCGGGTAACTTCCCCAGGCTCACGACGGGCGCCCAACGGGGCGGCCGGGTCGCTCGAAGCGACCGGGGTCTTTGACAATTAAATAGCGAGTCGGGTGATTTCTGTAAGCATTGTGGGTTGCGGCAACGCAACACACGTTTCAGCTATAAGGATTTAAACTGGAGAGTTTGATCCTGGCTCAGATTGAACGCTGGCGGCGTGCTTAACACATGCAAGTCGTGCGAGAAAGGGGGCTTCGGTCCCTGAGTAGAGCGGCGCACGGGTGAGTAACGCGTGGATCATCTGCCCAACTGTTCGGGATAACGGCGGGAAACTGCCGCTAATACCGGATACGAATCAATTTCGGTTGATTGAAAGGCGGCCTCTGCTTGCAAGCTGTCGCTGTTGGATGAGTCCGCGTCCCATTAGCTTGTTGGTGGGGTAATGGCCTACCAAGGCT